>JBDGQL010000092.1:0-4699 GCA_042219105.1 Karumarchaeum halophilus (SeqCode) | reverse complement strand
TACGTCTCACGGGCTATACTGTCGGACAGAAGTATTGATAATTCGAAGGCCCCCCGTCCCGGGGGTTCGATTATCAATGTCTCTGTCCGACAGTATATCAGACGTGTCTGATAACGTTCCAGAGTTTGGATGCCGACCAGCCGTGTCTGTCCAGCGCACCAGCCACTTGGGAGTGGTTTTGGATGCGGCAGACGTAGGTGCGGCGTGTTGTCGGCATCCGTTACTGATTATTATGAGTTGTTTATTTTTAAATACTTTGGAATATCCAGCAATGGTGTAGCCGGTGGATTGGTACTCACCGTGTTGGCTTCATCACCCGCCTGTTCGTCACTCGGTTCCGGCAGCGTCGGAACACTCCCTCCTCACGGGAAGGCGGGTGCATTCGCCTTGAAATTCTATAATTTGCCCCCGTGGGAGCATTTACAGGGACCGGCCGCGAACGCGGGGTAATGACATCCCGGTCGGACAAGAGCCTGCTGGAGGAACTCGACCTGACGGAGTACGAGACGACGGCACTCGCCGAACTCCTCCGAATCGGGCGGACGACAGCCCCCAACCTCGCGGAAGCCACCGGCATCCCGAAAGCCCGCATCTACGGCGTGCTCGACTCGCTGGCGGAAGACGGGTACATCAAGATCGTCCCCGGACACCCCAAAGAGTACCAGGCCAAACACCCCGAGGCGGTAGTCGATCGTGCAGTCGAGAACCGCCGGCAGGCTTACGAACAGTACCGGACGGACGTCGAGGCCGCCCGCGAGGAGTTCCTCGCGGAGTTCGCTCCGATCTACGAGAGCGCGAGCGACGACATCACGCCAACCGCGGAACTGTTCCACGTCGTCGATGTCGGGGACCCGAGTGAACGGGAAACCCGGAGCATGTACCGGGACGCGACCGATCGGGTCCACGTGCTGACGAAGAGTTTCGAGTACTTCGAGCGGATCGAACCCGCTCTGGAGGATGCCCTCGGCCGGGACGTCTCGGTGACGGTGCTCTTTCTCCATCCCGACCACCTCACCCCGAACAACCGGTCCGTCCAGGCGGAGATCATCGAGCACATCCGGACGGAGCATCCCGATGTCGGGATGAAGTACAGCAACCACGTGCTCCCCTGGCGGGGCACGTTCGTCGATCCGAGCATGGAGTACGACTCCGGGCGAGCCATTCTCCTGGTCGAGGAAAAGGACATCCCGCTGTCGATGCGACAGGCCGCGATCACGGAGAACGGCTCCTTCGTCGCCGGGCTGAAACGCTACTTCGATCTCGTGTGGGAGCACGACAGCACACATCTCGCTGAGTGAACGTTCACCTGCCTCCGTGCGGTTTGGCAAGGCTTATATGCTCCCGAAAACTATCGCGGGTAGTATCTTGCTAGCCACTCCTCACCCCAATACCCATGGTTGACGTAACCCAGCACGAACTCGTCCCCGAGCACTCCGTCCTCGCCGAGGACGATCTCGATTCGGTGCTCGCGGAGTACGGCATCAAGCGCACCGATCTGCCGAAAATCAAACGGAGCGACCCTGCCCTCCCGAGCGACGTCGAGGTAGGTGACGTCGTCGAGATCGTCCGGGATTCGCGAACGACCGATCGGGCGACAGTGTACCGACTGGTGGTCGAATGAACACAGAAGACAGACGCACCATCTCCCGGGAGTACTTCGGACAGGACCGCCTCGCCGAACACCACTTCCGGTCGTTCAATTCGTTTCTCGGGCGGGGCATGCAGAACGTCGTCGACGAGAAAGAAACTATCGAGACCGACATCGGCGACAAGGAGGACGAGGAGCCGGTGTTCGTGGAACTCGGCGACGTCCGGGTCGTCACGCCCCGCGTCCGGGAAGCTGACGGCTCCGAGGAACTGCTGTACCCACAGGAGGCCCGTCTCCGGAACATCACCTACGCCGCGCCCGTGTTCATGGAGATGCGGATCGTCGAGGGTGGCGAGGAGGAAAAGGAGCGAATCCTCGACGAGTCCGAGACGAAGATCGGCCGCATGCCGATCATGGTCGGTTCGGACAAATGTAACATCGCGGAGTTCACCGACCGCGAACTCGTCGAGATCGGCGAGGATCCCGCCGATCCGGGCGGCTACTTCATCGTTAACGGCTCCGAACGCGTCCTGATGACCAGCGAGGACCTCGCGCCGAACAAGATTCTCGCGGAGACCGACACGAAGTACGGCGACACCATCGAAGTCGCAAAGACCTTCTCCCAGCGCCGTGGCTACCGCGCACTCGTTCTCTGTGAGCGGGGCCGCGATGGTCTACTGGAAGTTTCCTTCCCCTCGGTGTCGGGCTCGATCGACTTCACGACGCTCGTGCGAGCGCTCGGCCTCGAATCCGACGAGGAGATCGTCCACCGGGTTTCCGACGACCCCGAGATCGTGAAGTTCATGCTGGAGAACCTGGAGGAAGCGAAAGTACAGACCCAGGAAGCCGCCATCGAAGAGCTGGGACAGCGCGTCGCCTCCGGGCAGGGCAAGAACTACCAGCTCAAGCGCGCCAACTACGTGATCGATCGGTACCTCCTGCCACACCTCCACGAGGAGGGCATCGAGGAGGAAGCTGTCCGGATCAACAAGGCCTACTACCTCTGTCGGATGGCCGAGGCGTGTTTCGAGCTCGCGCTCGAACGCCGGGACGCCGACGACAAGGATCACTACGCGAACAAGCGTCTCAAGGTCAGCGGCGATCTGATGCAGGACCTGTTCCGGACGGCGCTGAACAAGCTCGCGAGGGACGTGAAATACCAGCTGGAGCGCGCTCACATGCGCAACCGCCAGCTGTCGGTGTCGACGGTCGTCCGGTCGGACGTGCTGACCGAACGGCTGGAGCATCCGCTCGCGACGGGCAACTGGGTGGGCGGCCGGTCGGGCGTTTCTCAACTCGTGGACCGGACCGACCACATGGGCGTTCTCTCGCATCTGCGCCGGCTGCGCTCGCCGCTTTCCCGCAGCCAGCCCCACTTCGAGGCGCGTGATTTGCACGCGACCCAGTGGGGGCGGATCTGTCCCTCCGAGACGCCGGAGGGACCGAACTGCGGCCTGGTGAAGAACTTCGCGCAAGCGATGGAACTCTCCCAGGACGTGGCCGACGAACAGCGACTCAAACGCGAACTCGTGTCGATGGGAGTCGCGGGCATCCCCGGGTTCGAGAACACGAGCGCTCCCGCGGACGACTGACAATGAGCAAGGGACGAGACTCAAAAGTATACGTCAACGGCAGTCTGGTCGGGACCCACCCCGATCCGAACGAACTCGCAGACAACATCCGCGCGGCCCGGCGACGGGGCGACATCTCCGAGATGGTCAACGTCTCGGTCAAGGACCGCACCGACGAGGTGATCGTTAACGCCGACGCGGGGCGAGCGCGACGCCCCCTCATTGTCGTCGAGAACGGTCAGCCCCTCGTCAGCGAGGAGGAGATCGCGGCCCTCGAGGAGAAGGCACTCTCATTCGAGGACCTCGTCGAGCGCGGCAAGATCGAGTTTATCGACGCCGAGGAGGAAGAGGACATCCTCGTCGCCGTCGGCGCCGATGAACTCACCCCCGAGCACACCCACCTGGAGATCGATCCACAGCTCGTGTTCGGCATCGGTGCCGGAATGATTCCGTACCCCGAGCACAACGCGAGCCCGCGAATTACCATGGGCGCAGGGATGATGAAGCAATCGTTGGGTCTGCCGGCAGCGAACTACCGCATTCGCCCGGACACCCGCGCGCACCTCCTTCACTATCCCCAGGAGTCGATGGTCAAGACCCAGACCACCGAGCAGATCGGCTACGACGACCGGCCCTCCGCGCAGAACTTCGTCGTCGCCGTCATGAGCTACGAGGGGTTCAACATCGAGGACGCACTCGTGATGAACAAGGGCTCAGTCGAACGGGCCCTCTCGCGGTCGCACTTCTTTCGCACCTACGAGGGCGAGGAGCGACGCTACCCCGGCGGCCAGGAGGACCGCTTCGAGATTCCCGAACAGGATGTTCGGGGTGCACGCGGCGAGGAGGCCTACACCCACGTCGATTCGGACGGGCTCGTCAACCCCGAGACCCAGGTTGGCGAGAACGACGTCCTGCTGGGCAAGACCAGCCCGCCACGGTTTCTGGAGGAACCCGACGACATGGGCGGGCTGAGTCCACAGAAGCGCCGCGAGACGAGCGTCACGATGCGAAGCGGCGAGTCGGGCGTCGTCGACACGGTGACCCTGATGGAGGGCGAGGACGGCTCGAAGCTGGCGAAAGTGTCAGTGCGCGATGAGCGCGTCCCGGAACTCGGCGACAAGTTCGCCTCCCGACACGGCCAGAAGGGGGTCGTCGGCCACATCGCGCCCCAGGAGGACATGCCCTTCACCGGCGAGGGCGTCGTGCCGGATCTGATTCTCAACCCACACGCCCTGCCCTCGCGAATGACCGTCGGCCACGTGCTCGAGATGCTGGGGGGCAAGGTCGGCTCCCTGGAGGGCCGGCGCGTCGACGGGACACCCTTCACCGGCGAGGACGAGAGCGAACTCCGTGAGTCCCTGACGGATCACGGGTTCAAGGCCAGCGGCAAGGAGGTCATGTATTCGGGCATCACGGGCGAGAAGATCGAGGCCGAGATCTTCGTCGGGACCATCCTGTACCACAAGCTGTACCACATGGTTTCGAACAAGATCCACGCCCGCTCGCGGGGGCCGATCCAGGTGCTCACCCGCCAGCCGAC
>JBDGQL010000257.1:0-4742 GCA_042219105.1 Karumarchaeum halophilus (SeqCode) | reverse complement strand
ATATTCGCCGGGTACGGTGGAGGCTAATTCTATCAACAGTTCTGTCGACCCGTAGGGCCCGAACGCGACCGACCGGATCGACTTCGATGTCGTGTCGGTTCCAGATCAAGCGTGTCCCGTGTCAGTCATGGTCGTTCATTCGATGTCCATCGGGGCTTTCGGGGTCTCGCTCCAGAAGCGCTCGCCGGATCGTCCCCTCTCGAACTACGCCGGCTGGGTGCTCTCGGGAACGATCGCGACGGTAGCCTTCGACCTGGCGTTCGACCGGACCGAACTGATCGCCCGGCTGGACGCGCGGGCGTTCATGCTGGACGATCTGGTGTGTTTCGTCGTCCTGTGGGGACTCGTGAATCTGGCGTTTGCGAACTGGATTCCCGTGGTGATCACGCTCGTTCTCGCGGGGGGCCTGATCGCGACCGATCGGTTCGACTTCGACGTGTTGGCCGACCCCCGGTGACTGATCGGTAGTGACTTGTTCGAGTTCGTTCATCCCGACGACCGAGAGGGCATCATCAGGAATCGTACCGGCGAAGTTGCGCCGTGGTCGGGTCGAAGCCGGCCTCTCTCAATGCGTCGACCCACGAGCCGAATATATTTTGATAGGGGGACGTTGAGTACTGGCCGTGTTCGTTCATCTGTTGTGTCGTTGGCGGTCGATCTACGTTTTCTCCCAGCCGTTGAATCTCGGAGATGAGTTCCTCCCGCGAAAAGAGATCCTCGGTCGTTCCAGTGAACGGACTGAATCCCGCACGTTCGAGCGCATTGTTCCACGATCCGAATCGGTTTACGTACGGAGTGACCGAATACTCCCCGTACTCAAGCATGTCCTCAGTCGTAGGGCGCCCGTCGACTCGTTTTGCAACTGCGTTAATTTCATCAAGTAACTCCGATATCGGGATGCGCTGGTCGGCGGGATCGCCAAACGTCTCGTTGGGCATAAATCCCGCCTCGCTTACAGCGTCGTTCCAGGAGTCGAAACGGCGAAAATAGACCGACGCCGTGTACTCACCATGCTCTATCATCTCTCTCGTTGTTGGCGGTTTCCCCACCTCCTCGGCGAGCCGCCTGATCTCATCCAACAGTTCCTCGTCAGTGTATTCAGGTGCTGTCCCCAGCGGCTCGTATCCTGCAGCGCGCACAGCGTCGTTCCATGTCCCGAATTGATCTCCACAGGTACGCGCAGAATAGGCCCCTTCATCGTCCATCTGATCGGTTGTTGGGGGGGTCCCATCAGTGGCCAACCGTGAAATCTCCTCAATGATTTCGTCTTTACTGATAGGTGACGGTTCCTCCTTCTCGATGTTGGCCGCATCAAGAGCGGAGTCAAGATTTCCAAACTTCTTGTAGATTTGAGAAAGCGGATACCTGCTGTGTTCTTTGATGGCGTCTGTCCATGAGGAGGGGTTTCCAACGGTTTCCTGTATCGCCTGAAGATCCTCAATCAGATCAGTGCGGGTAGTCTCAGTCGTTTCAAGACCGGCTGCTTCGAGTGTCTCGTCCCATGTATCGAAGTAATAATAGTACGCTTGGGCAGAATACTGTCCGTACTCATGCATCTCTTCCGTGGTGGGTGATTTTTCAAGTTCCGCTGCTAACTCTTGGAGATGTCCAATAAGTTCGTCGCGGCCCATGTGTGTCCGATAGTCATTCATCTCTGATAAACTTGTTTCAACAACCCAGTGAAGTTTTTACGATGGTTGCTCTCATCCCGTACCGGCAATCCCGGATCATTCGTTTCGATCACTGATATACTGTCGGCTGTACGTTTGTGGTGGAGTTCGCTATCCCGGGGTGGCGAATATCTCCATCGAGTCACAGCCGACAGTATGAACCTCGCCTTCGGGAACTGGATTCCCGTGTTGCTCACGCTGGGGCTGGCTGGGGGGCTGATCGCGACCGACCGCTTTGACTTCGACGTGCTGACCGATCCCGGGTAGGCGACGAGCCCCCGCGTCGTGGGTTCACCGCAGCCGACGCTCCGCCCACAGCGCCGCCGCGGCGAGACTCGCGTAGCCCACCCCCACGAGGATGATCGCTATCCGGGCGTCCCCACGCAGGACGCCGAGAAGCCCCATCCCGTAGCCGAATCCGAGTCCGAACCCCGTAACCGTCCGAGCGGTGTTGCTCCCCCGTTGCGCGGTGAACTGGCTCCGACCCCAGTCGAGGAGCGCGAACGCCGGGAGAACGGCGACGAGTGCCGGCACCACCGGCAGCGCCCTTGCCCAGACGAGCGCGACGCCGAGAGCGATCCCGGGGTAGATGCCCGAACACCTGGCACAGATCCGGACCGGTCGCTCCTTCCCGGGAATCCCGACCGCGTGACAGCGGTCCCACTCCTCGGGTTCGTGATGTGAGAGGAGATACCGTCGCGTTTCGACGAGGCCGACCCGCACCTCGGATCGGTGCGACGGCATCAGGAGTTGACGTACTGGCGCTGGAACTCCGCGTCGGACTTCGTGAGATAGAGGATCCCCTCGATCAAGCCGACGATTGCCGGGATGGCCGTCCAGAAGAAACAGAGATACAGAACGCCCATCTTTGTGTCACCGAGATAGAACTTGTGGACGCCGAGGCCACCGAGGAGGATCGCCAGCAGCCCCGCCACTAACTTCTCCTTCTCGTCTGCTCCGACCGTCTGTTCGACGCCACACTCGGGACACATCTCCGCGTCGGCGTTCAGGATGGCACCGCAGGAGGTGCAGTACTTCTCTTCTACCGTTCGTTCCTCGCCGCCCGTCGTCGGGAGCGTGTCCTGCCCGACACCACAGGAGGGGCACACGTTGGCATCAGCGTCCATCATCTCTCCACAGGAGATGCAGTACGCGTCGCTTCCCGTGCCGCCTGTATCGAATCCACGGTCTTCCGTACCCATGCCTACCGTATCACAGGACGCTCACAAATAAGTACGGGCCGCGTCTCGCCGGTAGCAACCCTTTTCCCGACACTCGTGTTTCCATATCCCATGACCGCCCGGGGTGACCCCACATGAACGAGGACGACATCGAGGAGCTACGCGAGAAACGCCGCGAAGCCGAGATGGGCGGCGGCGCCGAGCGCATCGAGTCCCAGCACGACCGGGGGAAGATGACCGCCCGCGAGCGCGTGGAGTACTTCCTCGATGAGGACACGTTCCGGGAGATTGATCAGTTGCGTACCCACCGCAGCCACACCTTCGACATGGAGGAAAAGCAGTTCCCTGGCGACGGCGTCGTCACTGGCCGGGGCGAGGTGAACGGTCGCACCGTGTTCGTGTTCGCCCACGACTTCACCGTCTTTGGCGGATCGCTGGGAGAGGTGTTCGCCGAGAAGGTCTGTAAGGTGATGGACCAGGCCCTGGAGGTTGGCGCGCCGATCATCGGCCTCAACGATTCGGCGGGCGCGCGCATCCAGGAGGGCGTCTCCAGCCTCGCGGGCTACGGCGAGGTGTTCCACCGCAACCAGCAGGCAAGCGGCGTCGTCCCACAGATCTCCGCGATCATGGGCCCCTGTGCGGGCGGCGCGGTGTACTCCCCCGCTATCACGGACTTCGTGTTCATGGTCCGGGAGACCAGCCACATGTTCATCACCGGTCCGGACGTGATCCGCACCGTCACCGGCGAGGAAGTGAGCTTCGAGGAGCTGGGCGGCGCCGACACCCACACCGGAGAGAGCGGCGTCGCCCACGTCGCCACCGACGCCGAGGAGGAGGCGCTGGACGCCATTCGCGAACTCCTCTCGTATCTCCCGCAAAACAACGTCGAGGATCCCCCACGAATCCAGTCCAACGACGACCCCGACCGTCGCCCCGAAGATCTCGTCGACATCGTGCCCGAACAGCCCCGGAAGCCCTACGACGTGACCGAGGTGATCGACCGGATCGCGGACCGGGACTCCTTCTTCGAGATTCAGGAAGCCCACGCGGCGAACCTCGTCGTCGGCTTCGCCCGTCTCGACGGCCACGCGGTCGGCGTCGTCACGAACCAGCCCCGGGTGAACGCCGGCACGCTCGATATCGAATCCTCGATGAAAGGCGCGCGGTTCGTCAGGTTCTGTGACGCGTTCAACATCCCCCTCCTCACGCTGGTGGACGTGCCGGGGTTCATGCCCGGCACCGACCAGGAACACCGCGGGATCATCCGCCACGGCGCGAAACTGCTGTATGCCTACTCCGAGGCGACCGTCCCCCTCCTCACCGTCATCCTGCGGAAGGCCTACGGCGGCGCCTACGACGTCATGGCCTCGAAACACGTCGGCGCGGACGCCAACTACGCCTGGCCGGGCGCCGAGATCGCGGTGATGGGACCCCAGGGGGCGGTGGATGTGCTCTACGACGAGGAGATCGACGCCGCCGACGATCCCGGGGAACGCCGCGACGAACTCATCGAGGAGTACCGCGAGGAGTTCGCGAACCCCTACCGGGCGGCCGACCAGGGTTTTCTCGACGCGGTGATCGAACCCGCGGAGACGCGCGCGCGGCTAATCGACGATCTGGACACCTTCCGGAACAAGCGCGGCGACCGCATCGAGCGAAAACACGGGAACATCCCGCTGTAACCGGCCATGGCACGTGACATCGACGTCCCCGACTCGGCGACGCCGGAGGAGGCCGCAGTGATCGCCGCCGCGGTCGGGGCGTATCTCGACGCCGGGCAGGACGCTCCGGCTGGCGACGAACAGGGTAAAACCGATGGTTGGGACGGCGACAGCTGGCGGTTCCGGGGCCGGATGGAAGCTCTCCAGTCACGGAGCGTCGACGTCCCCAC
>JBDGQL010000006.1:0-4776 GCA_042219105.1 Karumarchaeum halophilus (SeqCode) | reverse complement strand
TAATAATGTCTGTTGTAGTCTCTTACCGGTGCTCGCCGCCACCGGGGGTGGCGATCACCGGTAAACAGCTACAACAGACATTATAAGCAAATCACGTCCGGGTGTATATTCCGAGTCCAGCGATACGCACCCGGCAGTGCACGAACCTGGGGCCGGCAACACTATCACACGCAGGTCCGAGTAATAAATGTGCGAGTCAAACTATCAGACGTCACCGAGCCCTCCGGTGAGGCCATGCGCTGGCTCGTTCTCTTGGCGGCGTACTTTCTTTTGTTACTGTTTTTGATCGGGGTGTTCGACCTCCTGCTCGGGCTGTACGAGCTAATCACGTCCGGCGAGTTCACCGACCCGTTGGCGGTTATCAAACTTCTCAACAGCGTTCTTCTCTTGCTCATCATCGTCGAGGTCCATCGGACACTTGTCGCGTACGTCCGCAAGGAACCCCTGATACGGATCGTCATCGGCGCCGCAATCATCGCTATCGCCCGGGAGATTATCAGCTTCCGCGTCGGTGGATTCGACAACCCGGAGGCAGCCTTGACCGCCGCCGGATCGTTCGCTCTCCTCCTCGTCGCGCTCGTTCTGGCGTATACCGTCGTCTTGCGTACCGGCCCCGAGGTTAGCGGGGACGAGTAACTGGTGCACGGGGACCCGGCGGCTGGATGCGGAGAATTTAGACACTCGAAACCCGATATAGGACCACACGCATGTCAGGCACCGATCGACCGCACGACCTCGTTGTGTGGGGCGCGACCGGCGTCGCTGGAGGCCTCCTGGCGGAGTATCTCACCGAGCGGTACGCGCCGGCGGACCTCTCCCTGGCGCTCGGCGGCCGAAACGCCGACCGTCTCGACGCGCTCGAGAGCGACCTCACCGACCAAAGCGAGTGGGAGGAGATCCCGATCGTGACCGGCGACGCGATGGAGCCGGAGAGCCTCCGAGAGATCGCTCACAGCACGGGCGTCATCTGCACGACCGTCGGCCCGTACACGACCTACGGCACGCCGCTGGTCGAGGCGTGTGTCGAGGCCGGGACCGACTACTGCGATCTGACGGGGGAGGTGAACTGGATCCGGGAAACGGTCGACCGGTATCACGAGGAGGCGGTCGACGCCGAGACGCGCATCGTCCACAGCTGTGGGTTCGACTCCGTGCCGGCCGACCTAAGCACCCTGCTCGTCCAGTCGTTCGCGATGGAGGAGTTCGACGCGCCGTGCGATCTGGTCCGGATCTACGTCGAGGGCGTCAGCGGCGGCGTGAGCGGCGGCACGTTAGCTAGTTTCGCGGAGTTGTTCGAGGCCGCGTCGAACGACCCGGTCGCCCGGGAGACGCTCCGGAACCCGTACTCGCTGGCACCGCCCGGGGAGCGTGATGGCGTCGATCCGGGGGCACAGCGCCGCCCGCGGAACGACCGGCTTCGGTCGGCCTGGACGGCACCGTCGCCGATGGCGCCGGCGAACGAGCGCGTGATACGGCGGAGTAACGCCCTCCTCGGGTACCCCTGGGGCCGCGAGTTCCGGTGTACGGAGGTGATCCCCACCGGGAGCGGCCCCGGTGGGGCGGTCGGCGCGGGCCTGATCGCCGGCGGAGTCGGACTGTTCACGGCCGCGATGTCCGTCGGCCCGATCCGATCCGGGCTACGACGGTTCGTGTTTCCCGACTCCGGCGAGGGACCGACGAGCGAGGAGACCGAGAACGGCGACTTCACGATACGCGTGCTCGGGCGCGGAACGGCCACGGACGGCCCCTTCACCGTGGAAGCCGAGTTCGGGGCAGATCTCGGCCCCGGATACGGCGCGACCGCACGCATGCTCGGGGAGGCCGGGATGTGTCTGGTTGAAGACGAAACCGAATCACCGCTTGCCGGTGGGGTGTTGACGCCCGCGTCGGGGATCGGCGAACCGCTCGCCGACAGGCTCCGCGAGGTCGGTTTCACCGCGAGCGTGGGGGAAGGACCGTCGGCGTTCCACACGGTATAAGACGGGGGCGCATGTACGGCAGGGTATGACACGAGGCGGCGACCGGCCCTCGGGGTGGAATCCATGAGCGAGCGCCCGGAGATGTTCCAGGGGGTCGATACGATCTGGATGGACGGCGAGTTCGTCGACTGGGAGGACGCACAGGTGCACGTCCTCACCCACGCGCTGCATTACGGCACTGGCGTCTTCGAGGGCGTGCGGTGTTACGACACGGGTGAGGGCCCCGCCATCTTCCGGTGGGACGCCCACCTCGATCGCTTTTTCCAGTCCGGCCAGGTGTACGACATCGAGATGCCATTCGACCGCGGAGAGATCACCGAAGCCACCCTCGAACTCATCCGCCGGCAGGACCTGGCTTCCTGTTACATCCGCCCGATCGCCTTCTACGGCTATGAGAAACTCGGGCTCAGCCCGAAGGACATCCCGGTTCGGGTCTCCATCGCTTGCTGGCCCTGGGGCGCGTACCTCGGCGAGGAGGCCCTGGAGGAGGGCGTCAAAGTGAAAGTCTCCTCCTGGCGGAAGTACGCCTCCAGCCAGATCCCCACAAACGCGAAGACGACGGGACCGTACGTCAACAGCGTCCTCGCGGGCGAGGAGGCCCGCCGGCACGGCTTCACCGAGGCGCTCGTTCTCAACAAGGAGGGCAACGTCGCCGAGGGACCAGGGGAGAACCTGTTTCTCGTCCGGGACGGCGAGATCTACACGCCGGGCCTCTCGGAGGGCATCCTCGATGGCATCACCCGCGACAGCGTCATGACTATCGCGGAGGACCTCGGCTACGCGGTCCACGACGCCGAGACGATCAGCCGCGGAGAGCTGTACACCGCCGACGAGCTGTTTTTCACCGGGACCGCCGCGGAGGTCACCCCGATCCGCCAGGTCGACAACGTCGAGATCGGCGCGGGGACAAAGGGACCAGTCACCGACGACATCCAGTCGACGTTCTTCGACACGGTGGAGGGGCGCGTCGACGCCTACGACGACTGGTTCACCCATATTTGAAGCAGCCGGATCGCCCCGGCCTCCCAAAGGTCTAACGCGGCGCCGGCCGATGATCCGAACATGACCGAGGACGCGCTCAGGGGTGCCGCCGAGACCACGATCGATCAGTGTCTGGACGTCCGGTCGGGGGAGAGCTGTGCCGTAATCACCGACGACAAGCGCCGCGCGATCGGCGAGGCGCTCTACGACGTCGCGAGCGAAACCACCGACGGCGCCGTCCTGGTCCGCTACCCGCCGGGGGATCAGCACGGCGCTGAACCGCCGGCTCCGGTCGCGGCCGCCATGCGCGAGGCCGATGTGTTCGTCGCGCCGACGACCAAGAGCCTCAGCCACACCCTCGCGCGCTCGAATGCGACGGACGCCGGCGCCCGCGGCGCCACGATGCCCGGCATCACCGAGGAGGTGATGATCCGGGGGCTGGATGCGGACTACGACGCCATCGCCGACGCCTGCGCGGACCTCTTAGAACAGGTCGAAGACGCCACGGAGATCCGGGTCACCTCCCCGCAGGGCACCGACGTCACCTTCGAGCCGGGCGATCGCGCGTGGCTCGACGACATCGGCCTCAACCACGACCCGGGGGACTTCTCGAACCTGCCCGCCGGCGAGGTGTTCGTGAGTCCGACTGACGCGAACGGCACCTACGTCGTCGACGGGACGATGATGCCCCACGGCCGCCTCGAACCCGACCACCGTCTGGAGTTCGAGGTCGCCGACGGCTCCGTCACCCACATCTCCGACGACGCGATCCGCGAGCAGGTCGAGGAGGCCAGCGAGGACGTCGGCCGGGACGCGTACAACCTCGCGGAGTTGGGCATCGGCGCGAACGTCGGCGTCACCGAACTGGTGGGGTCGGTCCTGCTCGACGAGAAGGCCGGCGGCACCGTCCACATCGCCATCGGTGACGACCACGGAATCGGAGGCGACGTCGAGGCACCGCTGCATCTCGATGGGATCCTCACGGAGCCGACGGTGTACGCCGACGGCGAGGAAGTCGACCTCCCGCGGCCGTCCTGAGGATGGAAGTAATACTGTCGGCTGTGACTCGATGGAGATATTCGACACCCCAGGGTGGCGAATTCTTCCACGAACGTGTGACCGACAGTATCAATGGCGTTACCGGTGACAATAAATACTCGATAATCCATTATACGTTTAGCTTCTGCGGTGCAGGGCGCTAATCCCCCTTCCTCAACGAGCACCGGAGTCCGCGCCAGCGGACAAGGAGCGCAGTAGGGAGGGGATACAGCGCCCGTCATCGTTTTTCTTCCCCGCTGTGGCGTGGTTTTATTACGGTGGCTGTCGAAGACAGCACCGTGATGGCGCTACTCATGGCCGCCGCTAAGTACACCGACAAGAAGGTGGGCGACGGCCTCATCCGCTATCACCACCGAGTAGGAGTGGGACACTCCGAATCGACGCCTGTGGAGACTGCGTTCCCTGCGCGGACTGTCGGCGCACGCCGACCGTCCGTGAAAAAGCGTGTCGTGGAATCAGGAAGCCCCACCCTCAGCGAGCGCGTCAGCGCGAGCAGGGTGGGGTAGTTCACCTGAACCCATACACATGTGTTTATTATGACTCGTATACGGGTCGACAGAACTGTTGATAGCCTGTTGCACGCTCTAATTTTAGTCGCCGAAATACCCTGTCTTGACTTTTTTACACATATAATAAATATACATATCCGCTAATGGACAGTCATGTGCACAAATTCCCAACTAATTTCAGGGTGTACAACAGGCTGTTGATAGAATTAGCCTCCACCGTACCCGGCGAATATCTATCAGGACTTCTG
>JBDGQL010000120.1:0-4782 GCA_042219105.1 Karumarchaeum halophilus (SeqCode) | reverse complement strand
ATACTGTCGGCTGTGACTCGATGGAGATATTCGTCACCCCGGGGTGGCGAATTCCTCCACGAACTTACAGCCGACAGTATCAGCGCCCCGGAAGGGGGCGTCTGGTGGTCCTGTGATGACTGCCTGTACGACACTGCTCCGGCCCCGATCGATGTGGGCTACTCCGACACCGGATGCCAGGATCAGTGAGCTTCTTCATATGGTTCTCGCCTTTATCGCCTACAATCAGCTAAACGGCGAGTGAGAGTTTGACAGACCGAAATACGTCCCCACCAATCACTCAGACAGATGCCGCCAGAGCGTCGTTGGATCGGCGTCGTTCAACGCTGCGTTCGTCTCCATCTGCCGAAGTTCCTGGATGCAGCGCTTCGCGACGATCGGGTACACCTCAGCGGGCGTGAACGCGACGTCTAACTCCATCAGGTCCGGCCAGTTCTCGGCCCAGAGATCCTCGACGACGCGGGGATAGAGATCATCATTTAGATGCAGGCCGAACTCCCGACCCTCCTCGACGACCATCCGTCGAACGTGTTTGCGGATGCGGGCCGGCGTACAGTAGGCGGCGACGACGTACTCCGCGCCTGATTGTGCCTCCTCCGGATTCTTCCCGAACTGCTCGCGGTTCAACTCCCGGAACGCCTCCCGGACCAGTTTCGCCCGCCGACTAGCATCGTCGCTCCGGATCACGACGCCCTCGACGCGAACATCGCCAGCGAGCGACGAGGCCGGGAAGTCATAGGCTCCCGGATCGAACGCCTCGGGGCGATCCAGGACCGGCGCCGGAACCAAAGAGTGCTCCGTCGAAGCATCCGGAAGCCGGACCCGGTCGAAGAGTTCCAGCGCCGCTCCGAAGTCGTCGTGTGCACGCCGCAGTGCATCCGGATCGATACCGTTTCTGAGACACCGGACTGCGCGACGGAGCGCGCCATCGACCTCGGTCAGTGGATCGTCATGGCTTCCGCGGACGGCCATTCGCGTCCCGAACACGAGACTCCCGTCGCCGTTGACCGCGTCCGTGAGCTGTTCCGGATAGCGCTCGGCGAACCGCTCCTCGTAGAGCGTAAACCGGAACGAACTCCCGTCGATCTTCTCGAGGAGCGCGAGATCCGGCGCTTCGAGGAACCCCGGTGGAACGACGGGGTGGTCGTACCGCGGGACCTTCGGATACACTTTCATGATCGCCGGTTGTAGCGGATCCCCGAAAACGTGTTCGGGGGTGTGGTAGAAATACACGAGCCCCTGTGAACTACCTTTGACAGCGAGAGAGTCCCGCCTTTCCCGCAAGGGCCGAGCACTCTGATGCTCTGTCGGAACCGGGGGCCGAGGATGACGAGTAGCCAGCGATACTTCACAGGGTTCTTATCTGTACGGGTTTCCTAATATCGGAATTCCAGAGGGAAGCGACCCTCGTCCAGTAATCGTATGATTGGAATTGAACCGCAGTCGCTCTCGTTCGCTCGCTCACCTCCCGCTCCCAGGTTCAATTCACCCTCACGAGAAGCGCGATCCACTCGCGAATTGCCCGCGGCACGCTGCTATGGGTTCGGGCGGAATTGAACCGCCGGCCTCCTCCATGTCAAGGAGGTGTCATAACCGACTAGACCACGAACCCCGGTCGCATTTATTTATTTCCCGGCCGTTCAATTCAACCTTTCGAAATCAGCGCTGCGCGACCGCCGCCGCGTGTCCCGACGCGACGGATTTAAATATGTGTACGAGTTTGTACATTATAGAACGAAAGAGTCCATTGGTGACCATTATGCAAGAGTACATCGAACGCGTAACCGACGGCGAGGATCTCACGCTCAAGGAGGCCGAGACCGTCGCGACCGCCGTGTTCAAAGACGCGACGGAGGCACAGATTGGGGCGCTGCTGGCCGCGCTACGGGCGAAAGGCGAGACGGAGGCCGAAATCGCGGGGTTCGCGAAAGGGATGCGCGCCGCTGCACGGACGATCGCTCCCGATCGCGAGGTGCTCGTCGACACCTGTGGGACCGGTGGGGACGACCACGACACGATCAACGTCTCGACGACGAGCGCCGTCGTCGCCGCCGGCGCCGGTGTCCCGATTGCCAAGCACGGCAACTACTCGGTGTCTTCCTCCTCGGGAAGCGCGGATGTTCTGGAGGAGGTCGGCGTGACGGTGGACGCCGAACCCCCAGCGGTTGAGAACGCGATCGAGGACCGGGACATCGGGTTCATGCTCGCGCCCGTGTTCCACCCCGCGATGAAGGCGGTCATCGGCCCCCGGAAGGAGCTCGGAATGCGCACGATTTTCAACGTGCTTGGCCCGCTCACCAACCCTGCAGGCGCCGATGCACAGGTGCTCGGCGTGTACGACCCCGACTTAGTCCCGCTAATCGCCCGGTCACTCGCACACATGGATGTCGAACACGCGCTGGTCGTCCACGGCTCGGGCCTCGACGAACTGGCGGTCCACGACGAGTCGACTGTCGCCGAGGTCGAGGGCGAGACGGTCGAGGAGTACACGCTCGCACCTGAAGACGTCGGCCTGCAGCGGTACGACATCGAGGCGGTCGCAGGCGGCTCACCGGGAGCGAACGCGGCCGACCTCGAAGGCATAGTCGAGGGAACCATCGGCGGCGCAAAGCGAGACATCATCCTGCTGAACGCGGGTGCGGCGATCTACGTCGCCGGCGAGGCCGACTCGATCGAAACCGGTATTGAGCGCGCCCGCGAGGCTATCGAGACCGGGACCGCGGCGGACCGGCTCGACGCGCTCCGCGCCGTCACCCCAGCCCGATGAACGCGACGATGTCCGACACCGACGTTGTCCGCGGGGCTGCGACTCGGGTGAAGATCTGCGGGATCACCAGCCCCACAGATCGGGACGCCGCGGTCGCCGCCGGCGCGGACGCGCTCGGATTCATCGTCGACGTTCCCGTCGACACGCCCCGCGAGGTCGACCCCGGCAGCGCCGCCGATCTGATTGCCGGCGTTCCACCCTTCGTCACGGCGGTTCTCGTCACGATGCCCGACTCCGTGGCCGCGGCCCGTGGACTCCGCGAGCAGGTCGGCGCCGACGCGGTCCAGGTCCACGGCGGCCTCGATCCCACCGAAGCTACTGATCTCGCGGAAACCGACACAGTCGTCGCTGCCGTCGACCCGGGTGATCCCGAGGAGGCCCGCGCCTACGACGACGCCGCGGACGCGCTGCTGGTCGACTCCGCCGACGCGGAGGGCGGCGGCGGCACTGGACGGACCCACGATTGGACGACGGCCCGGGAACTGCGTGAGACGCTCGGCTCGCCGGTGATCCTCGCCGGCGGCCTGACACCGGAAAACGTCTCGGAGGCGGTCCGGACCGCCGCCCCCTACGCGGTCGACGTGGCGACGGGCGTCGAGCGAACCGGCGGCGAGAAGGACCACGAGGCAGTCGCCGCATTCGTCGCGAACGCGACCCGGTCACAGGAGGTAGCGTCCCGATGACGGTCGACGACACGGCCGTGACACCCGACCTCGACACCGAGCGGGAGGCGTTTGCCACGCTCGTCGACCGCGGTGACCAGGTCGTCGCTCGCGTCGAAGCGACGCTCCCGGTCGAGACGACGCCGCTCTCGGCGTACGCGGCCCTGACCGGACGGACGACCGGCGCGGAGGCGGCCTCCCACGCCTTTCTGCTCGAGAGCGCCGAAAAGGTCGCCTCCAGTGACCCCGACGGCGCGTTCGCGCCGGAGACGGCGGACCGACACGCCCGCTTTTCGTTCGTCGGCTACGATCCCGACGGCGTAATCACGGTCGATCCGGAGGTCGCGACCGTCGAGCGCCTCCGGGAGACGACGGCGGCCGCGGCACTCGATGTGGACCCGCGCGACCCCGACGGCGGCGACGTTCTCGATACGCTCCGGGCTGCACTCCCCGACGTCGACCGCGTCGGCTTCCCGGACCATGACCGCCAGCAACTGGCTGGTGGGCTCGTCGGCTTTCTGGGTTACGACGCGGTGTACGACCTCTGGCTTGAGGACGTCGGCCTCGACCGGCCCGACTCGCGGTTTCCGGACGCCGAGTTCGTCCTCACCACGCGAACGCTCACCTTCGACCACGCCGCCGACGCGGTATCGCTCGTGTTCACGCCGGTCGTTGCCCCCGACGCGGACGCAGGTAGGCTGTACGACCGCATCGAAGCGGAGGCCGCCCGGGTGAGTGACCTGCTCGCCGGCGCGACAGTCCCCGATCCGGGCGGATTCACGCGCTCCGGCGGCACGGCCGGCCCGCAGCGGGCATACGAGAACGCCGTTCGGACGGCCAAGGAACACGTCCTCGACGGTGACATCTACCAGGGCGTGATCTCCCGGACCCGCGAGTTGACCGGCGAGATCGACTCGCTGGGACTGTACGCCGCACTCCGGGACGTCAACCCCTCGCCGTACATGTACCACCTGCGCCACGACGATCTGTCGATCGTTGGCGCGAGCCCCGAAACCCTCGTCTCCGTGCGGGGGCGGGAGGTCGTCTCCAACCCGATCGCCGGCACCTGTTCCAGGGGAGCGAGCCCCGTAGAGGACCGCCGGCTCGCGGGGGAGATGCTCGCCGACGAGAAGGAGCGGGCCGAACACACCATGCTCGTCGACCTGGCGCGAAACGACCTCCGGCGGGTGTGTGAGTCCGGATCGGTACGAGTAGAGGAGTTCATGAACGTGCTCAAGTACAGCCACGTCCAGCACATCGAGTCCACGGTGACGGGTCGGCTCGGTCCGGATCATGATGCCTTCGACGCGACCCGGGCGACCTTCCCGGCGGGGACGCTCTCGGGCGCGCCGA
>JBDGQL010000063.1:0-4840 GCA_042219105.1 Karumarchaeum halophilus (SeqCode) | reverse complement strand
GCCCATCTACAACGTCGCCTACTACAAGAACGTCTCCGACGACGTGCAGGGCGATGAGATGCTCGTGGAGTTCGACGATTACTTCCTGCGCGTCCTGGAGGACAACGACATCCCCATCGAGGCCGTCAAGGAGGAGGCCAAAGAGCAGATGGCGACGAACAATTTCGACGGCGTGGACGGGCTCACGACGGTGCCCGACGCCATCGGCGAGCTGTTCGTCACCACCTCCGATCTCTCGGCGAAACAGCACGCCTCGATCCAGTGTGCCTGCCAGTCGGGAGTGGATTCGGCGATCAGCAAGTGTCTTCAAGAGGGAACGCTGATCCAGACGGATTCAGGCGTCCGTCCGATCGAGTCGTTCGCAGAGGAGACACCGGAGCCCGGCGAGTTCGTCAGTGTTGAGGAGGAGGTGACCATCGATGGCGTCCCGGTCGAGTCACAGTACTACGCTGGAGAGAAAGACGCGACCCGGATTCGGGTCGACAGTGGGACGGAACTCGTGGGCGCCACGGAGTCCCACAAAGTGCTGACGCCGGAGGGCTGGACGACCCTCGGGGACCTCGAAGAAGGCGATTACGTCGTCGGCCGACACGTTGAGTCACATGGAGATGGTGGCGCGGAGATCAATCTCACTGTCGTTCCGGAGATCGCAGCCGACGGCGGCATCGATGCTGTGGTCGGTGGTGATCGATCGGTACAGGAGAAAGATGTCGATCTCCCGAGTGAGATGTCGCCCCGCCTGGCCCGGTTCCTCGGCATGTACGCGGCCGACGGGAGTTCGATCGACTCTCGATACTCCGTCGAGATCAACACGTCCTCCGAGAGTGTTCGCGCAGAAGCATGCGAACTGTTTGAGGAGTTGTTCGGCCGCGAACCGCTCATACATGAAGATACACGCCGCGGCGAGCAGCGCGATACTGTGTTCAGGATCCAATTGAACTCCAAGCCGGTCTGGGAGTTCGTGACCGGGTTGTGTGGATCCGGCTCCTACGAAAAGACGGTACCTGACGAGATACTGCAGGGGAGCCCGGAGGAGAAGCTCGCCTTTGCTAATGGGATTACCTTAGATGGATACGACTCCTCGCAGTCACTCGTCGTCTACGAAGGTATGTCCCAGGACCTCGCCGACGGCGTCGCGGAACTCCTGCGAAGTTTCGGCGTTCCGAAAGTGTACGTCGGTCGGAAGTGGGTCGAGGAATCCGAGGCGTACGCCTACTCCGTCCACGTGACGAACGACGCGCAGGAGCTGGTGACACCCATCGAACCACACAAGCGCGTGGACCGGTTCGAGCAGCGATACCGCGTACACGTCACACAAGATCAGGTCGACAAGACCGAGTTCGACTCCCGGTCCCAGGAGTACTACGCGGCGAGGAACTTCGAGTATCGGAATCGCAACCACATGTTCGACACGACGGCCGAGAAGCTTGGTGTCACGGACGCACCGCCCCTGTATGAAGTGACGGACGTCGAGGACGCCGGGTCACGCGAGATGTACGATGTCGAACTCGCCGGACCACACGAGTACGTGGTCGGTGGAATCGTGTCCCACAACACGG
Organism: Karumarchaeum halophilus (SeqCode); assembly: GCA_042219105.1. Lineage (GTDB taxonomy): Archaea > Halobacteriota > Halobacteria > Halobacteriales > Hikarchaeaceae > CAYSJP01. The sequence goes on along the minus strand of JBDGQL010000063.1, from coordinate 3,281 downwards.
TCAACGCACCGAACAATTCTACTGTGGCCGACGCCGCCGAGGTGTTCGAGTACATCTACGACAACGGTGGCAAGGGCGTGACCTACTACCGCGACGGCACGCGCTCGAAGCAGGTCCTGACGACGCGCGCCCAGAACACCGAGTTCTCCGACATGGACGAGGACGAAGCGACGGAGGCGCTCTTAGAGCGCGTCGAGGACGTGTTCGGCGACATGGAGACCTTCCTCGCACGCGACGACGTGCGCGAGGCGATCGAGGCCGACGTCGCCGAGGTGTTCGACATCGAAGCCAGCGAGACGGTCGACTACTCCGAGAAGCGCCCGCGGCCCGATGTTCTGCACGGCGTGACCCAGCGCATCGAGACGGGGTATGGCAAACTGTACGTCAACATCAACGAGGACGAGCGCGGCCAGCCCTTCGAGCTGTTCGCCACCATCGGCAACTCCGGCGGGTTCACCAACTCCTTCACGGAGGCGCTGGCAAAGACTGTGTCGACTGCGTTGCGTTCGGGAGTCGATCCCGGCGAAATCGCAGACGAACTTCAGGGCATCCGGTCGCCGAAGGTCGCCTGGGACAAGGGCGAACAGATCCAGTCGATCCCCGACGCCGTCGGCACCGCCATGCGCCGGTACCTCGACGGCGACATCGACCGCGCCTACCCCCAGCAACGGACTCTGGAGGAGACTGCCGAGGACAGCGGCGAGATCTCCGACGAAGACGAGGCCGGCGAGAACCTACAGGAGACCGAGGCCAGCGCCGAACCCGACGGTGGCGTACAGCCGGCTGCCGGCGGCACGGCGAGCGAGGACGCTTCACAGTCGCTCATCGACGCCGGCGAGAGCCCCGAGTGTCCGGAGTGTGGCTCGATGAGCCTGCACTTCTCCGAGGGCTGCAAAACCTGCGAGGCGTGTGGCTGGTCAGAGTGCTAATTACCTGACATATCCGGCTTCCGAACACAATCATTATACAGCGGGAAACCGTTCTATCCATCGTACTATGAGCGACGGCACGCCGGCCCAAGGAGGCAAGAACACCACCACACACGTGAGGTGTCGGCGGTGTGGAGAGGCGTCATATCATACGAAAAAGAAAGTCTGTTCGTCGTGTGGGTTCGGAAAGTCGGCGAAGCGGCGCAACTACGAGTGGCAGGGGAAAACGGGCGATAGCTAAGATGGAAGAGAAGTGCGGCGTCGTCGGCGCCTCATTTGCGGACCGCGACGTTGCGCTGCCCATCTACTATGCGCTCTATGCTCTCCAGCACCGCGGACAGGAGTCGGCCGGAATCGTCACCCACGACGGCTTCCAGCAACACGAACACGTCGAGATGGGGCTGGTCGGCGACGCTATCTCGGAGGACGACATCGACGGACTCGCCGGTAGCGCCGGCGTCGGACACGTCCGGTATCCGACCGCAGGTAGCGTCGACAAGTGCTGTGCCCAGCCTTTTTCAGTGTCCTTCCGGAGCGGATCGCTCGCGCTGGGGCACAACGGCAACCTCGTCAACACGGACGACCTCCGGACCGTCCTCCAGAACGCGGGCCACGCCTTCACGTCGGACGGCGACACCGAGGTGATCGCCCACGACTTCGCGCGCAACCTGCTTGAGGAGGACCTCGTGCGCGCGGTAAAACGCACGATGGGTCGCCTCCACGGTTCCTACTCGCTCACGGTGATGCACGACGACATCGTCCTCGGGATCCGTGATCCACAGGGCAACCGGCCCCTGGTGATCGGGGAACTCGACGACGGGTACGTGCTCGCGAGCGAGAGCGCTGCCATCGATGCCCTTGGCGGAGACCTCGTCCGGGACGTGGGGCCGGGCGAACTCGTCATCCTGCACTCCGATGGAGCGGGGTTCGACTCCTACCGGCTGTTCGAGGAGGACCACACTGCCCACTGCTTTTTCGAACACGTGTACTTCGCACGCCCCGACTCGAAAATCGACGGTCGCCTCGTCTACGACGTTCGCCGTGATCTCGGCGGGAAGCTCTGGGAGGAGGAGGGCGTCGAGACGGATGTCGTGTTACCCGTGCCCGACTCCGGTCGGGCGTTCGCGACGGGCTACGCCGAGGCCGCACAGGAAGACGGCGCTGACGTCGAGTTCGCTGAGGGGCTCATGAAGAACCGGTACGTCGGGCGCACGTTCATTATGCCGACCCAGGAGGCCCGCGAACAGGCGGTGCGGATGAAGCTCAACCCCATCCAGTCCACGATCGAGGGCCGGACGGTCACGATCATCGACGACAGCATCGTCCGGGGGACGACCTCCACGCAACTGGTCGAGTTGATCCGCGAGGCGGGCGCCGAGGAGATCCACGTCCGGATCGGTTCGCCACCGATACTCGCGCCCTGTTACATGGGCATCGACATGGCCAACCGCGAGGAACTGATCGCGGCCGACAGGGATCCCGAGGAGATCTGCGAGCAGGTCGGCGCGGACAGCCTCGCGTACATCTCGATCGAGGCGATCGCGGAGGCGATCGACATGCCCCGGGACGATCTCTGTTTAGCCTGTGTCACCGGCGAGTACCCCTACGATGTCGCCGGCGAGGAGACCGACCGCAGCGTCTCCCGACCCGAGGTCGGAAGTCGGCGGGCTCACGCTGACGACTGATACTGTCGGCTGTAAGTTCGTGGAGGAATTCGCCACCCCGGGGTGACGAATATCTTCATCGAGTCACAGCCGACAGTATGATCACCAGGGGATGACGTACAAGAACGCGTACACCACCACCCCGAGGGTGAAGGAGACGAGCCACAGCGTCGCCGTGATCCGGCCGAACCGCGGGTGATCGGTCAGCGGGATCTCCTCGATCGGGCGGGTCAGCGCGAGCAGGAGAACGTAGTACAGAAGCGGGACACAGACGACCGCGAGCAGGATGTGGATCGCGAGAATCGGCAGGTACGCGAACGTTTCGATCGCGGCGGGCCCCGGAAACTCACGGGGGCCAACCAGGGCCACCCTGTAGAGATACAGCACCAGAAACAGCCCGAACAGGAGAAATGCGGACCCCATCGCGGCGCGGTGTCTCGCGACGTTTCCGCGTCGGATCGCGCCCCATCCGTACCCGATGACGCTGATCGCGACCAGGCTGATGACGGCGTTTACGTGCGGGATGGCGTTGACGACCGTATCAGGAGCGTGCGGAAGCACCGAGTCGGGAACGATGCCGCCCGCGGCCGCAAACACCAGCCCAAGCGAGACGACAGATAGCAACGCAGTTACTCCCGGGACGTGGTTGCGAACCTCGACCGTCATGTCCGGTGTTCAGGGTTCGCCG
>JBDGQL010000015.1:0-4843 GCA_042219105.1 Karumarchaeum halophilus (SeqCode) | reverse complement strand
TTCGCCGGGTACGGTGGAGGCTAATTCTATCAACAGTTCTGTCGACCCGTATCGCGGAGTCGTCCGACCGTCGCTACACCGGGACACGATTTGATTTCCGGTCCCACAGTCGCGCCCACGTCGTCTGTGCTCGCCGTCGTCCTTATGTTTCCGGCACTCAACAGAGAAATCGTGCACCGCGCCAGCGACAGGGTCGAGCAGGCAGACTGGCTCGAAGACCTCCGCGAGGCCGCGGACGAACTCGACCTGAGCGATTCCGCTCGCTCGCGTGCGGTCGATCTGTTCCTCTCGAGCATCCCGGACGCGGACCGCTCGAAACCCGCCGTCGTCGCCGCGAGCCTCTATGCCGGCGGCCTGCTAGCCGGCGAGGAACGGTCCCAGACCGCGGTCGCGAACGCCGTCGGCGTCTCGCGGCTGTCCGTGTCGAACCGTTGGAAACCCCTGCTCGAGAAGGCGGGATTCGAGCCGCCCTCCTGGTAATCAGATCACTGAATGTCTTCGTCTTCGCGCCCGGTCGCGTTGGGCGTGGGTTGGCCGTGTTCGTCGATCTCCCCGCGAACGATCCGGGTGCTCGAGATGATCTCGCCGTCCGCCGCGCGGCGGTGTGGCACCACCTCGATCCGGAGCGGGTCGAGACCGCGCTCGCGCCGGATCTCGTTGATCCTCTCGCCGCCCTCTTTCGTTTCCGGAGAGACGACGAGCGCGTCGAAGGACTCCCGGGTCGCGACGCCGGTCGGCGAGTCGAGCCGGCTGATCTCGAACGTTCGGTCGAACCGATCGGCGAAGGCCTGTAGTTCCTCCCGAAGATCATCCCGTCGCTCGGCGAACGGTCGCACGTGGCGCTCCTGATCGCGCGTTTGTGCCGCAAGGTCGTCGCTCGTGAGCCCGATCGTGACGTCACCGAGTTCGAACGCTCGCTTCAGGAGGTCCCGGTGTCCGTCGTGGATCGGATCGAAGGTGCCGCCGAGCGCAACCTGCATACCTTTCGGACCGCTCGGCGGATGAATAGTGTCTTCGATACCGCAACCACCGGGATGTGTCCCGTATCGGGAGACAGGTGACAGTACTTTTTACCTGGTGCGACGAGACGTGTCCCGCATGGTCTTGATTCGCATCGAGGCAGGCCACGGGTGGAGGTACCGATGGTAGATATCGTCCTCTCGACGGCGCGTCTCCTGGCCGCGCTCTTTCTCGTGGCGCTGAACGGGTTTTTCGTCGCCTCGGAGTTCGCGTTCGTCCGGATTCGGTCGACGTCCGTCGAACAACTCGCCGAGGAGGGGCGGACGGGCGCAGGAATTCTCCAGGACGTCATGGGAAGTCTCGATAATTATCTCGCGGTCACGCAACTGGGAATCACCGTCGCCTCGCTGGGGCTCGGGTGGGTCGGCGAACCCGCAGTAGCGGCGCTGATCGAACCGGTTCTGGGATCGTTTCTCTCCGGGGATCTCATCCACCTCGTCGCCGTCGTGCTCGGGTTCAGCGTCATAACCTTCCTGCACGTCGTGTTCGGCGAGCTCGCGCCGAAGACGGTCGCCATCGCGCAGGCGGAGCGACTCGCCCTGTTCGTCGCGGCACCGATGAAGTTCTTCTACTACCTGTTTTACCCCGGCCTCGTCGTGTTCAACGGGGCGGCCAACGCCTTCACGAGTCTGCTGGGCGTGCCGCCGGCCTCCGAGACCGAAGAGACGCTCGAGGAGCGCGAGATCCGGCGCGTGCTGGCCCGGTCCAGCGAGGCGGGCAACGTGGACACGACGGAGGTGGAGATGATCGAGCGCGTCTTTGACCTCGACGATACGGTCGTCAGGGAGGTCATGGTCCCGCGACCGGACGTGGTGAGCGTTCCGGGCGACGCCTCACTGTCCGCGGTTCGGGCGACCGTGCTCGATGCCGGACACACGCGGTACCCGGTGATCGCTTCCGACGACCCGGACGATGTGATCGGGTTCGTCGACGTCAAGGACCTGCTCCGCGCAGCGGAATCCGACGACAGCGACGCCGAGATGGCCGCCGACATCGCGCGCGAGGTGCTCGTCGTTCCCGAGTCCACGACGGTCAGCGACCTCCTCGTTGAGTTCCGTCAGGAACGCCAGCAGATGGCCGTCGTGATCGACGAGTGGGGCGTCTTCGAGGGCATCGCGACGGTCGAGGACGTCGTGGAGACCGTCGTCGGCGACCTTCGCGATGAGTTCGACGCCGACGAACGCGAATCCTCGATACGCCCGCGGGAGGATGGAACCCACGACGTCGACGGGGGGGTCCCGCTGTCGGCGGTTAACGACGCGCTCGACGCCGGGTTCGAGAGCGAGGAGTTCGACACGATGGGTGGCCTCGTGCTGGACCGACTCGGCGAGGTGCCTGAACCGGGCGAGGAGATCGAGGCCGCAGGGCACGTCGTCACGGTGACTGGCGTGGAGGGATCCCGGATCTCGTCGGTGCGTATCCGCGAGAGTGAGATAGGATCGGACGACGCGTGATCAATGTTGGGGACGCCGGACGACGCGTGATCGAATCCGGGAACTACACCGGCGAGTTCAGCGTCCCGAAGTACACCTGCCAGGCGAGCAGTGACTTTGCGACCAGGCTGAGTGCGATGTAGGTTTTCTCGCCGAACAGGTAGTCGCTCCAGCGCCAGGTCTCGCGGTACTGCAGGATCATGTTTATTGCAAACAGGTTGAAAAAGATGAAAATAGAGATGTATATGTATATCACGAACTCGGGGAACTCGCCGCCGGCGGCGGTGACGGTCCCGACGAAGGTGACCGCGATGACGATCCACGGGATGAGTCCCGCAATTGTGCCCACGTAGTAGGGGGTCCAGTCGGTCTCCTCCGTGGTCTGGTTGCGCTGCTCCATGAGCAGTCCGGAGAGGTTCATGATCGCCACCAGTCCGAACAGGGCTGTGAGCGTCCCGAGATCCCAGATTCCCGCGAGCATCCCGATCACGACGATCATCAGCGACGCGCTTACCGAGTACTCATACCACCGGTATGGGTTCATTCCACGCTCGAGGTACGCGACGTACTCCTCATAGCGGACGGTCGCGATGATCGTGTGTGCCAGCGCGGAGATGAACAGAAACCCGGCCACCAGGAGGGGAAGTTGTGCGTCCACCCACGGCACGCTCACCGGGGCGATCGTTTCGGTCGCGACATCGAACTCATAGCGCGTGCGGGTGATGGGCCAGCGGACGGCGTCGGCCAGAAACACCATCAGCGCGCCCTGGAGAAAGTGCAGGACCGCCATCACCGCGTTCCAGCGGCGGAGACGCCGGTATCGCGGGGCGGATTCGAGCGCCTGGGACTCCCCGGACGCCGGTGATTCGTCTACAGAACTGGCGTTTTTCACGTCTTGATGAGACACTACGTGAAATAAGGGGTGGCCAACGCAAAAGGCTGTGTACGCGGTGAGTTACCGCTTCACATGGCATGCGGGTTACTCATACTGTCGGTCACGACTTGATGGAGATATTCGACACCCAGGGGCGGCGAATTCCTCCACGTACTTGTGACCGACCCTATCAGTCGCCAGGAGCGCTCACGACGCCGGCGTCGGTCGGGTTCTTGCCGCCGTACCGGGCGACGAACGCGTCGAGTTGCTCCGGGTCATCCGCGCCGGGGAGTCGACGATCGACGGTCGAGGAGTCGGCGTCGACGCCCACCCGCTCGCGGACGAGGTCCGCAGCCGACTCGGCCATCTCCCGGTAGGTCGTCAGCTTCCCGCCAACGACGCTGGCGAAGTTTTCGACGCCGTCGTCGGCGTGATCCAGCCTGAAGAACCCCCGAGAGATGCTCCGACCGTCCCCCTCCTCGTCGGGAGCGTACAGCGGTCGGACGCCCCACCAGGTGCGAACCTCCGGCGCGTCGGCGACCGGGGGTAACATGGCTGCACACTCCTCGAACGTCTTCTCGACTTCCCACTCCTCCTTTGGATACTCTTCCGGATCCCCTACCTCAACACTGGTCGTCCCGAGAACGGCCTCCCGCTCGTGTGGGACGATGATGTCGCCATCGTCGGGATCGCGACACCGGTTCAACACCGGGCCGAGGTCCTCGTACTCGACCGACACCATCACCCCCTTCGTCGGTCGCATGTCGATGTCGACGCCGACCATCGCGCCGATCTCTCCAGCCCACGCACCGGTCGCGTTGACGACGTACTCCGGATGTACGTCGTCGTCGACGTCGCCGCCGATGCTCACCGATTCGATCCGTCCGTCCGCGACCGTCATGTCTTCCACCGGAGCGTGGGGATGGATCGACGCGCCGTGGTCCTCGGCATCTGCGGCGTTGGCGGCGACCAGCCGCGAGGGGTACACGACCCCGTCTGGGACTTCCATCGCGCGCTCTACGTCCGACGAGACCTCCGGGACCATCTCGCGGGCCTCCTCACCGTCGATGACGGTCGCCGGGATGCCGACCTCCTCGCAGGCCTCGCGTTTCTCCTCGAAGTACGCGGGGTCGTCCTCGGCCAACTGGACGAACAGCCCTCTGGTATCGCGGATACACTCCCCCGCGATGTCCTTGATGATGCGGTTCTCCCTGATACACTCCTCCGCGCCGGTCTGATCGGATTCGGCGTACCGGGCGCCGCTGTGCAGCAGGCCGTGTGAGCGACCCGACGTCCCACCGGCGAGACCGCCGCTGTCGACGAGCGTGACCTCGACGCCGCTGAGCGCGAGGTCGCGTGCGATTCCGGCACCTGTCGCTCCTCCACCGATCACGAGAACGGTTGGCGTTACCATACCTGCACTTTGATCACAAAGGTAAATTACTGGCGGAAATAAAGAAATCACAGCGGTAACAGCGCGGAAGCCCATCGGCTTTAACCGTGGGAGGAAGCGCGT
>JBDGQL010000135.1:0-4861 GCA_042219105.1 Karumarchaeum halophilus (SeqCode) | reverse complement strand
CCGAACCCATGAGCAAAACACCACCCGAGCACGCAGCCGAAAGCCGGACAGAGGGGCCAGCCGAATCCTGGCGGGACACATTCGTCGACAACGCGGTCGTGCATACGCTCGTTGCCATGGTGGCCGTCACGCTCGTCGGGTGGATATTCGGATCGCAGTGGGTCGCTTTAGCCGCCCCGATCCTCCATCAGCCCTGGACGGTGCTGACGAGCGTGTACGCACACGCCTCCGTCGGACACCTGCTGGGGAACGCGCTCGTGATCGCCACCGCCGGAACCGTCGTCGCGTACGCCACCACGACGCTCCGGTTTCACGCGTTCGTGATCGCGACCGGCGTGCTCGCTGGCCTCACGCAGATCCTGCTGGGGAGCGCGCTGGGCTGGGAGGTCGGCGTGCTCGGGATCAGCGGAGCCGGGTTCGCCCTGCTGGGGTACGTCATCGCCTCCAACCGGGCGAGCGCCCGGCTCTCGGAGTACATCCCCCGGCGCGTCGGTATCGCGCTCGCGGTCCTGCTCGGCGCGGGGCTGACGATCCTGTTCGGCGGGGCAAACAGCGCACACGCCGCGCACTTCGCCGGCGCGGTTCTCGGACTGGCTGCCGGACGGAACCGGCTGCTCGCGGTGTGAACTGGACGGGGACCGAGGGCTTTTGTCGCCCCGGCGCCGGACACGCCCCATGGGATCACCAGGCGCCGCAGGCAACGCCGTGGACCGGTTTTACACGCGATGGGCCAGCGCCTACGACCTGCTCGCGAGCGCCGCGCCCGGCATCGGGACGGTCCGGCGGCGGGCCATCGACGCGCTCAAGATCGACCCGGGCGACACCGTCGTCGAGATGGGGTGTGGCACCGGTGCGAACTTCCCGCACCTCCGGGCAGCGGTCGGTCCAGAGGGAGCGGTGATCGGGGTCGACCTCGCCGGTGGCGTTCTCGACCGCGCTCAAAGCCGGATCGACCGTGCCGGCTGGGAAAACGTCGCCCTCGTCCGCGGCGATGCGACCCGACCCGCCCTCCAGGAAGCGGACGCACTGCTCGCAACGTTCGTCGTCGGGATGTTCGACGATCCGGAGCGCGTCGTCGACCGCTGGTGTGACCTGCTCGGCTCGGGGGGGCGGATTACCCTGCTGAACGCACGGCGAAGCACCCACCGGGCCGCGGGTCCACTCAACCTCGCCTTTCGGGGGTTCGTCCGCCTGGCTGCGCCGGGAAACCGCCTTTCCCGTGACTCACCCACCCGGGACCTCGAACGCTCGATACTGAGGGCACAGGAGTCTCTGCGGGCGCGGTGTGGCCGGGTCGATCGAGAGACGCTCGCTGGGGGGTACCTCACGCTCGCGAGCGGGCGGGTCAGCCAGTAGCCCCAGGTGGGAGGTCACTCCTCGACCAGACAGTACGCGTGGCCCGGAGCCTTGAGCGTGGTTTCCTCATCGTCGTCGTAGTAGCCGGAGACGACCGCGCGCTCGGCGAAGTAGATCCGCCCCCTGTGGAGAATGGGTTCGCTCGTCGCGTGGCCCCGGCTCTCGACGAACCATCGCAGGTCCCCGGTGCCCTTTTCCAGAGCGACCAGTTCCCCGGCGGTCGTGCCGGTGAGGACAGCGTCGGACGTGACCGTGATCCCGCTCATCACGCGCCCCTCGACGTCGGTCGCCCATTCCTTCTCGCCCGTTCCGGCGTCGAGCGCGTACACGTGCTGGTCGTCGCTCCCCGCGTAGACGACGCCAGCCTCGGGGTCGACCGCGATCGCCGACATCACGACGTCGTTGGTCTTGAAGGACCACTCCTCCTCGCCGTCCGCCAGATCGAGGCTATAGACGTGCCCGTCCCAGGAGCCGACGAAGGCGCTGCCCTCATACAGCGCGATCGGGCCCTTCACCGGTCTGGCGGTCTCGAACGACCACGCGAACTCCAGTGAGGGAAACTCCCAGCAGTACACCAGCCCGTCGTTGGAGCCGGAGACCAGGCGCTCCTCGGTGGGGCTGATCGCGACCGTCGGGTGGGGCATCCCCTCCATCCGGTCGTCTTTGAACACCCCCTCGCCGGTCTCGGCGTCGAACACCCACAGTTCGCCTTTCTTTTTGGGGTGACGATGTTCGACGATGACGTAGAGGTAGCCGTCCCAGTAGCCCGCGCTGGAGCCGATAGCGACCGAGCCGTCCATCTCCTCGGTACGCCACAGCACCTCGCCCGTCTCGACGTCGAAGGCGTACATCCCGGCTTCCTGGTTGCGGTTCGCCCCGTCGTACCCCCCGAGATACGCGACGCCGTCGACGATCACCGGCGTAGCGTGGAACCCCTGTCGCGTTGCCTTTGTCTGGGTCGTCCACTGGTGTTCCCCCATCGGCGACACCGCGTGCATCTTGCCGGTGTCCGCGGGAATCAGTATCGTCTCGCCGTCCGGCGTCGGGAGCGGGCTGGATTTGGGCGCGGAGTGGCCGATGTAGTTGACCGGTAACTCCCAGTTGACCGACACGGCGTCGGGGACCGTCTTCTCCGGGTAGTATCCCAGACGGCGGAGTCCGCGACGGAACATCGTTATTTCGCCCTCGGGATAGGTCTCGTCGTAGGGGAGGTTGGGGGGATCGAACTCGGTCTGGTCCCGGTCGTACCCCGACGGAGTTCCGTCGGAGGTGGTACAGCCAGCGAGGCCACCCATGGCGGCCGACCCGGCCCCCACAAGATACGCTCGTCTGGTCGCGTCGATGGTTGCGTTCGGGTCTGATTTCCGGGCTCCAGTCATCGTTCCACCGTCTTCCCGTTTGTCGCTAGCATTAATATGCGTTGTTCTCGGCAGTTCCCGACCGAACTCTCCAATCGGTAGTGAAGCTATAAGTGCGAAAACGCGGCCACGCGTGAGTGATGGCCTCCGACACTGCACACCTCGATTCGATCTCGATGCTCGCCGGCGACTGCACCGTCCGCTTCGAGGGCCGCGAGGAGCGCGAGGAGCGTGGTTCCGTCCTCCTGATCGAGAAACCCGACGGCACCGTGCTGGTCCACGACCAGGATGGGTACCGCCCGGTCGCGTGGCTCACCCGCGCCGACTCCGTCTCCTGGTCGCCCGACGGACCGACGATCGAGGCCACGACGGACGATCAACGCCTCACCGTCACCTGCCACGAGGAACACGCACATGGTCGCTACCCCGTCTCCACCGCCGGGCGCGAGGTGGGCTGGTGTCCAGACTGTGGCGGTCCCCTCGTTCGGGAGCGCGGCGCCGTTTCCTGTCTCGGGTGTTCGCTACGCCATTCGGTCCCTCGCGACGCGACCGTGCTGGATGCGCGCTGTGAGACGTGCTCGCTCCCTCGGATGCGGGTCGAGCGTGGGGCGGCATTCGAGGTCTGTGTTGACCGAGCCTGTGAGTCCCTAGACGCCGCCGTCGGGGAGCGATTCGATCGAGTCTTCGACTGCCCCGCCTGTGGCGGGGATCTACTCCTCCTGCGGCGGGGCGGCCTCATCCTGGGGTGTGAGAACTACCCCGACTGTGAGACAGGCTTTTCGGTGCCCGGTGGCGTGATCGAGGGGTCCTGTGACTGTGGCCTGCCAGTCTTCGACACCGGAGATGCCCGGCGGTGTCTCGACGCGACGTGTGCGGCCCTCGATCCCTCCCCAGCGGAGGGGTGATCACCTCTCCGGAGCCCCGGGGGTCAGGGGACCGCCGTCCAGGAACGCAGGCGATTTGGGGACCGCCGCCGTCGTGTCGATCATGGAGGCACGCAGACGCGATGAGGAGGTCGTCCTCGGCGGGCACGCCCGCCAGCAGTTCCACGACGCGCGTGGCTACGGGCGTCCCCTGGAAGGAAACGAGATCGCGCTCGCGCCGGTCGAGGCGGCCCACCTGCTGTACCGGGGCGACATCGACGCCGTCGACGGACTGGAGTTCGCTGGCTTCCTCGATGACGTCGAGGACGGCGCGGCAGCGCGCTTTCTCGCCTACGCCGACCTGCGCTCCCGGGGGTTCTACCTCGTGCCCGAGCGCGAGGGCTGGGTAAGAAACCCCCACGACCGCGCGGATTTTGCGGTGTACGAGCGCGGTGCCGACCCGGGCAGCGGCGCGATCGCTCATCACGTCCGGGCGATCGGCGAGCGCGCCACCGTTCCAGCAGAGACGCTCGGCGACGTGACGCTGGCCATCGCCGACGAGGAGGGATCGGTGACGTACCTCGCGACCGACCGGCAGGGGATCGATGGAGCGACTGCCTGTGATCTTCCCCGGACCAAGGCCGTGTTGCTCTCGGATCGCGTGCTCGTGTCCGATCCGCCCGCGTCGCTGCACGAGTCCGGGTTCTACGGCCAGCCAGTCGGCGGTCGCGAGGAGCTGACGTCGCTCCAGCTTTCCCTGATCGAGGCGGCGTCGCTCGCCCGCCGGGGGATCCTCTCAGTCCAGGGCGGTACCGCGGCGATCGAGGAGCGGGGTCGCGCGGTCGAGGGGGAGCGCTTCGACCGCCGGCTCGCCGTGTACGAACGGCTCCGCGGGGACGGCGTCGTCCCCAAGACCGGGTTCAAGTTCGGCGCTGACTTCAGGACCTACGCCGAGGTCACCTCGGTGTCGGAGCTGAGTCACTCGGAGGCGCTCGTATGGGTGCTTCCCTCCGAGTACGCGTTCGAACCCCGCGAACTCGCGCTGTACGTCCGGCTCGCGGGCGGGGTCCGGAAGCGCGCCGTCTTTGCGCTGACCGACGGCGGGGACGAGGTTTCGTGGCTGTCCGTCGGGCGGGAGACGCCTTGACTTCCCCCCCGCGCTGAAGCGCTGTCTCTTACCCATAACTCAACACTGGAATATAAATTCAACATAATACCTTCGATAGAACGAAATCAATCAGATCACGGTCATTATTCAGCTTTGTGTTCGCTACACTACTGTAC
>JBDGQL010000115.1:0-4910 GCA_042219105.1 Karumarchaeum halophilus (SeqCode) | reverse complement strand
ATTCGACACCCCGGGGTGGCGAATTCCTCCACGAACTTACAGCCGACAGTATTAGGGCTGTCTCTTACCCATAAGTTCTATTCCCAAAGCTGACGAACTGAGACGAGAAGATGGGACGAGGTTCGCGGGGTTGGCGGCCTGATCTGGACGATGACGGAGAGTTGTATGACATGGATGTATCAGGTTGGATTCGGGCCGAGTTTCGCTCAGCTGATCTTGGAGACAAGCGCCTCGACGACCGACTACCGATTCTGTGATAATGACCGTGTGGAACCCAGCGAGGTAATCTCTGCTCATATACTGTCGGACAGAGACATTGATAATCGAACCCCCGGGACGGGGGGCCTTCGAATTATCAATACTTCTGTCCGACAGTATAGGCAAGCACAGCGGTCGCGGATGGGTGGCAGAGACGAGCTCTTGGTCGTCTCCGACACCACGTATCTCACCTTCCCTCGTCACCCGGCAAAAGACGGACTCGGTGACATTAGCTCCTCATACTGTCGGCTGTGAAACCTCGCCGAGTCGCCCATGGCGGTTATCGATCCGTCCCTCCGACAGTATCCGGTTCGACGCGAGACAACCGCATCGCGTTCCCCGTCACGGCGGCGGTCATGCCCGCGTCGCCAGCGAGCACAGCGAGCCAGATGGGCACCAGTCCAAAGGGAACGCCGGCCGCCAGAAGCGCCTTGGCCGCGAGACTCGCCCAGACGTTCCCACGGATGACCCCATCCGCACGCCCCGCGAGTTCGTACAGGTAGGGAAGCTTCGCGAGGTCGTCGGACAGCAAGGCGACGTCGGCGGTCTCGAGAGCAGTATCGGAGCCGGCGGCACCCATCGCGATCCCGACCGTCGCGGTCGCCAGCGCGGGCGCGTCGTTGACACCGTCGCCGACCATCGCTACACCGCCGTACTTTTCCCGGAGGTCTTCGATTGCCCCGACCTTCTCATCGGGAAGGAGTTCGGCGCGGTAGTCGTCGACGCCGACCTCCTCGGCGATCGCGCGCGCGGTTCGCTCGTTATCGCCAGTGAGCATCACCGTGTGTTCGACACCCAGTTCCTCGAGCCGTTCGATTGCACCGGCCGCCACCGGACGGACCGTATCGCCCAGCGCGATGACTCCCTCCAGTTCGTTTCCAGTTCCGACGAGTACGACCGTCTTGCCCTCCGCCTGGAGGTCGGGGACAGTCTCGGCGAGGAGGTCGAGACAGTCGTTCCGTTCACAGAGCCGGGTCGCGGTTCGCGTGACGACCCCGCCGTCGGTCGTCGCGTGGACGTGGGAGAGGTCGAATCCGAGCGCCTCGAACAGCCCCGGCTTGCCCGCGTAGTGGGTGACTCCATCGAGGTCGGCACGGACGCCCTCCCCCGAGAGTGCCTCGAACTCCTCGATCGCGGGATCGTCCCCGTCCGCCTCCGACGCGTCCACCACGTCGCCGGCGTGATCGACGATCGCCTCGCCGATCGGGTGTTCGCTGCGTCGCTCGATCCCCCGCGCACACCGGAGCACGTCCGCCTCGGTGTTACCCGAGAGCGGGATCACGTCGGTCACCGCGAGTTCCCCCTCGGTGAGGGTGCCGGTCTTGTCGAAGGCGACCGCGTCCACCTCGCCCATCGACTCGAGGTGGATTCCGCCCTCGATCAACACGCCGTTTCGCGCCGCGCTCGTGATCCCGGAGACGACCGAGACCGGCGTCGAGATAACGAAGGCACAGGGGCAAGCGAGTACGAGAAGTGTGAGGCCGTACACCACGTAGGTGGGCCAGGCGGCGCCGAACGCGAGGGGCGGCACGAGCGCGAGCAGGACCGCGAGAGCCACCACGACCGGCGTGTAGTACCCCGCGAACCGGTCGACGAACTGCTCGCGCTCTGTTTGTTTTGCCTCGGCGCCCTCGACGAGTTCGACGATCCGCGAGAGAGTAGTGTCGGTTCCATCGGCGGTAGCCTCGACCTCGAGGTAGCCACTCTCCGTGATCGTGCCCGCGAACACCGTCTCCCCGACGGTCTTGTCGACGGGCACTGACTCGCCGGTGATCGGCGCCTGGTTGACCGCGCTCTCGCCGGCCACTATCTCGCCATCGACCGGGATCTTCTCCCCCGGCCGCACGACGACGGTCTCGCCCGCTCGTACCTCGCTCGCCGGCACCGTTACCTCCTCGGCGTTGACGGCGTCGCCGTCTGCTCGGGGTGTCTCCGGCGATCCGGTGTCCCGGCGGACCGTCGCCTCTTCCGGCGCGAGATCCACCAGTTCCCGGAGCGAGGCCCGGGCCCGATCCATCGCGTACTCCTCTAAGAGTTCCGCGATGCCAAAGAGGACCGACAGCGTCGCCGCTTCGAAGTACAGCGACTCGCCGAAGCCGACACTGGCCGCGATCGCGCCCAGCACCGCGATCGACATCAGGAGGTCGATGTCCAGATCGAACGCACGTGCCGACCGGTATCCGCCCCGGAAGATCGCTCGCCCGCTGAGGACGACCGCAAACAGAAAGAGGACGTCCGCGAGGGTGAACGCCGTTCCCAGGGCGGAGCCGACCACCCGCTCGCCGGCGACGGGGAACTCGAAGGCCATCCCCGCCAGAAGAACGACCCCGCCGGCGGCGGTGGCGACGGCCCGCCGACTCCGCCAGACGCTCCTGCGATCGGCCACGTCCCCGCTCGGGGCCTCTTCGGTGTCCGCGTCCGACTCCGTCACCGCATACCCGGCCGCCTCAATCGCCTCGATCACCGTCTCCGGCGTTGCTGTCCCGGGATCGTACGTGACGATCACGCGTCCCGCCGCCGGCAGGGTGTCGCAGGCGACGACCCCTGACACACCCTCCAGGGCGTCACCCACCGTCCCGGCACACGAGGCACAGTCCATCCCGGGGACCGCGAGGCGGATCTCCTCGTGACTGTCAGTCGACATGGTCATTATCTGAGAGTCAGAGCCCCATGGTTATTAAATCAGCTGTTATAAAGTTGGGTATATTTGGTTTTAGTTAACAATATTATGGGGATAAGTTATTAAAACGGACGAGAGCACTCATTATCAGAGAAAGCCGCCCCCGAGGGCGGCCATGTAGACGATCACGAGGACGGCGTAGACGACGCCAAGGGAGACGACGACCTTGAAATGAAAGAAGAACAGTTCGTCGCGCTCGGTTTCCTCGGCGTCCTCGTAGGCGGCCATCTCGGCCTCGGTGGCCGCCTCGGCGTGGCACTTCCCCACGTGGAGGTCGCGTGCGCGCTCCGTGTCGAACGGGCGCCCGCAGTGCTGACATTCGGCGGTCGGCGTCTCCGCGCTGGGCACGTCGATGTCGGGGTCGAGAGTCGTTGACATGGGTGGGCGGTTAGAGGAAGGGTGGCTCGCCGAAAGGCTGGGTAACGACCCACAGGCTCGCCATCGTGTAGAAGATCATGGCGACCGTGGTTGCGTATTGGCTCCGGATCGGCTTGAAGATTCCGGGGAACAGTTCGAAGGATCTGGAGTGGGCGACCCAGATGGCCAGCACGTGGCCCAGCAGAACGAGCAGGACCTGGAGGGTGCCGAACCAGCCGGGGATGGTCAGTACGGTGGCGCTTGCCGGTGCGGAGAGGGGACTCGAAAGCACCCCGGCGAGTGACGGCGAGAGCCGAAGAAAGTACCCGAGAAAGTGCGCGAGGTGGTAGCCGGCGGCGATCGGCAACAGGGCGGGCGCGAAGTACCGCGCGAGGTAGTCCGCGGCAACGTAGCTGTCGGCGGTGTCCCGGGCGCGCCGGGAGGCGTAGCGATACACGTAGTAGAAAAACAGAAACCCCCCGACGATGGCGAGTACGTAGATGGACAACGCGGGAACGCCCGCCTCGACGAGAGGGGTGATCACGGTCTCCCAGGCGGGCGTCGCGACCAGGCCGTCGTAGGTCGTCACCCACAGGAGTGCGACGATGAAGGCTGCCACGCCGGACTCTTCACGAAGCCGGTGGTCGACGAGCGCGGTCGTCGGCAGGGTCAACGCGAGTCCGTCGCCGGTGCGCTGGATCGGTGCCATCCGCCCGTACGCCCGGAACACCCGCGCGATCGGGTCGACGCGATCGAACCAGGTCTCCGTCTCGTAGAGTGCGACGCCGGCGAGCGTCACGACGGTGTACCCGAGGACGACGGCGGCGAGAATGCGGGGCCGCTGTGCGACCGGCGTGACCACCTCGACGAAGACCAGGGCGAGGAGGCCGGCGACGCTCGGCCAGGCGCCCAGGCGCTCGGGGTAGGACGCGTCCCCGATCCGTGGGACGAGCGCGCCGAGTGCCCGGAATGGATTGAACATCGGCCAGGTGTTGCCGAGGAGATACACTGTCATGATGTATCCGGCCCACCAGCCGACCCAGACGACCATGATGGCGAAACTGTCGGTCGTCGTAAACTGCGTCGACGAGTCCATGTCAGGGCCGAACAACCCGCTCGCGACCACGAGTACCAGAACCAGGACACCCACGACGCGCAGTCCCCAGGTCACCGTCTTGCGAACCGACGCCGGCACGCCGGCGTGGAGGTGCCAGCTGTTCACGATTCGGATCCCCTCGTGGTCGGTCAACAGGCTGGTAAACAGAAAGGAGGCCCCGATGATCACGCCGCCGGTACTGATCGTCAGCCACGCCGGGACGGATCCCCCGGAGTACTCGGCCACGCCGCTTGCATGGGCGAGCACCGGTTCGACGAGCAGCGTGATGCCGAGAGCGACCACCAGCCCACGGACGACGTTCCGGCGCATGATCGGTCAGTATCCCGGAAGTAGGCGCCACCGACTCTTAAGCGCGCAGATATCGATCCGGCATCATCACAGAAACGGGAGTGAAAGCGCGGCCGTCGCGCTGCTGATCGCGAGCCACCCGGCGAAGTTCCACCAGGGAACGCCTCGATAACGGGGGCCGGGCAGGTCGTCGGTGTACGTCCAGTACCC
>JBDGQL010000012.1:0-4943 GCA_042219105.1 Karumarchaeum halophilus (SeqCode) | reverse complement strand
AGGGACGTTCGTGACGTAATTCGTGATGATCGATGTGGAAACGGTCTTGTGCGCGAGCGCCGAAAGCTGGGTGACGTGGTAGAGATCGAGCCAGCCGACATGAATGACATGGATGCCATCACCGACCAGTGGCTCGATCTTGCCGCCGAGCAGCTCCAGTACGGCTCGCACCTCCGCGTGTCGGCCAACCGCGAGGCGATCAGGATGGCCCTCGCCAGACACGTCGCCAACGGGACCGCACTTCTCGCCCGGGTGGAGAACGTCGTCGGCTTCGTCTCCTTCGAAATCGTCGATGGCGTCTTCGAGGAGCGGGTGACGCGCGGTCGGATCCAGAACCTCTACGTGGAGCCCGGGTGGCGCGATCGCGGCGTCGGGTCCGATTTGCTCGACGCCGCCGAGTCGAAGCTGGCCGAGGACGGTGCTGACCGGATCGCCATCGAGGCGATGGCAGCCAACGAGAACGCCAGGCGACTGTACGAGAATCGCGGCTACGATCCACACCGGATCGAGTACGAACGACCGGCGGACACCGATGCGCGGCCACACGAGGAGGAATGATAGATGTACAGCGCGAAGGCCAAGGAGCGTGCACCGTCGGCTGTACGTTCGTAACGTAACTCGCCCCCCAGGGTGGCGAATATCTTCATCGAGTCACAGCAGACAGTATCATTCGTGAGTAATTGACGCGGTCGAGCTATCGGACTCCCGTTCTTCGAGCACCCACTCAAGTTCGTTCATTGCGCGCAGTAGCGCAATCTCCAGTTCCTCCTCGGTGGCCGATGACGGGGGGTCGTGTGCGTCGTACTCCGCCTCAAGGGACGCCAGGCGGGCGCGGATCTCGGCTTCGGAGCGCATGTCCGACAGTGTGGGCCGACGTCAAAAGGAGGTATCGGTGCTTTGCCGGTATACGGGTCGACAGAACTGTTGATAGAATTTGCCTCCGCCATGTCCCGACGAATATCTATCAGGGCTTCTGTCGACCCGTATAGGCCCACCAGTGCGACAGAGACAAGCCGGTCGGTGTCCTCGATCCGCACGAGAAGATGTGGGAGGTCCCCACCCGGCTCCGGGCGATCGCGTCCATCGCGGCCGCACAGCTGTGGTACCACCGGCGCCGCGCCGTGCTGGGGATCGCGGGCATCGCCGTCGCAGTTCTGCTCATCACGGTCGTCGCCGGGCTAGGTGGGGGCGTGCTCGAGCGCGGCCAGAGCGCGCTCGACGGCGCCAACCGCGACCTGTGGATGAGCCCGGCCGTCGAGTTCGCTCCGACTACCGTCGGTGGGGTCGAGAACAACCTGCTCGACGCCCACGACACTGCCGACCGGGTCCAGTCCCACCCGGACGTCCGGATAGCACAGGCGGTCTCCTTCCAGTCGGTGTACGTCGCGAGGGCGACGCCCGGAGATGAGCCGCCTGGTGCTGACGCATTCACCCCGATCGTCGGGATGGGCATCACAGGCAACAGTGCGCCGATCCCAATGAGACGAGGATCGGGGTTCGACACGGGTGACATCCACTACGACGGCGGTTCCTACGACGGGCCGAAAACAAACGAGGTGATCCTCGACGAACGCGCAGCCGAGCAACTCGGTGTGTCGGTCGGTGATACGCTTCACGTGGGCGGGACGATAGAGAACGCACGGGCGAGCGAGTTTCGCATAATCGGCGTCTCTTCGAGCATCTCTTCGCTCGTTGGCGCGCCCACGATCATTCTCCACCTGAGCGAACTCCAGGCGCTTACCGGAACGACCGGATCCGACTCGGCCTCGATGATAACGATCACGCTCAGGGGTGGCGTCGACCCACAGGATGCGGCGGCGGCGCTCGAGCGCGAGTTCCCCGGCCAGTCCGTTCGGACGAACAGCCAGCAGTTAGACCGGATACTCCGGGGACAGACGGCCGTGATCGTCGGAACGGCCGCGATCGTGATTCTGGCAGTTGTCGTCGGACTGGCCCTGGCGATCAACATCTCGGCGCTCATGGTGTACGGACAGCGGTCGGAAATCGCTGCGCTGAAGGCTGGAGGCATGTCCACCCGCGTCCTCCTCGGGACCACGGGGATACAGGGCGTGCTGATCGGACTGTTGGGCGGCGGCGTCGGCCTTGCTGGGACCCCCGTCTGTACCGTGATCATAAACAAGGTCGTCGTGCGGCTCACAGGCATCGATAGCCTGGTAGCGATCCGTCCGGAGATCCTGCTGTTTGGCCTCCTCGTCGCCGTCGTAATGGGTACCGCAGGGGCGGTCGTCGCTGGCTTCCTGATCGCTCGCCTGAGCCCGCTACAACATCTCGGGTAAAACGAAACCCACGGTGGTGTGACATTGACCTCCTCCACGCCCTGAAGGACGTGGAATCCGACCATCGGATTTCCGCCGGGTGTGGCGTTCGGGGTTCCAACCCGCACTCAAGGGGAACCGGCAGCATACCGGGGGAACTCTCGTTTCCTCCCCTGTATAGGGCTGTGGCCCGGTCAAACAGGCCCCATCGGATTCCGTGTCATCGCCGCGTGAACCACCGTTGGTCCACCGCCCCTTGTGGTTTAGGGCCGGCATCTCACCGAATCCGTAGCACTCTATGTTACGTCGGGCCACATCAAAACGATTACGAACGAAATCCGGCCCGACCACCGACGGCGGATGTTGCGCCGAGCCTACCGCTCGACCTGCGCCTGAAGACGCAGGTATGCGCTCGAAAACTCTATGAGGGATCGGGATCGTAGATGTCGGGTTCGGGCTCGCCCTCGACGTTGATCTCCGCGAGCAGGCCTTTGCGGGCGACCCGCGAGAGGGCGTGATCGACCAGCTTGATCGTCTCGGGCACGGGCGTGTCAATCGTGCCGACGAAACAGCTGCCGGGTGCGACCTTCATCGTCTGGACGTACTCGTCGGGCTGGCTCGCGACCGCCCCGTTGGGCCAGGCCTTCGTCCAGACGTTGCCGATCGGGTGGAAGTTCGAGGTGACGTTCGGGCCGCCGGTCACCAGAAACACCCGGATCTGTTCGCCTTTCTGTGCGCTCAGTCTGCCGTACCGGTCCTCGGTGAAGGGGTATTTTTCTCCGTTGAACACGACGTAGGTCGGGTCCTCCCGGCGCATATCGCCGAAGTTGAAGCCGTGATGGCCCTCCTCGCCTGCCTTCGTGTCGGTGTACAGTTCGTGCTGGCCGAGATAGAACTCACGGTCGACTTCCGGGAGGCCGTCCTCGGGTTCGACCAGAATCATCCCGAACATGCCCGCGGAGATGTGCATGTCGAGATTGGGCACGGCACAGTGGTAGATGTAGGCGCCGGGGTACTCCGTCCGGAACCGGATCTGGTTGGACTCTCCGGGGGCGACGTTGGTCGCCGCGGCGCCACCGCCGGTGCCGTAGACGGCGTGAAAGTCAACGTTGTGAGGGAGGTTGCTGTCCTCGGGGTTCTCGATGGTGAGGTTGACCGTGTCACCTTGCCGGACCCGGATCATCGGCCCCGGGATCTGTCCCCCGAACGTCATGTAGTCGAAGGTGACGCCGGGTTCGACCTCCGCAGTCGCTTCCTCGGTGCGAAGCGTGACGTCGTGTTGGGTCGGTCCGTTGCGGTCGATCGGGTCGGGCACGGCGGTCGGGTCTGCAGCGATGCGGTCCACATCGACGTCGGCACCTTCGTTCGCATTCGTGTTCCGTGGGCTGGTACTCATGGGGTCGGTGTTCGTCGGGTTTCCGTTCGCCTCGGTCGATCCGGGCTGGTCGGGGGCGCTTACACACCCGGCAACGGCTGCGGTTCCTCCGATTCCGAGCGATTGCAGCACGCGACGGCGGGTACGTTGGAGCATGATTACAGGTGAATATACAGGCTCCCCGATCATCAACCGGCAGGCAGCTTCCCGGTCCCCGAGAACGGGAGCGAACCAGTTCGGGTGAGTGTTTATATGATCGATTGACCGAGGCGTGCTCGCTCATCCTCGCGTTATATGATACTGTCGGCCCGTATGCTCCTTCCCGGGTTTCTCGCCCCCGCCGACGACCGCCGTCCAGTAGGCCGCCCCCTCGTCCTCGGAGGACGTTGGAGTCAACTGCCCCGCGCACGGTGGCGCGGGGCTTGTCAGTGAACTCGGCCTCTACCGACCGTGGTTAGTCGGACGGGACAAATCCCCGATTCGGCGTCACCGTTCCTGACTTCAGGGCGAGTTGACTGTCGCCCGTCCGCCGCGAGGACTGTAGCCCGCGACGGACATACCGCCACCCGACATTCTTCGCACCCACGTAATCTGCATTCTGCGTTGCACCGCACGACTCACACTCAAACTCCGCTTGTCGCACTCGGTTCCCCCCACTCGTATGACCACACTCGGGACACCGACGACTCGTGTTCTTCGGGTCTACAAACTCAACGCAAATCCCTTCGGCTTCAGCCTTGTACTCCAGGAGAACAACGAGTTGCCGGTGCGCCCACTGGTGGAACTCTTTGACGGGCGGCGCACGCTCCCTGATGTGTTTCAGATTCTCGAACGCGATGTACTCGCAGTCCTGAGTACGTGCTTCTTCGAGAATCTGGTTCGCAACTTGATGGAGTTGGTCACGGAGATACCGTGATTCCCTACCGCTCATCTGCTGAATCGTCCGATGGGCGGATTGTGTCCCAGTTTGCTGGAGATTACCGCGAATCCGCTCGAACTCTCGATGCTGGTGCCTGAGTTCTCTCCCCGATGCAAAGTACGCCGTGCTGGTGGTAGCGATGTTGACGATGCCAAGGTCAACGCCGAGAACTGTCCTGTCCTCGTCGTCGCCCTGTGTTTCAACCTGTTTCTCGGGCTTGTCTTTGCGAAACCCGAGGTGCAGGTAGTATTCGCCATCACGCTTTGACAGCGTAGACTCTGTTACTTCCCACTCGTCATCGGTGAGGTATTCGTGTTGATACCCGTCTTCTTCGTCGGGAAGGTTCAGGTCACACCGAATCCGACCATCGACG
>JBDGQL010000085.1:0-5213 GCA_042219105.1 Karumarchaeum halophilus (SeqCode) | reverse complement strand
TCAGCAGACAGGACAGCAGGCCGAGCCATCAGCCCGTCCGCCGGAGGATGAGCACGATGTCGGCGGCCACGTCGAATCCCATCGGAACGACATGGATGAGGCCGCCGATCAAAAACAGTTTCGTTCCCACTAGCGGCGAGATGGACGGCCACGGCGACAGGACGGCCAGACACGCGATGCCGCCGAGCGCGTAGACGACCCGCTCGCTCCTTCGGATCTGTGGATTCGACCAGTTGTAGAGGGCAGTCGCGAGATAGCCCAGGCCGAGCGCAAAGAACCAGGGTCGCCAGTAGCCGAACCCGAGCAGATCGGTGAGGAGTGGCTCGCCCATCAGCGGGCCGGGAAACCAGCCGACGACGGCCGCGACGTTGACGCCTATCGCCGAGGCGTTCAGCCCGGCCCAGACGAGCCAGATGCGGTTACGCCGGACCGTCGGCGCGGTGTAGACGACGCCTACTGCGACGATAGCGGCCGTGAGAACGGCCCACAGCCCAACGATACTTTCGAGGAGACCGAACGGGGCAAGCGACGGTTCCGACGCGAGCAACCAGGACAGCGACCAGCCGATGACGCCTTCGACGAATCCGACCACGAGGAGCCCGTCGCCGGGAAGCGGCGGTGACAGTAACCGCCGGGTGTATCCCGAGAGGACCGCTACCCGGTCGCCGGTCAGTCTCCGGGAGAAATAATCGAATGACACGGTGTTACGTTTGGGCGGCAGTGTATTAACCAGTCGGTTCGTCCGGAACAGAGCAGGTCGGCGCGGGGGGACGTTACTCGTCGACGGCGGCCTAGACGCCGAGCCAGTTGGCGATCATCCTGCCGTCGTCAGGGATGGGAACGACGGTGACGCGGTTCCGAAACGGACAGGTCCGTGATGCCACCTGGCGACGGTCACGACCGGTATACGGGTCGACAGAACTGTTGATAGAATTAGCCTCCGCCGTACCCGGCGAATATCTATCAGGACTTCTGTCGACCCGTATATCTCCCGGTGCCCGGCGATCAGTTCCAGTAGAAACGCGGCGCAAGGAACATGTACGCGAGGGCCGCGAGGAGCAGCACCCGGGGAAAGACCCGCCCCAGGGCATCCGGACTGACGATGACTGCCGCCTGGACGATTCCCATCAGGAGCGCGTCCCTGTCGGCGAGTTTCGGGTACGCAATGGGGGCGATCATGAGGAGTCCGAGGACCGGACTCGCTCCAAGGATGACGACAGCAGCCGTCTCGGCCGGGACAGCCGTTCCGGCGGCGAGAAATCCCACCGTGAGTATCGAGGCGGCGAGGGTGTTTTGGATACCCGGCCGCTTGTGATTCTCGCCGACGTGGACGGTGTACAGCGCCGTCCGGACGATCGAAAGAACGACGAACGCGGGCGCGACGGTGACGGCGAGGAGAGCCGGGTCGGGACCCAGCGGCCCCCAAGTCTCGCGCACGAGCGCAAAGAGAAACATCGCGGGCGCGGCACCGAACGAGACGACGTCAGCGATCGAATCGAGTATCGGACCGACCTCGCTCCCCCCCCGCGAACGGGCGATGATCCCATCGAGGCCGTCCGCGACGGCGGCAAGGAGAACGAGCCTGGCGGCGACTGCCGGCCCCTCCGTGACGGCGGCGATCATCGCGATGACGCCGACGACCGCGTTGAGCAGCGTGATGGCGTCCGCAAGACGGAGCCGTTCACGCACCCGGAGTGACATACATCGACGATCGATGAGGGCGTACAAGAAGGGTCCGGATCATCGAGCCGATATCCGGCCTCGGCGCGGACCGTCGGCGCCACCGTGCGCGGGGTCGTTGACAAGCTGCTATCGGGCTATTCCCACTCCTCGTAGTACGCCTGCTGGCTCTCGGTCAGCGACTCCGTCGACAGTCCGAGCGTGTCGAGCTTTCGCTCCGCGACGGCCCGGTCGAGTCTGTCCGGAACACCGTACAGCCCCGGTTCGAGGCCGGCCTCGTTTGCGAGCATGTCGTAGGCGGCCATGAACATCATCGCAAACGTCGTGTCCATCACCTCCGCCGGGTGGCCCTGGCTGTACGGTCCGGTCAGGTTGACGAGGCGACCGTCCGCGAGGAGGTTCAGCCGCCGACCGTCGGACATGTGGTACCGCGTCACGCCCTCCTTTGGCGTGGTTATATCGGTCGCTAGCTCCTCGAGCGCGTCGAGGTCGATCTCCACGTCGAAGTGGCCGGCGTTCGCGAGCGTCGCACCGTCGGCCATACGCTCGAAGTGTTCGGCCCGCATCACCTCGCGGTTGCCGGTCGCGGAGATGAACAGATCGCCCTCCCCGGCGGCCTCGGTCATGTCCATCACCCGGTGGCCGTGCATGTGTGCCTGCAGCGCCTTCCGCGGGTCGACCTCGGTGACGATGGTTTGCGCACCCATTCCCCGGGCCTTGTTGGCGATCCCGCGCCCGCAGTAGCCGTAGCCACAGACGACGACGTCCTTTCCCGAGAGCAGCGAGTTGGTCGTGATCGCCACGTTCGTCAGCGCGGACTCGCCGGTGCCGTGGACGTTGTCGAGGAAGTGTTTCATCGGCGTGTCGTTGACGCCGTACACCGGGAATTCGAGCACCCCCTCATCGTCCATCGCCTCAAGTCGCGTGATGCCTGCGGTCGTCTGCTCGCCGCCGCCGACAACCGTCTCCGCGACCCCCTGATGGTCGGCGTGACACTTCGCGATGAGTTCACAGCCGTCGTCGAGGATGAAATCCGGCTCCTCTTCCAGCAGGTCGTGCTGTGCCCCGCCGAACTCCTCGTCGCTCATCCCCTCCCACGCGTATGCCGTGATCCCCTCGCGACGGTCCAGTTCTTCGACCACCGGACCGTGGGTGCTCTGTGGCTCGCTTGGTGCGAACAGCATCTCCGCACCGGCGGCGTGTAACGTCTCGATGGCGACGCCGGATTTTGCCTCGAGGTGTGACGCGAACGCGATGGTGTACCCCTCCAAGGGTTTCTCATTGCGATACTCCGCCTGGAACGACGCGAGAATCGGCGTGTGGTCTCGGGCCCACGTGAGGGGACTCTCCTCGGGTACTGACATACACGTTCACAGCCTCGCAATGTGGTTAAACGCTGTGAGTGGTGTCGGGGGATCCGCCGGGAATGTCCGACCGCCAGGCAGATCACGCGCTCGTTCGCTGGACCGCGACGTACTGCACCTCGACGGTCAACTCGTCTTCGTCCATGTGCTGGGCGATGCGGTCGGCCAGTCCGGGGTAGGTCTCCCCGGGCGGGTGACTCACAGTGACCACGACCGTTTCGGGTGACTCAAACAACGTCCCCTCTCGCGTCTCGACGCGCACCGAAACCAGTGACAGTTCCGCGTACGCCGGGCGATCGAGCACCTCCCGGACGTCCGACCGGACGGTTTCCTCTAACTGTGCTGTCTGGAGGGTCGTGTACGTCACCGCGCCTAGAAACGTCGACAGCAGGAGAATCGCGACCGCGAGGACGGCGACGCGCTTGATCGTCGCGCTCCGGGCGGCGTCCTCCCGGAACCAGCGTTCCGGGCGGTACCCCTGGTACCACAGCACGGCGAGTGCGGCGAGGTTGATCGAGAGGAAGTTCACGAGCACCAGCACGGTCGCGCCGGCGACGACGGCCGGAAGCCCCCATGCCAGTCCGATGCCAATCACCGCGGTCGGGGGCACCAGCGCGACGGCGATGGCGACCCCGACGAGCGAGGTGGAGATACCCGAGGAGAGGCTGTAGGCGCCGGCGACGCCGGCACCGAGGGCGACGGCCAGAGAGAGGAAGTCCGGCGCGAGGCGCTCCCGAACCTGCGAGATAGCGAGCACTTCGGGGTTCGTCAGCGGGACGAGCTGGGCCGACTTCAGTAGCCACGCGAACGCCGCCGCGGTGACGATGGCGAGGACGAACCCCAGTACCTGGAACTTCACGCCCCGGCGGAACAGGTCGCCGTCCTGGAGGACCGTGCCCGTGCTGGTGGCCATCGCCGGGCCGATCAGCGGCGCGATCACCATCGATCCGACCACGACGGCCGCGGAGTCGAGCAACACCCCCGCGGTCGTCGGGAGAGATCATAAGGCCCCGGGACCAGCGATGACGTGGCCCGATTTCACTACCGTCCGACCGGGCATCGCAGGACGCTTAGGCGCCGACGCCGTATCCCGGGGCATGTTCGAGGAACGGCCGGACCGCTCCGCGGAGGTCGCGTTCGTCGGCCGGTCGAACGTCGGCAAGTCCACGCTGATGCGGGAGATCACGGGCCACACCTTCGACACCGGCCGCAGGCCCGGCGTCACGCAGTCGCCGAATTTCTACGACTGGGCGAGCGAGGACTTCCTGCTTGCGGACCTCCCCGGGTTCGGGTTCATGGAGGGTGTCCCCGAGGAGCGCCGCGAGTCCATCAAAACCGGCGTCGTTCGCTATCTCGAGGAACACGCCGACAGCATCCTTGCGGGCGTGATCGTTCTGGATGGGAAAGCGGTCGTCGACATCATCGACCGCCACGAGTCACGCGGGGACGTTCCCCACGACGTGGACATGTACAATTTTCTCCGCGATCTGGGGATCCCCGTGGTGCTCGCGGTGAACAAGATGGACAAGGTCGACGACCGCGATGAGCGTCTCGATGACATCGCGGACCGGTTCGGCCTGCTCCCCCCCTGGCAGCAGTGGGAGGAGACGATCGCCCCCATTTCCGCGAAGCAGGGCCGTATCGAGGCACTGAACGAGGCCGTCCGGGCCCACCTCCACGCGGCGAACCGGGACGACCTACTCGGGTTCTTCTAAGCGAAGAGGGTTTTCAACTGTTGGCGAATACAGTAATCTTTAGCACGATAACGTATGAAATAGTATTGGCTCTTACCGAAGACAGCGAAACAGCGGTATCTATATCGAAATTGGGAGATCGAGTTGTGCAAGACGTGAAGTACCCCGCGCACGGTGGCGCGGGGCGTCCGTGTTTAGTCCCCTGAGGGTGGCGCAACGGAGTTTAATTCCCCTCGCGCTCCCTGTGACGGTCGCGCCGACTCCCCGTCGGTAACACCCGAACTGTGAAGTCCGTGAGAGTCGGGGCCTCCACCAGCCCCCGATGCCGCCCGTCTCACCTTCCATACCCGAGGAAGGGTTTCGAGAGACGGCACAGTCTCAGCCTCCTGTTCTGCAAACCAGTTCTGCGCGACACATACTGCCTTTGACGTGCGTGCCCCTCGTTGCAGTGATGCGGAATCGAACCGTCCCGTCG
>JBDGQL010000282.1:0-5295 GCA_042219105.1 Karumarchaeum halophilus (SeqCode) | reverse complement strand
TGACCTCGACGCGCCGACCGAGGAGTTCCTCCTGTAGGCGTCCCCGGGGGGCGATTGCCTGATAAGGACGGATGTAAGTCTTTACCGATGCGCTCGCGTGAGGCCGGCGGATTCGGCCGATATCCGCCGGCTCGGCGAGCGCGCGACGAAAACAGTTACATCCGTACTTATGAATCGCGCGCAGGTCGTGCTCCTCGGGAGCGTCGTCGAGGTTCGGTTTCGATTCGATCAGGTGGGGAAGATCCGACTCTGTCGCTGGAAGAGGCTACCCTGACGATGAGAATAGATAGCGATTCTATTTTATCAAATTATTGATATTAAAAATCGGGGTGACAGATACAGCGCGCGTATCGGTCATGCATCGCATGGCCCGGTTATTTGGGAGTGGCTTCCCTCGGATCGGGAGAATACCGTTTCGATCGCCGGGAAATGTTTATACAATCGTATAGAGTACGTGGCGGTATGAGCAGTGACCGACAGTCTGTTCCGGTCTCCCTTCCGCCGGAGCTCGTTGAACGTCTCGACAGGCTCGTTAAGGACGGCGTCTTCGGGTCTCGGTCGGAGGCGCTGCGATACGGCGCTCGGCTCGTCGTTCGCGAAGAACAGCTTGAACGCCTCCACGAACAGGCGGACAGCGAAGCGCGGAACGACGTCGAAGAGCGCCTGGATCGAAAACGTGTATCTTGACCTCGATGTTATCCTCGCGGAGTTGAAGGCCGATGACTGGTTAGCGAGTGATGTCGATATCGAATCGATCGAGGAACCGAAGACATCGATCGCGACGGGCATCGAACTCCAGTACGTGATGGAAGACGAGTGGGAACGTGACCGCGTCGTCCGGGCACATCAGGAGATCGTCAGTAAGAACATCGAGTTGGTACCGTGGGGGGGCGACGGAGGTCCCACAGCGTACAGTCGTAGCGGTCGGCGAGCCGGGCGAACGTCTCCTCGTCGGCGAGAAAGTCATGCAAGCCAGAGGCGACGTCACAGCCACGTTCGAGCGCCGCGCGGACATCCGGGCGCCAGGACTCGTCGAACCCGCCGCCGATCGACGGGGGGCATGGGGATGGATCAGAGGAGGTGAAGCCTCGCGGTGAAAAAGGAGTCGAAGGCGTCCGCGAGCGCCGCTTCCGGGTCGCCGGTCGCGTCGACGGTCGCGGTGTGGTCCGCGAGGCCGGGAAACTCGCCGATCACCGTGCGCTCGCCGACGACGATCAGCCGGTCGGGATCGCGTGCCTCAAGCACCCCCCGGCAGTCCGCGAGGTGCTCGTCGATCTGTTCGTCGCGGCGGCGCTCGAATCGGGACTGGGAGTACCCGCCCTTCGAGTGATCGCTTTTGAGATCGCTCTCGAATCCCTCGAAGGCGACGCGCTCGCGGCCCTCGTAGGCGCCGTAGGCGAACAGGTCCGAGCGGACGAGCGCGAGCCCAAAGGATCCGTCCGGACGAAACCACTCGCGGTCGATCCGAAACCGATCGGCCCACTCGACGAACGGCTCGGGGACGAGCGCGGGCTCGATCGCGACGCTCACGAGGCTGGCGTCATCGACTGCGACGAGACACGGCGCGGCGCGGTTCACCAGCGCGGCACGCTCGCCCAGAAGATCCCGGACGGCGCCGGGAGCGGACCCCTCGACCATTGCGGTGAGCGCGCCTTCGGGAGCTGTACGCACGCTTTCGAGCCTGTCGAGCACCTCTGTGAGTCGTTCGCCGCGAAGCTCCTCGGTGCCGCGTGAGGAGACTGCCGCCTCGCCCTCGCGGGCCCGATCGAGCTGGCCCTCCAGGTCGGCGATCCGGTCCTCGAGCCTGTTGGCGCGCTCCTGGGCCTCCTGGCGGTCCTCGACGGCCGACGCACGGCGACGCTGTTCGCCTGCGAGGCGATCCTCGAGGTCCTCGATCTCCCCCTCCAGCTCCTCGATTCGCTCCTTGAGTTCGGTGCGACCGAGTAGCTCGTCGAACATGCCCATAGCGGGGAGCGCGACGGTCTTGTAGCTTCCCCCGGGAGCTACAGAGACACCGTGGAGTCGCCGGTCGGATCTGCGCCGAACCACTCCATGAGCCGGGTGGCCTGTCCGGCCTTCGCCAGTAGCACCTCCGTCAGTGTGGGGGGGTCCTCGACCCCCGTCGAATCGAGCAGTTCGTCGGGAATCGCGAGCGTGCCGGCGGGCACGTTCGGCGCACCGTGGACCGGGAAGTGGGCTCCGTCGAGTTTCATCACCAGCGGTCCATCGAGGCGCTCGACGCCCTCGCCGGTCGCGTACACCTGCTCGTTCGCTCGGTCGTGGTGGTCCTCGTGCATGACTGCGCGGTCCCCCCCGTGCGGTTCGACGTACAGTCGAGCGAGGTAGTAGCCCGCTGAGAACTCCTCGAACATTGCTTGACACTCACACGCATGCAACTCACGTATAAAAACGTTTCCCGGGGCGCAGGCACTGCCGGTCGATCCGACACTAGCGGAGCCTGGCGGTTATCCGGTCGTTACGGAACCTGAGTGCCATCGTCGACCACCGCCACCGCGTCGGGCAACCCCTCGAACGCGGCCGGGGGCCAGTCACCGGTCAGCACCGAGATCGAAACGTCGGGATGTGCGTCGGCGAGGTGCGCCACACCATCGATCGCAGCCTCGTGGGCGGCGGCGTCGAGGCGATCGGGCATCTCCGCGGAGAGGGGATAGGACCGCTCGAGCGCCGGCGCCACCGGGCCGAACGCGGGCGCGAGCGTCCAGACGGCGTCGTAGTCGTTCTCGGCCGCCGCCGGATCGGCACCAGCGGGGGCGAGCAGGAGGTCACCGGGCGGATCGAGACGGGAGAGGCGGTCATGGTGTCGGTGCACCTCGGGGCGGCGCGCGCTCTCCGCGGAGAGATGGAAGAGGGTGTCCTTGCGGACGGGGTCGTGGATCTCCAGCCAGTCTGCGTGGTCGAGCAGAGCGCGGTAGCCATCGAGCAGGTCCGGGTGGCCGCGGGCCCGCGCCTCGAGCAGTTCGAGCAGGTCGCCCGCCCGGATCGCCTGCCTGATCCGCCGGAGCTCCGCGAGGCTGACCTCCAGGTTGTGCTCGGCGAGCAGACGCTCGGTGCGTTCGTCCCCGGCCGTCCGGAGCCCTTCGGGCGTGTGCTCGGTACAGACCGGACACTCACAGGGAAAGTACGCGAGATCCTCGAGGTGTTCGGTCCCCCGGACCGTCAGGTACCGACCGTCGCGGGCGTACAGAGCGTAGGCCGCCGAATCGAACAGGTCACACCCCATCGCGGCCGCCAGCGCGAACGTCATCGGGTGGCCCGCCCCGAACAGGTGGACCGGCGCGGCCGGTCCCAGCCCCCGTTTGGCGCCGACGACGGCGTCGACGACCTCGGCGTAGCGGTAGTCGTTGAGCAACGGGACGACGCCTCCGATCGGGAACACGTCGAGTCCCGTCTCGCGGGCCTCACGGCCGGCGCGCTCTCGGAGGTCGGGAAACGTCGACCCCTGGACCGGCGCGGTGACGAGCATCTCACCGGTGTCGAACGCGGCCGCCGTTTCGAGGCGCTCCTGTGTGGTCTCGCGCTCCGCCGCTGCCTGCTCGCGGGCGACCTCCGGCTGGGTGGGGATGTCCACCGGCGTCGCGATGTCCGAGCCGATCTCGCGCTGGAACGCCAGGATCTCGGGGGTGTCCACGTCGATTTCGCCGTATTCCGCCAGCTGGAAGGAGCCCGAATCGGTCATGATCGGCCCCGGAAAGTCGAGCACGTCGTGCAGCCCCTCTTCGAGGGCTACCTCGCGGTACTCGTCGCTGCCGTAGAAGATGTAGGCGTTCGTGATCAGGATCTGTGCGCCCATCTCCGCCATCTCGGCTGGCTGGATCGTCCGGAGATGGGGGTTGATCACGGGCAACAGCGCCGGAGTCTCGACGGTGGCGCCAGCGCGGGGCACCTCGAGTTCGCCGATCCGCCCCGCGGCGTCGGCGTCGTTGATCTCGAAACCCGGCATCGACCGGAGTTCGGCGAGCGCGGGTAGGAGTCTTGCGATTGAGCGACAGATGGTCAGCGTGAACCACAGTGAGCGCACTCGAAATGTTCCCGGAGCGCTCGTTCCATCGCTTCCCGTGTCCCGCTGTTGTCGATCCGCAGATGTGACCCCGTCACGGGGTCGAACTCATCCCGGATCTCGTGGTAGTTCTCGACCGTCGCGT
The DNA here is from genome assembly GCA_042219105.1 of Karumarchaeum halophilus (SeqCode). Taxonomy (GTDB): domain Archaea; phylum Halobacteriota; class Halobacteria; order Halobacteriales; family Hikarchaeaceae; genus CAYSJP01. Next base: position 1,132 of record JBDGQL010000282.1, on the reverse strand, counting down.
CGCTTTCGTCGTTCTCGCGGCGCTCGATGCGGCGCTCGACCGTCTCCGGATCACACGTCACCCTGACGAGTTCGAAACGAACATCGGCTTCCATGGCAACACGGCCCACGCGTTCGCGGTATTCCCGCCGGTCGAAGGTGCCGTCGGCGACGACGCTCGATCCGTCCTCGAGGCCCGCCTCGATCCGCCGAAACACCGATTCGTAGACGCGTCTCCGTTCGGCCTCCGTGTACTCCGGGTCATCGACGACGTCACCTCGCACCACGTCCGTCCGAACGAGGCGAGCATCGCGGTGCTGTGCGATCCATTCCGCGACTGTCGTCTTTCCGGTTCCGGGAGGGCCACAGACGACGACTAGCATCGTGTCACCTGTGAGGTTCGAGCATCTAAGTATATCGGAATCCTCGCCGGACGTTCGGTTGCCGCCTCCCGACTCGGTGATGGCCCAGTTAACTCTCGGTCTGACCGAAGTCCGAGAGCGACTGACCGACGCGGATGGCGATGGGTTCGTCCACCTTGTCGGAGTTGGGCAGGATGGCGACCATGTCCTCGTCGGTGTCATCGATCCTCACCATCCTGCTCGCCTGTGAGACGCCTTCGATCTCCGTGTTCGTGAGTTCGACGCTGATCTCGTAGTCGCCGGTGTCTCCCCACACGTCGCCGTAGGTCGCCGTGTTGCCCTCGCCGTCCTCATCATTCGAAGGCACGTCGAACGTTTCGTCGAGAGCGGTGTCGCCGGCGGGGTCGGTGACCGTGACGGATCCCTCGACCTTCCGGTTCAGCTGGTTGAGGACGTTGACCTCCTTGAGGACCATGTCCCCGACGAAGTCCGCGACGGCCGAACACCCGGCCACCGCCGTCAGGAGGGCTGTTCCACTCGCCGCGAGAAACCGCCGCCGGGTGGTCGATACGCCACCCGAAGCGTTGCGTGATCTCATTGTTGCACGACACTTCACTGTCGTGCACGTAGGTTCCTAAATCGGCGCGGAGTGTTTCACCCCAAGAAACACCGCGCCAGTTATCGAGCCGGTCGGATGGTCCTTCTCATAATTCCCCGACACCGTTTTATAATGTCTGCTGTAGCTGTTTACCGGTGATCGCCACCCCCGGTGGCGGCGAGCACCGGTAAGAG
>JBDGQL010000126.1:0-5355 GCA_042219105.1 Karumarchaeum halophilus (SeqCode) | reverse complement strand
CGGCAGAACGGGAGTCCACCGACAAGCCAACGGCTTCAGCCGTTGGTAGCTGACTATCACCGTCTCTCAAAACAGCGAGAGTGTTCAGATTGCGATAGCCGATCATGGACCATGCATCCCCGAGGTTGAGCGGGATTTGTTGTCAGACCGAACAAAGCAAACGCAACTGGACCACGGGAGCGGGCTCGGGTTGTGGCTCGTCAAGCTGATCACCGCCCGGTCAGGCGGGACCATCACGATCGAGGAAAATTCGCCAGTCGGCAATATCGTCAGCATCGATATCAGTCGTGCCGGAACGCGCGCCGTCCGGTCGTGACCATCGCCACCCCCAGATCGTCGGCGGCCTCGATCACCTCCTCGTCGTTGACCGATCCGCCGGGCTGGATCACCGCCTCGATGCCCTCCTCGGCCGCGACCTCCACGCCGTCGGGGAACGGAAAGAAGGCGTCGGACGCCATGACCGCTCTCTCCGCGGACTTGCCCTCTGCGTCCTTCTCGGCCTTCATCCCCGCAAGCCGGACCGCGTCGACCCGCGAGACCTGTCCCATGCCGATCCCGACCGTCTCGGTGTCTCTCGCGAACACGATAGCGTTCGACTTGACGTGCTTGATCGTCTGCCACGCGAACAGCATGGACTCGATCTGGTCGTCGGTGGGTTCGCGCTCCGTGACCACCTCCAGGTCCGTCGTGTCGAGGTGCTGGCGGTCCCGCTTCTGGACCAGCCGCCCGCCGGTGAGGTGGGTTTCCACGACGCTCTCCACCGGATCGTCGCCCTCGAAGGCGGTCCGGACGCCGCCCGCGTCGAGGTCACCGATGTCCAGGACGCGGAGGTTCTCCGTCCCGGCGAGCGTCTCCAGCCCCGCCTCCGTGTACCCCGGCGCGACGACGACCTCGTTGAAGGAGTCGACGATTGCCTCGGCAGTCGCCTCGTCGCAGGTCCGGTTCAGCGCGACGATGCCGCCGAATGCGCTCTTGGGATCGGTCGCGAGCGCGGCGTCGTAGGCCTCGCTGATCGCGTCCGCGACGGCCGCACCCGCCGGATTGGTGTGTTTTATCACGGCGGCCGCCGGCTCCTCGAACTCCCGCACGACGTCGAGGGCGGCGTCGGCGTCGTTGTAGTTGTTGTAGGACATCCCCTTCGCGCCCGCGTTGCGCTGAGGGGCGTCCACGACGTTTGCCTCCTCGCAGGTTCGGTCGGCGTACACCGCGGCATCCTGGTGGGGGTTCTCCCCGTACCGCAGTTTCCGCTGGCGGTCGTTCGAGACGACCCGGCGCGCCGGAAACACGCCGTCTCCCCCGCCGCGCTCGTCACCCTCGATGGCGACCGTCCCCGCCTCCCGATCCACGTCGACCTCATCCTCCGCGAACAACGTCACAGCGCGGGGATAGGCGACGAACTCGGCCGTATAGAGGACGCGCTTCTTGAGGTCCTGCTCCGTGTCGTCGTCGTAGACGGGAACCGGCTCCTGGGTGACGATCGGTCCCGCGTCCACCTCCTCGGTGGCGACGTGGACGGTACAGCCCGTGGTCTTCACCCCGGATTCGAGTACCCGCTCGTGGGCGTCCATCCCCCGAAAGGCGGGGAGAAGCGAGGGGTGGACGTTGATCGTCGTCGGTGCGGCGTCGAGAAACGTGTCGGTGAGAATCCGCATGTAGCCATCCATACAGACGAGATCGAACTCGTAGTCGGCGAGGGTATCGAGGATCCGCGTTTCGTGGGCCCGGCGTGACTCCCCGTCCTCGCGTGCGACGACTTCGGTGGGTACCCCGCGATCCGCCATCGCGTCCAGTACGGGCGCTTCGGGGTCGTTCGAGAGGACGACGGCGAACTCCGCGCCCCCCGGCTCCCGCTCGGCGACGTTTCTGAGATTCCGTCCGTTGTTCGAGGCCATGCCGGCCAGGTTCATGCACGGTAGGGTGCGCGGCGGGCGCAAAGGTGTTGCGACTCGGACGCCGCCCGAACGGAACGACCGTATTGAGGTTTGTTCTGATATACGGGTCGACAGAAGTCCTGATAGATATTCGCCGGGTACGGTGGAGGCTAATTCTATCAACAGTTCTGTCGACCCGTATACTGTCGGCTGTAAGTTCGTGGAGGAATTCGTCACCCCGGGGTAGCGAATATCTCCATCGAGTCACAGCCGACAGTATGACGCGCTGCGGGAGTAGAATGCATATAGTGAAGATTAAGGATATGCAAGGGATACGATCAAATATGGAGACGAGAAAGGTACAGCGACTCGGACCGTCGACGCTGGCGATGACGCTTCCGGCAGAGTGGGCTGGAGAGCATGACGTTCAAAAGGGTGACGAAGTGTCGATCCGTCCCGGCGGGAAAGGCACCCTCACGGTGACGCCGGAATCCGCACGGACGGGCGACTCGGAGGCGGTAATTCACGCCGACGAGATCGACGCCACCGCAGTCGAGCGCGCCATCGTCGCCCAGTACGTTCTTGGGCGGCGCATCATCTACGTCAAGAGCGGCGGAACGCTGGGATCAGGGATAATAAACGCGGTGTACCAGGCGGAGAAACAGCTCATGGGGCTGGGCGTGGTCGAGGAGACGCCCAACCGAATCGCGATCCGGTGTTCGGTCGATCCCGCCGACTTCAGCCTCGACAACCTCCTCGAGCGCCTGGAAAACACCGGCAGCACGATGCGTGGAGAGGCGGTCAAGTCCCTCGCACACGGCAATCCCGATCTCGCGGAGCGGGCGCTCAACCGGGAGCGTCAAGCCAACAAGATTTTCGTCCTGCTTCTCCGCCTGCTGTTTACCGCATACCGGAACCCCAACCTCGCCAGACAGGTCGGCCTGGACGACGGGTTCCCGCTAATCGGCTACCGGTCGATCGCGAAGAACCTGGAGCTCATCGCGGACAACGCCGAGGACATCGGCGAGATCGTACTCGAAGCCGGCAACCAGCAGCTCGATCTCGAGCAGTCGACCGTCCGTCGGATCCGCGAGTTCACCGACGACGTCGACGAGGTGACCGAGACTGCCGTTCGTGCCACGGTCACACGGGACTACCAGCTCACGATCGACGTGCGGAACATGTTTCAGGAGATCGGCAACCGGGAACAGGAGATTCTCGGCGATCTCCCCGAGATGTCGAACGAGAACCTCATACGTGTTCGGGAGGTGCTCGTGAGCCTCCAGCAAACCGCCGGGTACGCGATGCGAAACGCGGAGATCGCGGCGAACCTGGCGCTCGATGAGGAATCGGAGTACGTGACGATCAATTGAAAGAATTATATACCTGCCGACGCAAGCGATACCATGGCGACGGAATCGATAGGCTCTGAAAAAGCGATCGGTACCGGTATACTGCTTTCCCTGATCGCGATCGGCGGCGCTCTATTGATGTATCTGGATGCCGGCGATCCACTGGCAGGGTGGGGGTTCGCGGTCGCAATGCTGGCTGGATCGCTCGCGGTCGTGGCGGTACAACTGTGGTGAGTGCGATTCGCGGCGAGGTGTGCCTGTCAGGAAACCATTTAGTGCTAGCGGTGCATACAGCCAATAATGAGCGACTTCAGCGACGAGGACCGTCGCATCCTCGCGTACCTCACGGAGCGGGTCGCTCGCGGCGAACGCTACTTCCGTGCCAAGAACATCGCCGAGCAGATCGGACTCTCGGCGAAACAGGTCGGCTCGCGGCTTCCCAAACTCGAAGAGGAAGCCGAGGGAGTCGACATCGAGAAGTGGAGTCGAGCGCGATCGACGACGTGGCGTATCGAACCATCCTGAGAAGCCACGACGGACCCTCCAGCCCATGACGGTCCGCGTGGAGCGAACGTTCGCGTTCGACGCCCCACCCGAACGGATCTGGGCGTTCATCGCCGACCCCGAAAAGCGAGCGGAGGCGATCACCGTCGCGGACTCCTGGGAACGGAACGGTGACGAAACGATCTGGCACATCAGCCTGCCGATACCGCTCGTCGACCGCACGGTCGCGGTCAGGACGCGCGATATCGAACGCGTCGAGAACAAACGTGTCCGGTTCACCGGGCGCTCCAGCGTGATGACCGTCGAGGGAACCCACGAGATCAACCGCGCCGACAGTACGACCCACCTCTCGAACCGGTTCGTCGTGAACGGGAAGCTCCCCGGCGTCGAGCGGTTCTTCGAGCGTAATCTCGATGCGGAACTCGACAACCTGGAACGGGATCTCCGGCGGGACATCGACGGGTAATCGGCCCGAAGTCCCGGAAATCAGGGAGGTTATATGCATCGCATTCTTGCTCACAACTGCCGGCAGCTTTTCTCTGTCGGCAGTGCCTCGGCGTCCCCCCTTCCGCCGCGGCCGCGGGCAGGATGCACGAGATCGCTGACGATCACACGACTGGACGGAGCGCGATCACTCGCTCACCACCGCGAGCTTCTCGATCTCGCCTTTCACTGCCGCAGCGTTGAAATCGTGGTCGGGACGGATGTTGACGAAATCCAGAAACTCACGCGCCGAAAGCACTTCACTCCGGTCGTAGTGCTCGAACGCGAACTCGACGGTTTCGCCGTTCCCGATGATCGGCGCCAGCACCGCTAGCGCACACGCCAGGTCGTACGCGCGCGCGGCCTCGATCCGGTCCTCCCGGACCGTCGTCGCGTCGATGAAGTACAGGTCGCCGTTCTGCAGAAGGACGTTCTCCGCGCGCAGGTCGCCGTGCACGAGCCCATCCGCATGCATCGTTGCCAGGGACCCGATCAGTGCCGGGGCGACCTCGCGGACCTGATCGACGGGGAGCGAATCGAGCGTCCGGAACGCCGGCAGGTACTCCATCACGAGCACGCCCAGGCCGTCCACCTCGAATGCCTCGACCGGTTCGGGGGCGTTCACGCCGATCTCGCGCATCCGTTCGGTGGCCTGTAGCTCCCGTCTAGCCATCCCAAGCGGGGTGCTGACGTGCTCGAAGAACCCTTCGGTCCCCGAGGAAAACGCCCCGAGGTTCCGGGCGCCGGTCAACAGCGCGTGGACAACCGAGTTCTGTCCGGAAATGACTTTTACGAACCACTCGTCGTTGACGACGAGCGGCACCGACAGCCAGTTGTCGGCCTCAAGAAACTCGACGCGGACGGCTGGCTGGTCGTACCGCCTGGCGATCTCGCGGACGACTGCTTCGAGGCGGTCCCACTCGACCGTTCCCCGGAAGAACCGCCTGAACGCCATGTGACAGACGACGGGTCGGTCCCACGCAATAAATACTCTCCGCCGAGACCCTCGGTTCCCGGGTCGGGCACCAGTGGTCCTGGAGGCCCGTACCCCCGGAACAGCTACAGTAGCGATTGAAACTGTCTTCCACGTCGATATACACCCAGACGTGATTTGCTTGAGCCGTGCCGTCACAAACCCAGGGTAT
>JBDGQL010000199.1:0-5405 GCA_042219105.1 Karumarchaeum halophilus (SeqCode) | reverse complement strand
CCGGGGAGTCCTCGATGGTGTCGTCCATGTACACCTCGTAGCCGTACCCCTTCACGCGGTTCCGGAGCGCCGGGTGCATGTTCTCCATGGCGTCCAGGTTGCCAGCCGCGATCATGATGAAATCGCAGGGCACCGGCTCGGTCTGGACCATCGCGCCCGAGGAGCGCTCGGACTGCCCGGTGATGGAGAACTCCCCCTCCTGGATCGCGGTCATCAGCTTCTGCTGGGACCGGACGTCCAGGGTGTTGATCTCGTCGATGTACAGCACGCCCTTGTGGGCCTTCTGGATGGCGCCGGCCTCGACGCGCTCGTGAGCGGGCGTCTCCATCCCGCCGGACTGGAAGGGATCGTGCCGGACGTCGCCGAGCATCGCACCCGCGTGGGCGCCGGTGGCGTCCTCGAAGGGCGCGGTCGTGCTCTCGGAGTTGTCGAGCAGCAGGTTCGGCACCATCGCGTCGGATCCTCCCGACCCATAGCGGAACGCGAGGTAGATCACGCCGGCCGCGAGTATGCCGATGAGGATTTGGCCGGCGAACAGAAACGCGTAGCCGACGACGACAGCGATGATGATCCACATCAAAAGCGACCGCATCTGGTCTCGTTTCTGTGCCTCTTCCTTGTGGGCGTCGACTATCTCCTCGCCCTTGCCCGCCGGGACCGTGCGGACCTTGGGCTCGTTATCGTCGTCCGGATTGTGGTAGACGAGAACGTCTTGGAGTTCTTCCTTGGGGAGGAGCTCGGTCATCGCCTTCGCGAGCATCGACTTGCCCGTTCCGGGCGAGCCGATCATCATGACGTGGCGGTGCTGCTTTGCCGCCTTCATGACGATGTCGCGTGCGTGTTCCTGGCCGATGACCTGATCGATCAGTCTGTCGGGAACCTTTATATCGTCGGTCGTGTCGATCGATAGCCCTCCGAGCAGGTCGTCTTCGCCGACCTCGTCGTCGTCGATTTCGGCGTCCGTGTCCACCTCGACCTCGCTTCCGAGGTCGTCTTCGAGCGGTGTAGGATCCTCGTCAACGCCGTCCTCCTCGCCAGGGTCGGGGTCTCCACCGACCTCGGATTCCGAACCGGGGTCGATGTCTTCGTCAAACCCGGAGTCCGAACCGACATCGGCCTCTCGCTCGATACCGGGGATGTCGCCGCCGGGAGTGTCTTCGTGATCGCGGCTGTCCTTGCTCATTGGCTTGTTTACTACATATAATTCGAGGCACCGGGGAGTGATATACTTTCTCCCCATCCAAGTCCGGTTCGCTACGCGGAAAACCCGATGCTCTCACCCGATTTTCGGCTACACCCTGCGACTCGTCACGCTTATAAAAGGCCCGCCCAAGTGGGTTACGTATGACACGGGGGTGTTTCATCGGTCGGTTTCAGCCGTTCCATCTCGGCCACCGGCGGGTCGTGGAGTCGGTCGAGAACGACCTCGACGGTCTCGTCGTCGTGGTCGGGAGCGCCGGGGCGTCCCACTCCGTCCAGGACCCTTTCACCGGTGGCGAACGGGTACGGATGGTCCGGCAGGCGCTTTCCGATCTGGATCTCGTGACGTACGCGGTTCCGGTCGAGGATGTCAACAAACACGGGGTATGGGTGCGCCACCTGGAGAGCATGACGCCGGCGTTCGACGTGGTGTACGCGAACAATCCGCTCGTCGTCAGGCTCTTCGAGGAGGCCGGTCGGGAGGTGAGACGTGTCGAGATGCACGACCGCGACCGGCTGGAGGGGACCCGGATCAGGGAGGCAATGGTCGCGGACGAGGCGTGGCGACACCTCGTTCCGGACCAGGTCGTCTCGGTCATCGAAGATGTCGACGGCGTCGAGCGCATCAGGGCCGTAAGCGACACGGACACGACTCACGGATGATCACGCTCAGTTCCGATTTCGGCTCGCCGTACCCGGCCGCGATGAAGGGCGTCCTCGTCTCACGGTGTGACGCGCGTCTGATCGATGTCGCCCACGACTTCCCGCGCCAGGACGTCCGGACGGCGGGGTTCTGGCTCCGCGAGGTACTGCCGTACTTCCCGCCGGCAGTTCATCTCGTCGTGGTCGATCCCGGCGTCGGGACGGATCGGGCCGCGGTCGTGATTCGCGCCGGCGGACACGCTCTCGTCGGTCCGGACAACGGCGTGCTCCTCCCGGTCGCCCGGCGACTCGCCGGCACGGACGCCGACCTCGAGAGCTTCGAAATCACCTATGACGACCCCGCGAGCGTCACGTTCCACGGCCGGGACGTGTTCGCGCCCGCGGCGGCGGAGGTCCACAGCGTCGGCGTCGACCGGATGGAAGCGCTATCGATGCTCGCCCCCGGCGTCGGTCCCGTCGACCTCGCGTTCCCCGACCCGGACATCGACGAGGGCGACGCCTCGGGCGAAATTCTCGTCGTCGACGGCTTCGGCAACGCGATCACGAACGTCCCCGGCGAGGTACTCGAGGGCCGGTTCGGCGGGACGGTCGACATCGACGGCGACCCGGCCCCCGTCGAACGCACGTACGCGGCGGTCCCGACGGGCGGACGCCTCGTGACCGTCGGGAGCCACGGTAACGTCGAACTCGCGGTCAACCAGGGCCGAGGCGAGGACGCATTCGGCGTCGAGGCCGGCGACCCCGTCCAAATCGAGTGGTGAACCGCTCGGCCCTTGACCTCCCCCTCCGCGTGAATGCGGAGGAATCCCACCACAGAATTTCAGGCCCAGCGTTGCGGCCTGTTGGCTTCAAGACGCATACGTTCCAAGCGTCACCTGCTGGTTTTCATACTGTCGGTCACAAGTTCGTGGAGGAATTCGCCACCCCGGGGTGTCGAATATCTCCATCGAGTCGTGACCGACAGTATCAGCATCGTCCCCAGAAATCGGAGATGCGTTCGGCTCGTGAAGTCTCAACTCGGGTTCTTCCGCGCCAACCCGGAGCCACAGATCGGGCACCGATCGCGGTGTTCGTCGAACTCCCGGCCACACCCCTGGCACTGGAACCGCCAGTCGCGTTGCTCGTCGATCCCTCCCTGTGCGATTACCTCGACGGAGAGGTCGAGCGACTCGGAGACGTTCTGCATCGCGTAGTCGTCGGTCACGAGCGTTCCGTCGAGTTCGAGCGTCGCGGCGATCAGCCGGATGTCGGTATCCGAGAGAACCTTGAGGTCGCCGGAGGCGTCGGCGGCCCGGCGGACGCGCTCGACGGTACCGTCCTCGGGGATCTGGATGTGCATACCCGAACCCTCCATGGCGTCGTACCGGTAGGCCGACTCGTCTTCGAGTTCCTCCCGAACGCTCGGAACCGTCGCCTTTCGCCCGGTCGTATGATACTCCTGGATGAACGCGGACGCGTCGAGAACGTGCATTTGCCTACCGCTCGACGACGATGTAATCCTTCACTGCCTGGACGCTCCGCGCGGGGAGGCGATAGTTACCGTTTCCATCCACATCGAAGTCGGCGTCGAACGCCGTCTCCTCTTCGGGCTTGACGACCAGGTCAGCGAGTTCGCCAGTTCGAAGGTCCATCGTGATGTTGTACAGTATTCCGAGTTCCTTTCCGTCCGAACCCATCACGGCTTTCCCGGAGAGCTTTTCGGCGAGTATGTCAGCCATGCGTTACACCTACTGTGAGGCGACGGTACTTGTCGGTTCCGGCAAACGTGTGTGTGTCGGTCATGTCTGATCGGCCTGCGCCCTGTCGGGCCAAAATGAGGGAGGGGGCATAAAAAATCCTGCGGGCGATGTACTGTCGAACGAAGATGTCAGCCCGTCCGTCCGACAGTGTAGCCCGCGCCCGGGACCGCAACGACCATTTTCCTCTCGTTCTTACGTGTTTCCTGATGCGACGACGAACTGTCCTCCGGGGTATCGGAGCCCTCACAGTACCCGGTGTAGCGACGGTTGCTGGGTGTACCGGGGGCGGCGACGACTCGACCACCACCTCGGGCACCACGGTGGACATGGTGACGAAAGGCGCCACCTACTACTTCGACCCGATCGGGCTGTACGTCGACTCCGGCGAGACGGTTACCTTCCGGATCGAGAGCGGCAACCACTCAACGACCGCGTACACGGAGTCGAACCCCCAGAGCGACCAGCGGCGCATCCCCGACGCCGCGGACGCCTGGAACAGCACCACGTTACGCAGGGGATCGTTCGACCATGCTTTCGAGACGGAGGGGACTCACGATTACTACTGTATCCCTCACAAGCGTCTCGGGATGGTCGGCCGGATCGTCGTCGGGAGCCCCGGCGGTCCCGCCGAGGAGCGCCCGATCCCGGACGGCGAAGTACCCGGGAGCGACCGGATCGTCGAGGAGGAGTCCGTGTCGTGGGCCGCGTTCAGCGGGTGACGAGATACGCTTATTCCCCCGGCCCGCTACGTGGTGGACACGATGAGAGCCACACGACTGGGGGAACACGGCGGGTCGGAGATGCTGGAGGTCGTCGAGACCGATCGTCCCGAACCCGGAGAGACGGAACTGCTCGTCGAGGTCGCCGCCGCGGGCGTCAATCCCGTAGACACGTACTTCCGGGAGGGATCGTACGCGCCCGTTGGGCTCCCGTTCACTCCCGGAGTCGACGTCGCTGGCGTCGTCACCGAGGTGGGTGCGGGCGTCGAGAGGTTCGCACCCGGGGACCGCGTGGTCGGGACCGGCATCGGGAACGCGACCCACCAGGGCGCGTACGCCGAGTACGCGACGATCCCGACTGATCGCGTCGTCTCCCTCCCGGCGGACGCCGACCTCACCGAAGCGGGTGCCGCCGGCGTCGCGGCGGTCACGGCCTGGCGCGCGCTGATCGACCACGCCGACCTCGACCCCGCCGAACACTGCCTGATCCACGGCGGCGCCGGCGGGGTGGGTCACGCCGCCGTCCAAGTCGCCGCCGCGGTGAGCGCACGACCCATCGCCACCGCCGCTCCCGAATACCACGACGCCGTGGCCGGCCTGGGCGCCGAGACGGTCCTCGACTACGACCGTGAGAACCTCGTCGATGCGGTCCGGGAGGCCTCCGACGGCGGCGTCGACGCCGTTCTCGACCACCGGCTGGCGGAGTACCTCCAGTTCGACGCCGACATCGCTGCCGATGGCGCCCGCGTGGTCGGCATCGGCGAGAACAGTCCCGATCCCGGCTTCACCAACGTCGGCGTCGCGCGCTCGAAGGACGTCAGCTACCAGTTCATGAGCATGTTCAACACGCCGGACCTCCGGGTTCCCCTTCGCGGGGTCGCACACCTCATGTCGACCGGCGCGCTAAAGATCGAGATCGCGCTGACCCACAGCTTAGAGGAGGCCGGCGAGGCACAGCGGGCGGTCCTCGCGGATAGCTTCCTCGGGAAACTCGTCATCGAACCCTGACGCCGGCGAGGGGAGAGCGTTCATATACACCCGGACGTGACTCTGTTACGCGCCACGACACCAGATCAATGCGTTC
>JBDGQL010000123.1:0-5445 GCA_042219105.1 Karumarchaeum halophilus (SeqCode) | reverse complement strand
GCCAAGCCGGCGGATATCGGCCGAATCCGCCGGCCTCACGCGAGCGCATCGGTAAGGACTTACATCCGTCCTTATCACTCACTCCTACCTCACTCGGGCAATTAAGAGCTTCCGTTCTGCGCCACCAGCACGCGCGCGACCCACCGCGTCAGAACCGCGCTTGCGACCCCTACCATGAGCGCGACGCCCACCTTCACGACCACTGCGATCCGCTCGTCGGCGAGCAGTTCGTAGCCCTGGACGAGCACGAGAAAAGCGAGTCCGCCGACCAGCGCCCACAGCAGATCGTACCGATCTGGTCCACTCATACGGACTGTTTTCACCCCTGATTCTCGTTAACGAAATCGTCCCGCCAACTACAGCAGGTCCGCCTCGGCGAGGCGTTCGACTCCTTCGCGGAGGCGCCTTTCATCGTTCGCGTACGCCAGGCGGACGTACCCCGGGGCGCCGAACGCGCTTCCGGGCACGGTCGCTACGTGCGCCCGGTCGATCGCGTCCTCGGCCCAGGCGACATCGTCGTCGGCCACCGGGAGCATCAGGTAGAACGCGCCCTCCGGTGACCCGACGTTCTTGTCGTGTTCGGCAAACAGGTCCAGGAGGAGATCCCGCCGCTGCTCGAAGGCCGAGCGCATCTCCTCGATCGCATCCTCGGTGTTTTCGAGTGCCTCGACGCCGGCGTGCTGGACGAAGTTCACCGCACAGGTGACCGAGTGGCTGTGGATTTTGCCGGCCTCCGCGACCAGTTCCCCCGGTGCCGCGTAGTAGCCCAGCCGCCAGCCGGTCATCGCGTACGCCTTCGAGAAGCCGTTGAGCGTCACCGTGCGGCCCTCCATACCCTCGAAGGCCCCGAGGCTCGTCGCCTCGACCCCGTCGTAGGTCACCTCCTTGTAGATCTCATCGGAGATCACCGTGATGTCGTGTTCGACCGCGACGTCGCGAACCCCCTCGAGTGCCGCGTCGGAGTACACCCGCCCGTGGGGGTTGCCGGGGGAGTTGACGACCAGCAGTTCCGTCTCATCAGACACCGCCGCCCCGAGGTCCGAAAGCGCCGGTTCGAGCGCGAACTCGTAGTCCGTCGTGTCGACGCGGGTGATGTCGGCCCCGACGATCTTCGCCATCGCCTCGTAGGACACCCACGCCGGATCTATCAGTACCACCTCGTCGCCGTCGTCAACGAGCGTCTGGAACACCTCATAGAGGCCCTGCTTGCCACCGGGGGTGACGACCACGTTCTCTGTTCCGTACTGGCGTAGCCCGTCGTCATGGAGTTTCTCGACGATGGCCTCCCTGAGTTCCGGGATGCCGTTCGAGGGCGTGTAGCCGGTGTGGCCGGCGTCGAGTGCCTCCGTGGCGGCGGTCTTGATGTTCTCTGGGGTGTCGAAGTCGACGATGTCGCCGACGCTCAGGTCGACGACGTCGACGCCGTCGGCCTCCAGTTGCGAGGCCTGGTTGCTGATCGACACTGTGGCGCTCGGTTCGATCCGCGTAACTCGGTCTGAAAAATCCATGGTATCGTTTTATAGGGTCGGTTGTAAGTCATTTCCGGATCGACCGCACGACGGCGTGCGGTCGTCCCGATACACAGTTCCAACCGACCCTATTAGTCGTGTACTTCGACGAGATCGACTGCGCTCTCGACTGCGTCCGCGCCCCGGTCGATCCGCGCGCGGGCCTCCTTCGTCGTCATGCCTGGCCCCGTCACGCCGAGGGTGACCGGCGTGTCGCGGTCGAGGCTGACCTCTGTGAGCCCCTCCGCGACGGCGTGGCCGATGATCTGGTCGTGGTCGGTGTCCCCCGTGATGATCGCACCCAGCACGGCGACCGCATCGATGTCATCGCGCCGTGCCAACCGGTCGGCTGCGAGCGGCGTGTCGTAACTTCCGGGGACGTCGACCATCTCGACGACCGTCGCATCCCGTTCGGCTGCGGCCTCGCGGGCTCTCTCCGCCATGCGTTCGGTGATCGGGCGGTTGAACGACGCGACCACAAGTCCGAGCGCGACCATACGAGTGGCGTGGGAACCGCCCCGTATAGAAGTACCGAACCGACCGGCCCGATCGCCGAGAACGGGGGTGATGATCGGCGAAAAAGTGAGAGATACACCCGGACGTGACTCGGTTACGCGCCACGACACCAGATCAATACGTTCGGCTCGTGATACCCTGGGTTTGTGACGGCACGGCTTGCACAAATCACGTCCGGGTGTAGAAGTCATTGTGAGACCTGGATCGGTCTTCGACGTGTACACCAGAAGGGGTTTGTCCCGACGCGGTCATGATAACGTAATGAAGCGACGGACGTTCGTCACGGCAATCGCAGCGAGTGGACTCGCCAGTGGTCTGTCGGGGTGTCTCGGCGTTCTCGACTCGGGCGACGACGGATCAGTTCCCGATCCGATCGATCTCTCCGGGGACAAGGTAGACGACCGGGGTGGCATGCAGATCGGGCCACACGGCGGTCCGAACGGGCAAATATACTACGCCGACAACTCTCCTGCGAGACACGACAACCCGGCGTGGTTCCATACCCTCTCTCATGGGCTGTTTCCATACCACTTCAACAAGCTCGACCAGGGCTGGGATCCGGAGGTGATCTACGTGACCGATTACTCCGGTATCGACTACGAACTCATCCATCGGGAGGGTGGGACGTACATGCCGTCTCCGACCGACTCCGACACGTTCGCCGACGCGGAGGGCCTCACCTACGTCATCGAGAGCGAGGTGCTAGGGGGGATGGGACCGGACCTGTTTCCCTTCTCGGCACAGGACGACGCGAACGCATTTACCGAGGATCACGGCGGCAGAACGATCGGTTTCGGCGATATCGATCGCCAGCTAGTCGCGATGATACGCCAGGAGCGAAGAGACGAGTCTCCCACGAGTTTGCTAACGAGAGCGACTTGACCGTGATACCACAGCTACTGGGGACGGAAGGTCAACACCCGCTCGCCGGTCGTGACGGTCTCCTCGACGTCGACGCCGACGGCCGTTCCGACTTCCACGTCGTCGTGGTCCATTCCTCGGAGCACGCCCGTGAGTCGGACGCTCCCGAAGTCCGTGACCGCGGTCACGTAGGGCGTGTCCTCGTCGAACTGGGGGGCGGCGACGTTGACGATAGTGAACGTTTCGACGGCGCCGGAAGCCGGCAGGTCGGTCTCCGCCAGATCGGTCGAACCACACTCCGGACAGACGCTGGCCGGGGGCAGGGCGCCGTGGCCGTCCTCGCATTCGAGATAGTAGGGCCGGCCCCCCTCGATCGCGTCGAGCCAGTCGTCGAAGGCGCCGTCTCGTGCGGTGTCTTCGGTCATTCGTTTACCTCCAGGACGTGCACGACTGCACTGGCGACCGTCCCGCCAGCGTTGTGGGTGACGCCGGTCGTCGCGTCCGAAACCGCGTCGCTGCGCGGGTGATCACCACGGAGAAGCCGCGTCATCTCCGAGACCTGGCTCGTTCCGGTCGCACCGACCGGGTGGCCCTTCGCCTTCAGGCCGCCCGAGAGGTTGATTGGCACGTCGCCGTCCCGAGTCGTCTCGCGGTCGCGGGCGGCGCTGATGCCCTCGCCGGTCTCGTACAGGCCGAGTCCCTCGATAGCCATGACCTCCGCGATGGTGAAACAGTCGTGGACCTCCGCGAGTTCGATGTCGTCGACGCCGATGCCGGCGTCCGCGTAGGCCTCCTCGGCAGCCGTCTCCGTCGCGGGGGTCCGGGCGAGATACTCGCGGTTCTGGAGCGCGAGGCGATCACCACCCTGGCCGCTGCCGGAGATGGCCACGTCGGCGTCGACGTCGTGTTCGTCGGCGTACTCCTCGCTCGTGATGATGAGTGCGCTCGCGCCGTCGGTAAACGGACAGGCGTCGTACAGCCCCAGGGGATCGGCGACCATCGGCGCGTCCAAGGCGTCGTCGATGTCAATCTCGCTCTGGAACTGCGCGTGGTCGTTCGGCAGGGCGTTGTCGTGGTTCTTCACCGCGACGTTAGCGAGGTCCTCCTTCCCGCCGCCGTACTGATCGAAGTACGCCCGAGCCATGAGGGCGTACGCGCCGGGGAACGTGACCCCCGAGCGGATCTCATACAGGTCGTCGGCGGCGATTGCGAGCGCCTCCGTTGCGCCCGCAGTCCCGAGGTTGTTCATGCGTTCTGCGCCGCCCACGAGCAGGACATCCGACTCGCCGCTCCGGATGTCGAGTACGGCCTGGCGCAGCGCCGCGCCGCTGGATGCGCACGCGCTTTCAAAGCGCGTCGCCGGCACCGACAGGCCGACCGCCTCGGCCATCATCGGCCCCTGGTGGCCCTGGTGTTCTGCGAGTTCGGACATGAAGTTGCCGTAGTACAGCGCCTCCACGTCGCCGCGATCGATGCCCGCGTCCTCAAGCGCCGCGGCGCCGGCTTCGGCGAACAGGTCTCGCCCCGTCCGTTCGGGGTGTGCACCGAAGTGGGTCATTCCCACGCCGGCGATTCGTACATCTGTCATGCAGGGTCAGATATACGGAGCGGGGACAAAAGAGTATCCGTAGCGGTCGCGGCCGATCCCGGACCGGGATTATCTTATCGGCACTACATTCCCATGTCGCTCGCCTCGTCCGGAACCGGAAGGTCGTGAACGCCGACACCGAGCAGGTCGGCTGCGTGATCGAGCGCCATGTCGAACCCGTAGTACCGCTCCAGTTCGTCGCCTTCGGGGGAGGGACGAACCTTGAGCATCGCATACCCGTCAGCGTTCTGTGCGATTGCGGCCGTCCGGCCGTCGCGGTCGAATGCGAGAACCCGCTCCTCGTCGGTCTCGTAGTAGCGCGCCGTCGCGTCTCCGTGACTCGTAGTCGGATCGTCAGCCATCAGTTAATCGTAGGCCCCGATGGAGTCAAGGGTGGCGGTCGAGCACGACGCTCCGAGCGACCGCCGTGGCGAACATCTCCATCGAGTCGTGACCGACAGTATCAGTCGTCGCCGGACGCCAGCCGGGTGGCGGGCAGATCGATCCGCGCCATGGCCCCGCCGAGATCGCTCGTTCCCAGCGAGAGATCACCACCCAGCGTCTGAACGGCCCAGTTGGCACCCCACAGACCCAGGCTGGTGGCGTGTGCCAGTGGATCCTCCTGGCCGCTTTCCAGCACCGCGAGTTCCGCCTCGGGGATGCCCGGCCCGTCGTCGGCGACGACCAGTTCGATACCCGCGTCGGTCACGGTCCCGCGTATTTCGATCCGGGGGTTGGAGGCGTCGCTGTGTTCGATGGCGTTCTCTATGAGGTTTCCGAGCGCGAACCGGAACAGTCCTTCGTTCAGCCTGACCCGCGCTGGGGGAACCTCCACCACCACGTCGGCGTCTGGCGGCGGCGCATCGGTGACCGCGTCGACCACCCTGTCGACGGTCGCGGCGAGGTCGACTGTCGTCTCGGTGTCGCGTGACCGCTGGATCAGCTTCTCGATCCGCCGGGCGTCGGCGCTCA
>JBDGQL010000276.1:0-5447 GCA_042219105.1 Karumarchaeum halophilus (SeqCode) | reverse complement strand
CACACTGTCACATAAACCCATCGGTGGCGGGTACCGATGCCGGGGAACAAAAGGCATATCTCCGGGCCGGACGGAGGTGAAATAGACCACCCACTCGACCATGAACGAAGTCCAACTGGAAGTTTCGAAAGCCTACCCAAACGACTCGGGGCGCGGGATCGCTCGCCTCGATCCCGACACGCTGTTGCACCTGAAGCTGAGCCCGGGCGACATCATCGAAATCGAGGGCGGGGAACGCACCGCCGCGAAGGTGTGGCGCGCCGACCGGCAAGACTGGAACACCGACACCGTCCGCATCGACGGGTTCACCCGCCAGAACGCCGACGTTGGGATCGGCGAGCGCGTCGAGATCCGCAAAGCAGAGGCAGAAAAGGCCGACGAACTCGTCCTGGCGCCGCCCGAGGACGCCTCGGTGCAGTTTGGCTCCGACGCGGCCGGCATGGTGAAACGCCAGATCCTCAAGCGGCCGGTCGTCGAGAACGACATCGTCCCCGTGATGTCCTCGACGAACCACCCCTTCATGCGCTCGCCCGGGCAGGCGATCCCCCTGATCGCCGTCGACACCGACCCCGAGGAGGTCGTCCTCGTCACCGAGGATACCGAGGTGACGCTCCGCGAGGAACCCATCTCCGGGTTCGAGAAGACCGGTGGCGGCATCACCTACGAGGACATCGGCGGCCTCAAAAACGAGATCCAGCGGGTCCGGGAGATGGTCGAGCTTCCGATGAAACACCCCCAGATCTTCCAGAAGCTGGGGATCGATCCGCCACAGGGCGTGCTCCTGCACGGCCCGCCAGGCACTGGCAAGACACTGCTCGCCAAGGCAGTGGCCAACGAGACCTCCGCCTCCTTCTTCTCCATCGCCGGCCCCGAGATCATATCGAAGTACTACGGCGAATCCGAACAGCAACTGAGAGAGATCTTCGAGGATGCCACCGAGGAGTCGCCGTCGATCATCTTCATCGACGAGCTCGACTCCATCGCCCCGAAACGGGAAGACGTCACCGGCGAGGTCGAGCGCCGGGTCGTCGCCCAGCTTCTGACGATGATGGACGGGCTGGAGACGCGGGGCGAGGTGGTCGTCATCGCCGCCACGAACCGCGTCGACGCCGTCGATCCCGCTCTGCGCCGGCCGGGACGGTTCGACCGCGAGATCGATATCGGCGTCCCGAACGAGGGCGGGCGCCGCGAGATCCTCCAGATCCACACCCGCGGGATGCCACTCTCGGATGACGTCGCCCTCGAGCGCCTCGCCGAGGAGACTCACGGGTTCGTCGGGGCCGACATCGAGTCGCTGACCAAGGAAGCTGCGATGCGCGCGCTCCGCCGGTACCTCCCCGAGATCGACCTTGACGAGGAGGACATCCCCCCATCGCTCATCGATCGGATGATAATCAAACGGGAGGACTTCCAGGGTGCCCTCGCCGAGGTCGAGCCCTCCGCGATGCGGGAGGTGCTGGTCGAGATTCCGAAGACGAACTGGGACCACGTCGGCGGGCTGGAGGACGCAAAGCGGGACATCAAGGAGTCGATCGAGTGGCCGCTCCGGACCCCCGAGCGCTTTGCCCGCATGGGGATCGATCCCCCGAAGGGCGTCATGCTGTACGGTCCTCCCGGAACCGGAAAGACCCTGATGGCCAAGGCGGTGGCCAACGAGACCGATGCCAACTTCATCTCGGTGCGGGGGCCCCAGTTACTGTCGAAGTGGGTCGGCGAGTCCGAAAAGGCGATCCGCGAGACGTTCCGGAAGGCCCGCCAGGTCGCACCCTGCGTGATCTTCTTCGACGAACTCGACGCGATCGCCCCCAACCGCGGCCAGGAAATGGGCAACAACGTCTCCGAGCGCGTCGTCAACCAGCTTCTGACCGAACTCGACGGGCTGGAGGACATGGAGAACGTGATGGTCGTGGGAGCGACGAACCGCCCGGACATGATCGACCCCGCCCTGCTCCGGTCGGGCCGGTTCGACCGGCTCGTGATGGTGGGCGAACCCGGCGTCGAGGGTCGCGAGCAGATCCTCAAAATCCACACCGAGGACATGCCGATCACCGCGGGCGTGAGCCTGCGCGAACTCGCGGAGGTCACGGACGGCTACGTCGGCTCGGATCTGGAGAACATCACCCGCGAGGCGGCGATCGAGGCCCTCCGGGACGATCCTGACGCCGAGGCGGTCGAGATGCAGCACTTTCGACTGGCGATGGAGGAGGTCCGTGCCACGGTCACCGACGAGATCGAGGAGTACTACGAGGAGATCGAAGAGGAGTTCACCGGCGGAAACGCGCCCCGGGATCGCCGACAGGGCGGCCGGATCGGCTTCCAGTAGCGTTGCTGGCGTGGCCCGTCCGAATGAAAATTACTTCTCTGATTCCAGGTGCGTCGTACACCACGGACAGAAGTCGAGTTCGTCATCGAGGTCCTTGCCACACTGCGGGCAACCGCCACTCGCCTCGGCTTCGGTCGCGTCCGCGGTCGTGTCCGCGGTCGGGGCACGGAGGGCGATCAGCCCCGCATCGAGCCCGCTCGCCACCCGGACGGTCAGCGACGTCAGGTACACCCGCGAGGGGAGCGACGTGATCGTCTCGATCATGCCCCCGATTCCGCCGGAGCCGATCCCCGCGAACGCCGACTCCGGGAGAACGAACGACACGGTGACGGTCGCGAGGAGGAACCAGGCGATGGCGCGTATCCACGCCCGGAGGTAGACGTGCCCGAGTCCCGGTGCAAACAGGGCCAGGAAGGCCGCGATCGCGGCGCGTCGGCGTGACACACCGGCATCTCGACCGGGGAAGTAGTTAATTTTCTCCTCTCGGACGGCCGTCCCGCGGTCCTCACGACGGAAACTCATAAGGACGGATGTAACTGTTTTCGTCGCGCGCTCGCCGAGCCGGCGGATATCGGCCGAATCCGCCGGGCTCACGCGAGCGCATCGGTAACGACTTACATCCGTCCTTATCACGACTCCGACGCCAGCCGGTCGATCAGCGACCGGAGCGTCGCCAGATCGTACTGGCCGGGGGCGGTCGCGTTGCCGGGGTCGACCGGTGCGTAGCCGATCCGGGAGCCGTACAGCGGGCACACGGCCCGGGAGTGTCGCCCCGCCTCGCCCATCGCCATCGTCGCGATCGCCGACCCGCGCTCGGCGTGGTTACGGGTGCAGGCGAGCAGGTCGAGGACGTCGTCCGGCGTTTCGGCGGTGACCGCGAGTTTGCCCACGTCGCCGGCCGCCGTCGCGCGATCGAGAAGCCCATCGAGATCCGCTCGCGACGGCGTCGTCTCGAAGTCGTGGACCGAGGCGATCACGCTCGTGCCGCGCTCGCGGGCGTGATCGACGACCCACGAACCGTCGCGGACGGCGTCGTTTTCGTCCCGACCCGGATCGAGGGCACCGAGTTCGACGTCGACCGCGCCGACCGCGTCGTGTTCGGCCGCCGTCGCGAGAGCTTCGAGACGGGCGTCGTCGTCCGGCGCGTCCCCGCCTTCCCAGTCGACGCGGTTGGTCGCGATCACGGGGAGTGCGCCGTCGTAGTCCTCGAGGGCTGAGAGGGGGTCGGTGGCGAAGTCCATCCGGAACTCGACGGCGTCGGCGTGGTCGCGGGCAGCCGGCTCGACGGAGAGGTCGTCAGTCGCCGCCGCGAGGACGAACGAGTCGAACTCCATGGTCGTGTCTCACGGAGACGAAATAAAAGCGACTCGGGTGATTCTGTACCGGACGGTCAGGGGACCGGGGCCTGTTCGGCCTCCAGGAGTTCGTGGTAGCGGTTCCGGATCGTCACTTCGGAGATGTCGGCGACCTCCGACACCGCCGCCTGGGTCGTCTTCTCGTTGGTGAGGAGGGCGGCGGCGTAGATCGAGGCCGCCGCGAGGCCGACGGGTGACTTTCCGGAGTGGACGCCCTGATCTTTGGCGTTCGCGAGGAGGTCCCGGGCGCGCCGCTCCGACTCCTCGGACAGATCGAGGTCCGAGGCAAAGCGGGGAACGTACTGCTCGGGGTCGGCGGGCTTGATCTCCAAGCCGAGTTCCCGGACGACGTACCGGTACGTGCGCGCGACCTCCGACTTCTCGACGCGGCTGACCTCCGAGAGTTCGTCGAGGCTCCGGGGGACGTTCGCCTGGCGGGCGGCGGCGTACACGACCGCTGTTGAGACACCCTCGATGGAGCGACCGGGGAGGAGGTCGTCATCGAGCGCGCGCCGATAGATGACGCTCGCGGTCTCGCGGACGTTCTCCGGCAGGCCCAGGGCGGAAGCCATGCGGTCGATTTCACCCAGGGCCTGCTTGAGATTCCGGTCGCGGGAGTCCCGCGTGCGAAAGCGCTCGTTCCAGGTGCGCAGGCGCTGCATCTTCTCGCGCTGGCGCGAAGAGAGGGAGTTGCCGTAGGCGTCCTGGTCGCGCCAGTCGATGTTCGTCGACAGCCCTTTGTCGTGCATGGTGTTCGTCGTTGGGGCGCCGACACGGGACTTCTCGTCTTTCTCCTGGGCGTCGAAGGCGCGCCACTCGGGACCGGGATCGATACCGTCCTGCTCAACGACGAGGCCACAGTCCGCACACACCGTCTCGGCGCGATCCTCTTGGACGATCAGGGCGCCGTCACACTCGGGACAGCCATCGGTCTCTCGGGGGGGCGTCTCTTCGGACTCCCGCTGCGTAGTTTTCGGGTTCATTGGGGCGAATAGGCCGGGATGACGTCTCCCGGTAATCACTTCGAAAGATGCAGTTGCTCTGCTGTCGGTTAAATCCTGTGATATGTACCAGTCCCGTCCTTCTGAGTAGTCATCATACGGGTCGACAGAACGATTGATAGAATTCGCCTCCGCCGTACCCCGGCGAATATATATCAGGGCTTCTGTCGACCCGTATACGAACGACAGAATCCGTGCACGGGAGTTCGGGATCGGTGAAGTGACCGGTGGGGGACGATTTGTCCCCCGATGTGACAAACAACCGGTCAGATCCGGTTGCGGCTGGTGAGGGCAGCCGCGGCCGACCTCGTCACCCAACTCGAGTACGACCGCTACAGTTACGAGGATCCAGTCGCCGACTGGCACGACGCGAAACCGTTCGAGGCGATGGTCGGAAGACGAGGGAACTTCTCGCCGCTGGTCTGCGCTCAGTTTCTACAAGCAACGCGATTCTCGTGCACGGATTCGACGGTATTCGCAGCGCCACTCCGGAACTGACATACAACCGACCCTATCAGTGTCGCCGGGTCCACGCCTCTGAGCCGAACTGCTCGCTCGCAACCGCCCCGGCGCGCTCCAGTTCGTCGGCGGTCCAGTCCCCTCGATCGGCGTCGGCCCACTCCGCGAGCGCCGATTCGAGACACGTGACCGCCTCCGCACGGTCGATCTCCGCGTGCTCGCGCACCGAGGTAACGCGCTCCTCGAACGTCGCCGGGTCGGGCGCGTCCGCGAAACACCCGAGGTGCCGCTCAGGCGCGCGAGAGAAGG
>JBDGQL010000007.1:0-5533 GCA_042219105.1 Karumarchaeum halophilus (SeqCode) | reverse complement strand
GCCATTCGTTCCCTATTCAGCTATGAGCCGGCGTCCTGGCACCTCTACAGTGATTCGCTGTCACTGGCTCTCCGGTATGCCCTGAAGAAGCCCCATCAGCAGCATCATCGTGAGAACACTCCCACCGGCGAGCAACGCGGGACCGACCATCGCGATCTGATAGATCACCGTGGCCGCGGTGGCGGTCGAGGCAGCAGCGCTCGTTCCCGCTGTGAGGAGTCCGACCAGAGCGACCTCGATGCCCCCGAACCCTCCCGGTGTCGGCACGGCCGCCGCGACGACTCCGGCAGGGATCACCGCGATGACAACACCGATTGGAACGGACGTGCCGACGGCCGCAAGCGAGAGCCAGAGGGCAACGACTGTCAGGAAATGAGCGGCTCCCAACAGACCGACGAGCGCGACGACTTGGCCCGTCGTCGCGTCCCGAAACCGATCCAGCGCATCCCGGAACCGCTCCACGTGCCGGGCGACGGCGTCACGCTCGGGTTCCGGTACGCCCGGGAGAAATGCAGCCTTCCGTCCGAGGCGGGTGATGAGGGAAACCGCCATGGACGCCAGTCGGTCACGGGCGCGCAAGAGAGCCACGGCAACGAGCGCGGCCAGGCAGAACAGCGCAACCGCGAGCACCGCGAGTGTCGTGATCCCGTTTCCGGGGTTCGTCGTTGCGAGGAGGTATGCGGCTCCGAACACGCCCGAGAGACCGACGACGAGATTGCTAAGTGCCGAAATGCCGACGACGGCCGCGATGCCGTCCTCGTATTCGACGCCGGTGGGACGCGAGACGAGATAGCCGTTTATCGGTGCTCCGGTGGCCTGGCCGCCGGGGAGGAGCGTGCTGACTGCCACCGTGGCCACGTACACGGGGAGGATGCGACCGACCGACGGTCGGTGACCCAAAATCTCCAACAACACCCGGAGCGTGAGTCCACGAAGAACGAGAACACAAAGGGCTGCACCCACGACGACCGCAAAGACGCTCACGTCAGCACCCGAAAGCGCCGTCCCGACCCCGCTGAGACTACCGGTCATGCCGAGTACCCCGAGAAGAACGAGCGGTATCACGGCAGCGGCCGCCGCCTGCCGCAGCACCTTCGCGCGCGTTTTAGTAATCGAAGCCGGGACGCTCATCAGCGTATACAACTATTAATAGTTCATCGTACAAATGCCTGTATATCGTCTCCGTTTATTTATTCCGGGCCGGAACGTTTGATCGTTCCGCGAACCCGTCTTCCCATCGGAAGACCCCGTCTCGCTGGATCGTCTCGCCGTCGACGACCAGGCGCGCGTCGCTCGTCACGTCCGCGATGAGATCGGTGTGTGTGGCGCTCTCGTTGCCCGTCTCGCCGGCGGGCAGGCAGGCGTCGTAGGCACGCCCCAGCGCCAGGTGGACGGTACCCGCCATCTTCTCGTCGAACAGGATGGAATCGGTGGCCCGATCGATCCCGCGGTTCATCCCGATCCCGAGTTCCCCCAGCCGGCGCGCGCCCTCGTCGGTTTCCAGCACCGACGCGACGGCGGACTCGCCGGCGCCGGCGCTGAACTCGACCACCTCACCATCCTCGAACGCGAGCCGGACGTCCCGGACGCGTTCACCGCGGATCGTCATCGGCACGTCGAACACGACCTCACCCTCGACCGTGTCCGCGACCGGTGCGGTGAACACCTCGCCGGAGGGCAAGTTGTGGGAATCATACGCGACCGAGGCGGCGGAGTTGACCGCGCTGTGGCCCTCGATCGACATGCTCAGGCTGGTGCCCTCTCCTTCGATTCGCACCTCGCCCCCGTCGTCGAGGATTTCCTTCAGTCGGGCCATCTCCTCGGCAAGACTCTCCCAGTCCCGGAGCACGGCGTCGTAGACGAACTCCCGGTACTCCGCGTGGGCCATGCCGGCCTGCTGGGCGAGCGACCGCGTCGGGTGGACGGTCGACACCCAGTCCGTCGCGAAGCGGGCCTCGCGGATCTGCTCGCGGGCGTGGCTGTACTCACGCCGGGCGTCCCCCGGCACGTCCGCGAGCGCCGCCGTGTTGCGCCCGCCGCCCAGCCGGAGATACGCGTCGGCGCGCTCGAACAGTTCGCGCTCGAACGCCGGGTCGGGATCGAACCCGTCGGCTGCCTGCAGATACGCGCGCTGTACCTCGTCGGAGTCGTACAGAAACCGGGGATTCGCCCCCCGCTCGCCCAGCACCCCGGCGACGGCGACCGCCAGGTCGTGGGCGCCCTCGCTCACGGACACGATCACGTTCTCGCCTCCGGTGATCCGGGCGCTCCAGTCGACCAGCAGTTCGGCGTGTTCGTGGACGCGTGGATCCATACACCCCGTTCTCGTGTCACGGACAAGGGCGCGTCGGTCGACCCGGCTGGCGCGGCTCCCGTATACTGTCGGACACGAACCAGTCAACGTGAGTATCCCCTGATCGGCGGGGAGACATCGTGTTGACCGGGAATAATCGATCTGCGTGTTAGTGGTTCTTCAAGTCTCAACTTATGAGTCCATTTTTCCAGAGAGGTGCGGAGAATCTCGTGTTTTGACAGAAATGCTGTGCAACACTTAGAGGATTCACTCACCGCTCGCTTCGCTCGCGGTTCGTTCATCCTGACCGCCACGAAGGGGCGTGATCTACCACTCGCGCTCTGGCGGGCCGTCCGGCCCGCCGCCGCGCTCGCTCGTCATTCTGGGTGTACAGAGGGGCGCGTCAGCGACGCGCCCCAGACACATCGGAGGCTTCCTTCAGGAATTGCGAGCGACCGGAGGGAGCGAGCAATTCGCGCGTTGTATCTTGCACGCCTCAAAATACACCCTCGATATTCGACAGATGCGAGAATGACTCAGAACTCACAACTCCAAGGTTGAAGAACCAGTTACTCTATTCGTGTCCGGGTGTATAGTCCGCCTACGAGAGCGCCTCCACCAGCGTCGCGCCCTCGACGAACGCGAGATCGTGGCGGGCCGCGTACTCCCGGGCGGCCGCCTTCGGCAGCGCCTCCCCCGACGTGTCGTCGAGCATCTCACAGACGACGGCCGCCGGTTCGCGGTCGGCCGCCGCAGCGAGGGTGACGCCGAGTTCCGTGTGGCCCTTGCGGTCCGCGAGCGACGGCGCGGCCCTCAGAAGAGTCACGTGTCCGGGCGCGCGGAACTCGGAAGCGAAGGCGTCGAGACCGTACCCGGGGACCCCATCCGCGGCGGCGGCGAGTGCTCGTATCGTCCGCGAGCGGTCCTCGTCGGTTATTCCCGTGTAGGTGTCGCGGTGGTTGACCGAGATCGAAAACGACGAGCGCTCGTCGTAGGCGACCTCACCGCCGGCAGCCGGGTGGTCCAGCCGTTCGTCCAACAGCGGGAGATCGAACGCGTCGGCGACGGAGTGGGCGAGTGCGACACAGACCAGCCCGCCGGCGTCGTTCCGGAGGCGTGCGACCGCCTCGGGCGTCACGTCGGCGGCGGGGTAGACGAGGTCGGTTTCGGCCTCGCGATCCTCGGAGTCGTGGATCAGGACCGGCTCACCGCGGCGAAACCCCTCGACTGCACGCTCGGCTCCATCGAGGCGCTGGGTCATGGCTCTCCCGCGACGTGCACGGTCAGCCGGTCCCCGTCAGCGAGGTCGAGTTCGTCTCTGAGTTTCTCCGGGGCGATCACTTCGAGTTGATCCTCGTCGTGGTGGGTGCGCTCGGGCGTGATGACGTGTGCCGTCTCGTATTTCCCGGGGTCTCCGTCCCCGTCAGCACCCTCGGGTTCGAGGGTGGCGGAATAACAGAACGCTGGACCGTACGTTCGGTCGTCTCCTTCCCATCCGTCGATCGTGACCGGCTCGAACGCGGTCAGACCAGCACGGGCGCGGACGCTTGCGGGAGTGAGATCGAGGTTGAGCGTCCCCGCGAAAGGGGGATACCCCAGTCGGGTCTCGAACTGTTCCATGTAGCCCGGAAGCGAAATGTAATGACGTCCCTCGCCCATGCCGGACGTGACCGATCCCTCCAGGGTGATCGTTTCGGGCTCCTCGAACACCCGCCGGTAGGTCTCGTACTCCTCCCGGAGGGCGCGCTTGCCCCTGTCGGTGATCCGCACCCACTGGCCGTCGACCACGGTGTCGCGCTCGATCACGCCGGCGTCGGAAAGCGTCCGAAGACGGCGGGAGGCGGTCTGGTTCGACACGTCGAGTTTGTCCGCGAGCCACGAACAGGAGAGCTTGGTTTCGCCCGCGAATCCGCCATCGAGCGCGATCGTCCGAAGCGTGAGAAGCGCGTCGTGGCTGACGGCAGGAGCCGTCTCTTGCATGGTATGTACGTGGGACCGGGAGCGTGATAAGCATGACGCTCGTGGAATGCATCACAAAATAGTTACAGTGTTTCGGTGGCCCTTTCTTTCCGGACCGGTCAGTAGCATTATCAGTCACCCGTCACCGGGTCGCGCTCCCAGAACGGCGTCTCGTGGTTCAGTTTCGGCACCCAGGTGTCCTCCTCGGGTGCGATCAGTGCCACGCGGGAGGCCGGCTGTTCCTTCAGGACGTCGTGGCCGGGCATATACGCCATCACGTCCTCTGCGAAGGCGCGAACCTCCTCGTGGTCGGGCATCGTGTCCCGGTCGAGCCGCCCCCGCGAGTGGCCTACGTGCATGTACGCCTTCAGTTCGACGAAATCGGGGTCAGCCCGCCGGTAGAAGCCGGCGTACCAGTCCGGATGCTCCATGTTCTCCCCGGCGAGCAGCGTCGTTCGGAGGACGGTTCGGGTCTCATCCTTGTCGGCGAGCACGTCCATCGTGTCAATCAGGCGCTCCCAGGCGTCGTCGTCCATCGCCCGGACGATGTCGTCGAACGTCGCGCGCTCGGCGGCGTCGACGGAGACGTACAGTTGTGTGGGGTCACAGTGCGCGAGCACCTCCGGTTTCGTGCCGTTGGAGACCAGAAACGTGGTCATATCGCGGTCGTGAAACGCCTCGATGAGTTCCGAGAGGTAGGGGTACAGCGTGGGTTCGCCGTCGAGGCTGATCGCCACGTGGCGAGGCTCCATCGACTCCTCGAAGCGCTCGCGGGGGACCTCCTCGTGGCCGCCAAAGCCGGAGAGAAGTTTCCGCTGGAGGTCGATCGAGGCGTCGACGACCGCCTCGGGATCGTCCCACTCGACGCCGTCCATCTCGTAGGCGTGGCCCTGGTGGTCGCGCCAGCAGAACACACAGCGCTCGTTGCACTTGACGACGGGCGTCATCTGGATGCAGCGGTGCGATCGAATGCCATAGAAAGCGTGCTTATAACACGTGCCCTCCCCGCGCATCGCGTTTTTCGTCCACCCGCAGGTCTGTGCAGCCGTGTGGTTCTCGCTGTGGTAGTCCGGATCGGTGACCTGTTTTGGACCGCTCGCGTCGCCCGAACCGGCTGACGAGTCGGCGGAATCGCTCATTGGGACCGGTAGCGCTGCCCCGCAGAAAAATCGTGCGGTGCAGCGGACTCGGAGGACTGATATACGGGTCGACAGAGGTCCTGATAGATATACACCCGGACACGAATAGTTCACCACGCAGGTTGATTGTTCCCGGTCAAAA
>JBDGQL010000191.1:0-5559 GCA_042219105.1 Karumarchaeum halophilus (SeqCode) | reverse complement strand
AGTCTCTTACCGGTGCTCGCCGCCACCGGGGGTGGCGATCACCGGTAAACAGCTATACTGTCGGACAGAAGTATTGATAATTCGAAGGCCCCCCGTCCCGGGGGTTCGATTATCAATGTCTCTGTCCGACAGTATATACGGGTCGACAGAAGTCCTGATAGATATTCGCCGGGTACGGTGGAGGCTAATTCTATCAACAGTTCTGTCGACCCGTATATCGGGAGCCTACGGGGGAATGGCGGGATCGGCCCGATCGGGTCCGGTGGTGAACGCGCCGAGTAGCTCCTCTTTACACTCCTCACGGGCGACGACCGTGACGATGTCGCCACTTTCGATGGCCGTCTCCGCCGTCGGCTGGAGTATGCGACCGTCTCGTTCGACCGAGACGACGATCGCACTCCGCGGGAGTATCTCCTGGTGCTTTGCTGCTTCGAGGCTCATTCCGGTTATCGACGCGTCCTCTGTGACGTCCACCTCCACGACCGGCGTGCCGTCGGTCAGGGTTGCGATCTCGTTCACCGGCGAGTCGTCCGGGGTCTCCGATGGGAAGTGTTCGTAGGAACTCCGGATCTCCGTCTGCAGGAGTTCCTCGTTCTCGATCTTGATGTCGAACTCCGCGAGCGACCGAGCGATCTCCCGCAGATCTTCGGTCGTCTCACCGACGGCAACGATCTGCAGATCACGCCGACCGGCCATCAGCACGCGCACGCCCATCACGCCCGGGATCGACTGTGCGGCCAGGGCTAACTCCTCCCGGCTGTCGGCCGGCACGGTACACATGAACACGGAGGCGAGGTGCCCGGCGCGTTCGAAGTCGAGGACTGCTGTGTATCCCTGTATCACGCCCTCCTCCTCCAGCCGATCGATCCGGTAGCGCACCGTTCCTGCGGACACGTTAAGATCCTCCGCAATCGCCGGTGCAGAGGTGTTTCGTGCGTCCATCATGAGGGCGTGCAGGATTCGCCGGTCGATCTCGTCCAGTTGGTAGGTCATCGGTACGTTCGTGACGTAATACTGTCGGCTGTGACTCGATGGAGATACTCGGCACCCCGGGGTTGCGAGTTCCTCCACGAACTTACAGCCGACAGTATCACTCCGCCGGCAGCGATTCACCCTCGACGACCCGGGCCATCGCGAAGTTCGGATGCAGATCCTCGATTTCGATGGTCACCTCGTCGCCGACGTCGGTGTCGGGGACGATGACGACGTAGCCGCGCTCGACGCGGGCGATCCCGTCGCCCTGATCGCCGAGGTTCTCGATCTCGACCGTCCGGCGGTCGCCCTCCGAGACGGGCGGATCTCGGGGCTCGTGATCGTCCGTCGACTCGGTCTCTTCGGCAGAGGTGGATGCGTCGGGTCCCGACGTCGGTAGTAGTGCGACGCGATACTGGCCGCCGGCGTCGATGTCGCCGTTGCGGAGTTCACGATCAGGCACGTCGATGACATGCGTTCCATCGCGGCTCTCGATGCGAGCGGTATACAGACAGAGGAGTTCTTCTGGTATCTCCACGTATCGATCCCTCGGAAAAGCGTACGGAACCTCCCCTCTTCATTCTTGTCGTTGGGCGAACGTCGGCTCGAAAGGACTACGCTCATGAGCATCGGCGCCGAAAGAGCAGCTATGAGACGGGTCATGGCCCAGGGAACGTTCGACATCCTGCACCCGGGGCATCGCCACTATCTCGAGGAGAGTGCCGCCCTTGGAGAGGAACTCGCGGTCGTGATCGCTCGGGACTCCCGAGTCGCAACCCGCAAGAACGTCTTTCTCGACGAGGAGAGCCGCCGCCGGGTCGTCGAAGGACTGGACGCGGTCGACCGCGCCATCCTCGGATCGGAGGAGGATCTCTTCGAGTCCGTCGCCGAGATCGACCCCGACGTGATCACGCTCGGCCATGACCAGGGCTACGAGATCACGGCGCTGGAGTCCGACCTCGCCGCCGCCGGGTTCGAGGGGGTGGAGGTGGTGCGGATCGACGCTTACGAGGGGCCGGGGGTGACCTCCTCCAGCGACGTGAAAGCGCGCATCCTCGCGCGGTACGGCGACGAGGCTTTCGAATCGACCGGGGCGGAGTGATCAACACATGTACGACGCCATCGTCTTCGACAACGACGGGATACTCACACGGCTGACCGGCGGGGACGTGGTCCGGGACGCGATCAAGGACGCCTTCCACGCCGCGGGCGTGCCGGACCCGCCCGCAGAACACATCGAGACGCTTCACGGCACCACCGCCGCCGACGTTCGCCGGATCTGTGACGCACACGGGATCGACCCTGACCCGTTCTGGCGCCACCGGGACGACGAGGCCGCGCGCCGACAGAAGGCCATGATCCGCCGGGGCGAAAAGCCCCTCTACGACGACGTCGACGCCATACTCGATCTCGACGCCGATATCGGGATCGTGAGCAACAACCAACGCGAGACGGTGCGGTTCATCGTCGACCACTTCGACCTCGCGCCCCCGGTCGCGACCCACTACGGCCGCGAACACACCGTGGCGGGCGTCGAGCGAAAGAAACCGGATCCACACTACATCCGGCAGGCCCTCGCCGATCTCGGAACCGAAGACGCGCTGTACGTCGGTGACAGCCAGAAGGACATCGTCGCGGCACGGCGAGCGGGGGTCGACTCGGCGTTCGTCCGCCGGCCACACCGTGCTGACCTCGATCTAGATCCTGACCCGACCCACGAGGTCGCCGATCTGCGGGAACTGCGCGCCCTGCTCGAAACGGAAACAGCGGTGTCCGACTTCGGTCTCTCCGAGTGACACACGGCCCGACAATTTTACTCCTTCCGGGACCGACAGTCCAATCATGAGTGTTACTCGCGCCAAAAGCGCCGCGACCTCGGTGTTCCACCCCGGCTGGGTACTCACGGGAATCGGCGTCGGGCTTGGCCTGAACCTGCTCGCGGGACTCCTAGGTATCGGCCTGCTCGGCGGGTTGCCGAGTTACTTCATCATGGGTGTCCTGGTCGGTGTCGCCTCCCCGGGAAGCACGATCATCGAACCTGGCGTCGCGGCGTTCGTCATCGCGGCGGCCGGCTACGTTCTCGGCAACCTCCTCCTCTCGCTGTTCGTCGTGGGACTGGTCCCGGCGATCGGATTCGGGGCCGCCGGCCTCGTCCTCGGCGTCGCTGGCGGCTGGGTCGGCGAGCAACTGTGACCGACAGTATGAGCACGAGCGATACGGGTCGACAGAAGTCCTGATAGATATTCGCCGGATACGGTGGAGGCTAATTCTATCAACAGTTCTGTCGACCCGTAGAGTAGGCCAGGGATTTCACGCACTCCCAAGAGAGTTACAGTTAACAGCATCGACCATGATCGTAGTTTTACGCGCTCCAGACAATAATATGTCTAAAATATATTAATGAATGAGTATTCGTCTCTATTCCAAAAAAGTTATGCGCTCTCTAACTGTACAGGTACTGAGGCACATGACTCAACCAACAGATATGACGGACTACATCGTGGACGCACTAGTAGCAATCGGCGGTGTGATGGAGGCAGACATCCAGATCAGCGAAGACACCGTTACTACGTATGTCCCGGCTGATCAGCTCGAGACTGTTCAACAACTCAAGGACATCGACATCGAAGTGATCGGTGACTACGAACACGAATATCTGGTTTCAGCCAAGGAAGGAAAGTAAAAAATCTGGGCCGAGTGGACCGGGACGCTCCGATAGTATAATATCTCCATCGAGGAATCCCACGGCTTAGCCGTGTGGAGGAGGTCAAAAGCTGAACGCACAGGGCGGTGATCACCGAGAGATTTTTCAATTCAGGATCAGAAAACACCGTCATGTCTGACCGGCCGCCAACGAGCGTCCTCCTGCCGACGACGAGGTGGACCGACGCATGCGCGGAGTTGGCTGGCCAGCTTGGAGACAGAAACGAGCTGTTGATCATTCACGACCGCGAGGACGACCCCGTCACCGAGCGGGCAGAGTACCCCGGGGCCGTCCGACTCGTCGCTGCCGGTGAACCGGAGGGCTGTTCGGGGAAGGCCAACGCCATCGCTGCCGGGATGGAGGCTGCGCGCCACAACCGCCTCGTCTGGACGGATGATGACTTCCACCACCCCCCGGAGTGGCTGGCCACCTTCAGCGCGGACTATGAGAACCACGGACCGGTGTCGGAGGTTCCGTACTTCGTGGGGCGAGATCCGCTCAGTGTGCTGTGGGAGCCGCTGTACGCATCAAGTGCGTCGCTGGGCATCTATCTCGGAGACAACATCTGGGGTGGTGCCGTGATGTTTGAGCGCGACGACATTGACGAGGCCGCGTTCCTGAGCGAACTCCGACGGACCGTCAGTGACGATGCCCTCCTCATGGAGCACCTTCAGGTTACGACAGTTCGCCGCACGCGCATCGTCCCAATTGGAGGGAGTATCCGGAAGACAGTCGAGCGCCAAGTCCGGTGGACGAAAATCCTCTGGACGCACGACCCCGGTCCCATCGGTGTGCTGATTCTGCTCATGCTGACCGTGCTCGCTGGCGCGGTTCTGTTCCCGTTCTGGGCGGCGGGGATCCTGACGGTATTTCACGTGGTCGTCAACGAGGTGCTGGGTGTCCGCCGGTGGACGGCACTGTTGGCCTACCCGGCGGTGTTCGTATTCGTGCCCTTCATACCCTACGCGTTCGTCCGCCAGACGTTCGTCTGGGGCGGCCGGCGATACCGCTGGCGCGGGAAGTTCGACGTGACGGTCGTCACGTAGCGACGTCAGTGGCACGCGTATAAACCGATCATATACAGCACCTGCTACCGTTCTGAGTACTCCCGTGCGATCGTCACGCCACTCGAGGCCCCGATCCGGGCGGCCCCCGCCTCGAACATCGCCCGGGTCGCCTCCCAGGAGCCGATGCCGCCGCTTGCTTTCACCGGGCAGTAC
The DNA here is from genome assembly GCA_042219105.1 of Karumarchaeum halophilus (SeqCode). Lineage (GTDB taxonomy): Archaea > Halobacteriota > Halobacteria > Halobacteriales > Hikarchaeaceae > CAYSJP01. The sequence continues at coordinate 663 of JBDGQL010000191.1, read as the reverse complement.
GCGCTCAACAGGTCGACGTCGGCGACGGTGGCACCGCCCCCGCTGAACCCGGTCGCAGTCTTGAGATAGTCTGCGCCGGCGTCGGCGGCGACCTCTGCGGCGCGTCGTTTTTCGGCGTCCGAAAGCAGCGGTGTCTCGACGATCACCTTCGTCGGCAGCGGCGTCGCCCCGACGACGCCCTCGATGTCGCGGGCGACGATCCCGTCCTCGCCGGCCTGCAGGCGCCCGATCCGGGCGACCATGTCGAGTTCGTCGGCACCCTCGGTGTAGGCGCGTTCCGCCTCCCGGATCTTCGTCTCCGTCGTGTGGGTTCCGTGTGGAAAGCCGACGACGGTCGCGAGTTCCACGTCGGGGGCGTGTTCCGCCGCGAGCGAGACGTAACTCGGCGGAACGCAGGCCCGGAGGCCGTGTTCGGCGGCTTCGTCGAGAACGCGGCGGACGTCCGCGGGCGTGGTTCTGGGGCCGAGGATCGTATGTTCGATTCTGGAGAGTGGGTCGTTCATCGTTCCGTGACGTTTCATACTGAGTACTCTCACTTTTTACCGCCGATCGTCACCCCCGTTGGCGGCGATCGGCGCTAAGAGACGAGAGTGATCATAATGTCTGTTGTATACTGTCGGACAGAGACACTGATAATCGAACCCCCGGGACGGGGGGCCTTCG
>JBDGQL010000001.1:0-5586 GCA_042219105.1 Karumarchaeum halophilus (SeqCode) | reverse complement strand
GAACCCCCGGGACGGGGGGCCTTCGAATTATCAATACTTCTGTCCGACAGTATAAGGACGGATGTAACTGTTTTCGTCGCGCGCTCGCCGAGCCGGGGGATATCGGCCGAATCCGCCGGTCTCACGCGAGCGAATCGGTAAAGACGTACATCCGTCCTTATCAGTACTGTTCGACGAAGTCCGGGTCCGTTCGCTTCTCCGCGCGCTCCGACACGAGGTGGTCTCGGAACCCGGCGATGCTAACGTCGTCGGCCTCACGTTCTTTGCGGTCCCGGACGGAAATCGTTCCAGCCTCTGTTTCCTCGTCACCGACGACGATCATGTAGGGAACCCGATCCTCGTGGCCCTCGGCGATCTTCCGGCCGATAGTCCAGTCGCGATCCTCGACCGCGACCCGGAACCCTTCGAGCTTTCCGGCGACCTCGCGGGCGTACTCCTCGTGACGATCCGAGATTGGGAGGATCCGAACCTGCTCGGGGGCGAGCCACAGCGGGAACTTTCCATCAAAGTGCTCGATCAGCACCATGAAAAACCGCTCGTAGCTCCCATACAGCGCCCGGTGGATCATCACGGGGCGGTGGCTCTCGTTGTCCTCGCCCGTATACGAGAGGTCGAAACGCTCGGGCATCATGAAATCCAGCTGGACGGTCGGGCCGTCCCATGAACGCCCGAGCGCATCCGCGAAGGAGAAGTCGATCTTCGGACCGTAGAACGCCCCGTCACCGGACTCGATCCCGTACTCGAAGCCCGACTCCTGGAGAACGGACTCCAGTTGCGCCTCGGCCTGCTCCCAGACGGCATCCGATCCCATCGACTTCTCGGGACGCGTGGCGAGGTCGACGGAGGGCTCCAACTCGAAGGTGTCGAGCACCGACTCGATCATCTCCATGATCCCCGTGACCTCCGCTTCGATCTGGTCGGGCGTGACGAAGAGATGGCCGTCGTCGATCGTGAACGCCCACGTCCGGGAGAGACCCGAGAGCTCGCCGCGCTGTTCCTTGCGGTACACCTTTCCGTGTTCGGCGTAGCGAACCGGCAGATCGCGGTACGACCACGATCCGTCGTCGAAGATGGTCGCGTGGCCCGGGCAGTTCATCGGCTTGAGACCGAACTCCTCTTCGCCCAGTTCGAACAGGAACATGTCGTCGCGGTAGTTCTCGTAGTGGCCGGATTTCTTCCAGAGGTCGGTCTTGAACAGGTGGGGCGTCTCGACGTAGTCGTACCCGCTTTCCTCGTTGAGTTCGTCGACGTACGACTCGAGTTCGGAGAGGACGGTGCGCCCGTTCGGGTGGTACAGGGGAAGTCCGGGGCCGGCCGTCTCGTCGATCGAGAACAGGTCGAGTTCGCGTCCGATCTTCCGGTGGTCGCGCTCTTCGGCCTTCCGGCGGCGCTCGAGGAACGATTCGAGGTCGGACTGGGACTCGAAGGCCGTCCCGTACACCCTGGTAAGCTGGTCGTTTTCCTCGTCGCCGCGCCAGTAAGCGGCGGAGATCTCCAGCAGCGACACGGCGCCGATATCGCCCGTCGCGTCGACGTGTGGCCCCTGGCAGAGATCCTCCCAGCCGTCCTGGACGTACACGGAGACGGGGTCCTCGCCGGCGGCCTCCGTGTTCAGGATGTCACGCTTGAATCGGTTGTCCACGTACGCCTCCAGGGCCTCCTCCCGACCTCTGAGTTCGCGCCGGAGGTCGTAGTCAGCCTCGATGATTTCCTCCATCTCGGCCTCGATATCTTCGAGGTCCTCCGCGTCTATGTCGACGCCGGACACGTCGTAGTAGAATCCCTCGTCGGTCGGGGGTCCGATAGCGAGTTTCGCCTCCGGATAGAGCCGCTGGAGCGCCTGTGCGAACACGTGGGCAGCGGTGTGACGAAGACACGTGAGGTACTCCTCGCTCGATGGCGTGACGATCTCCAGGGTGGCGTCCTCGGCGAGCGGCGTCGCCTTGTCGAGTAGTTCGCCGTCGACGACGCCCGCGACGGTGTCGTCACCGAGTCCGGGGCCGATCTCGTAGGCGACTTCCTCGACGGTCGTACCCGGGTCGACCGCCATCTCTGAGCCGTCCGGCAGCGTTACGACTACCTGTTCGGATTCTTGCTGTGACATGGGTAACTGTGGACGGCGGGGAGGAATGCGGGCTCACGCCCGGCCTGTAAAGTAGTCACCTGCCGCCATCTCTACCGGTAGATTATCCCGCCCGGACATAAATCTGTCCAAGCGTCTGCCGCGTATCCGCCAAGCGGATCCCGCCAGGTCTATCGAGTATCACCCCTCGTCGAACAGCCCGGTGGACATGTAGCGCTCGCCGCTGTCCCAGAACACGGTGATAACGAGGGGTGCCCCCTCGGGTGCGGGCTGTTCGTCGAAGACGCGTTCGTCGATCGACTCGGAGACGCGTGCCTCCCTGTCCGGGGCGGTGGGGGCGTCCACCGCTTCGTCCTCCGCGAGTCTGCGGGCGACGCGCTTTGCAGCGAGGTTCGATCCCCCGCTCGACTGGCCGACGAGGATCCCCTCCTCGCTGGCGAGACGTCGGCATTCGGCCTCCGCCGCCTCCAGGGAGACGGTCTCGACGGAATCCACCAGGTCGGTGTCGAGGTTCTCGCTCACGAACCCCGGACCCATGCCCTGGTAGTCGTCGGAGCCGGACTCGCCGGTCGAGAGAACGGCGTTCTCCTCGGGTTCGACGGCGACGACCTCCATCTCGGGGTGTGTCTCCCGTATCCGGCGCCCGATGCCAGTGAGCGTTCCACCGGTACCGACCCCCGCGACGAGGGCGTCGATCCCCCGATCGCCCACCTGCCGGAGGATTTCCTCGGCGGTCGTATGGTAGTGAGCGTCGGGGTTCGCGGGGTTCTCGAACTGCCGGACCTGGACCATGCCCGCCTCGCGTTCGAGTTCGTCGGCGCGCTCGCGGGCCGCCGAGATGCCCGACCCGCCGACGAGTTCGATGTTCGCGCCGTAGGCCGCCATGATCTGCCGGCGCTCGACGGACTTCCCCTCCGGCATCACGAGCGTGAGGTCGTACCTCTTGACGGCGGCGGCGACGGCGAGTCCGATCCCGGTGTTACCGCTCGTCGGTTCGACGATGTGCCCGCCCGGTTCGAGGACCCCTTCCCGCTCGGCACGCTCGATCATGAACAGCGCCGGGCGGTCCTTGGCGGAGCCCCCGGGATTCTCCGACTCGATTTTCGCCGCGACGACCGATCCGGGCGGCGAGGAGACCTGCACCAGCGGCGACCCGATCGTCTCCAGCACGCTCCGTTTCATGCCTCCGGCTACCGCGTCGATCCGTATAGTACTGATCAAACGTCGGTACCGATCGCGGTGATCGGTCCGCCGAGATAGCCGCCCGTACATTCATAACCGAAGGCGCGGCCACCACGTAGCGTGACCCGCGGCATGTCTGCTGCCGTCGGCGTCCCGATCCTGGTCGGCGTGACAGTCGTCCTTGCGGCGGTGGTCGGCGTGATGGCGCTCGGATTCACGCCCCCGGGAGCCAGCGAGACGGTCGCCCTCTCGGCAGACGCCACCACAGACGGACGGATCGAGGTCACCCACCGGAGCGGGGCGCCGATCAACGTCACTGACGTATCGCTACGCATCGAGGTCGGAGGCGAACCGCTCGCTCACCAGCCGCCCGTTCCCTTCTTTTCGGCGACCGGGTTCGCTCCGGGACCGACAGGCGCGTTCAACGACGCGGGCGACACCGTGCTGGAGGCCGGCGAGCGTGCCAGCCTCGAGGTGGCGGGCACGAACGATCCTGCGCTTACCGAGGGAACGACGGTCCGCATCCGGTTCGTCCGCGGGGAGACACAGATCGCCGTCGTCGAGACGACCGTCGACTGATTACTCTCGTCTCTTATCGCCGATCGACGCCAACCGGGGTGACGATCGGCGGTAAACACTGATGGTAGTCATTACGACTCAGTCGACGAACGATACGACGTCGGCACAGACGGGACACTGGCGCTCGCCGTCCTCGGTTTCGAGTTCAGAACGCTTCCCCGTCCAGCCACACGTCGCACACAGGATGTTGTCGGCCATGGTATCGGGGGAGTCGGGACACGTGATTATTATACTGTCGGACAGAGACGTTGATGATTCGAACGCCCCCCGTACTGGTGGTTCGATTATCAATCCTTCTGTCCGATAGTATAAGCTAGGGACGACTTTGCGCCATCCGGGCTCCGAACCGGGGGCGACACTGTTTACCGCGGACTCCGGACAGCGGTGCCACGTGTCGTGATAATGTCTGTTGTAGTCTCTTACCGGTGCTCGCCGCCACTGGGGGTGGCGAGCACCGGTAAACAGCTACAACAGACATTATGATCAGAGTCGATCGATGATGGCGTCGGTGACCGTCTCCGTCCCGGCCGACCCGCCCAGATCACGCGTCCGCGGGCCGTCCTCGAGCACGCCCGTCGTCGCCTCGCGGACCCAGGCGGCCGCGTCGTCGTAATCGAGATACTCGAGCAACATCGCCGCCGACAGCACCGTCGCGCTGGGGTTGGCGACGCCCTCGCCCGCGATGTCGGGCGCGCTCCCGTGGACCGGCTCGAACAGGGCGTTTTCGGCGCCGATGTTCGCGCTCGGGAGCAGGCCCAACCCCCCAACCAGCCCCGCCGACAGATCCGACAGGAGGTCGCCCGCGAGGTTCGGGCAGACGATCACGTCGTACGCCTCGGGCCTGAGACAGAGGTGCATCGCCAGGGCGTCCATCAGGGCGGTGTCGGTCTCGATGCCTCTCTCCTCGGCGACGTCGGCGACGGCGTCCCTGAACAGGCCGTCGGTGACGCGCATCACGTTGGCCTTGTGAGCGATGGTGAAGCTATCGTGGCCGGCCTCGGCGACGTATTCACAGGCGAACTCCGCGAGCCGCCGGGAGGCCGACTCCGTCACCAGCCGGGTGAGCGTGGCGGCGTCCTCGGTGAGGCGGTCCTCGTGGCCGGCGTACACGCCCTCGGTGTTCTCCCGGAGGAACACGATATCCATCTCGGGGCGCAACGCGTCCACGCCCGGGTAGGCCCGCGCCGGCCGGACGTTCACGAACGACCCGACGGCGCTTCGCAGGGGGAGGATCACGTCCGCCGCCGTCTCGCCCGCCGCGCCAAAGAGCGTCGCGTCAGCCTCCTGAACCGCCTCGACCGTCTCCGCAGGAAGCGCCTCCCCAGTGGCCGCCTCGACGTGATCGCCCGCCTCAGCCTCGACGAACCGGAACTCCGGAGCGGTTGCTTCGAGGACGCGCCGAGCTGCCGGGATCACCTCGCTGCCGATGCCGTCACCCGGGATGACGACGATGCTGTGTGTCATGGCTTTCTGTTTCCCACGGGGGGATATGTACCCGGTGAAACTGTTCCCGGCGGCGGCGTGGCGGCGCTACAACACGGAACGTTGGACTTCAGTAGCGGGAGCTGAATCTAAAATTGGACGCCCGAGGCGGGATTTGAACCCGATTGCGAGACGGTCGCTCGCTTCGTTCGCGTTGCGTCTCGCGTGGTTTAAATCCGCCGTGAGGTCGCTTCGCTCCTCACCTGCGTTCGTCGCAGAAGCGCCCGAGGCGGGATTTGAACCCGCGTCACGACCGTGAC
>JBDGQL010000091.1:0-5587 GCA_042219105.1 Karumarchaeum halophilus (SeqCode) | reverse complement strand
AGGCTACGGTGCCCTCCCGGAGAACGCGAGGACGTACGTCGAGTACGTAGAGAACGAACTCGGCGTGCCGGCCGTCGCGCTCGGAGTCGGTCCCGGCCGCGAGGAGACGATCGTGCGTACCCGACCCTTCGACGGCGACTGATACGGAAGGAATGTGCATGACTGCAACCCGAGGCGGGTCCAACCGCCCCAGTAAACAGATAGTATCGGGGATTCGGCTCCCACTCTACGTCCGAAAGAATCCCCTTCGGGCCGCTGGAGGTGGGATTCCACACAAATCGGCAACTCTGAATCCCACCGGCATAGGAGTAACGGCGGTTTGGCCCCGTCCTCAGAAATCTTTGATTTCTGATGTGCGAACGAGAACTCCGTTCTCGTTAACGCCAGCAGCCCTGTCATGCCGACGGACGCTGCAAACCTGAAACTCCCAACGTGGGAATCTCCGCCCACGGCGGAGAGGAGGTCAATCCACGTACGTGTCCGCGTCGTCCGGATCGTTCCGCGGGCTCTCGGGGTGGTAGTCGGTGTCGTACTCACCGGGGCGATCGTCCAGCCGGTCGGGGTTGATTCGACCGTCTAGTAGCGTGAAATCCAGAATCGTCGCGTACAGCATGGCCTCGACGACGGGCACCGCACGCGGTGGAAGCGAGGGATCGTGCCGGCCGACAACCTGGACTTCCTTCTCCTCGCCCTCCGACCAGTCGGCCGTTTTCTGTTTCTTGGGGATCGACGTCGGCGCATGCCAGGCTACCTCGCCGTAGATCGGCTCGCCGGTCGTGATCCCGCCTTGGAGCCCGCCGTGGTCGTTGCCGACCGGGACGGGATCGCCCTCCTCGCTCACGGTTTCGGGGTGGGACTCGCCGTCGTCGAACTCCCAGTTCTCGTTGCGCTCGATGCCGGCGACCTCTGCGGCCTCCTTGCCGAGTCCGTATTCGACGGACGTGGTCGCCGGGACCGAGAACATGGCCCGTCCGAGCCGTGCCGGAAACGAGTCGAAACGTGGCGCGCCCAGGCCCCGGGGAACGCCCCGGGCCTCGAAGTACACGGTGCCTCCCACGGAGTCGCCCCGGGCCTGGAAGTCCTCAAGCAACTCCCGCATCTCCTCGGCGGTCTCCGGGTCGGCACACCGCACCTCGTTGTCCTCGGCGTGTTCCAGCATCTCCTCGAAGGACACCTCGGGCGCCTCGATGTCGTGAAGTTTGTTGACGTGGCCCTTGACGCGGACATCGTACTCGCTTTGCTCCAGAACCTGCTTTGCGATCGCCCCCGCGGCGACCCAGTTCACCGTCTCCCGGGCCGAGGAGCGCCCGCCGCCGCCCCAGTTGCGCGTGCCGAACTTCGCGGAGTAGGTGTAATCCCCATGCGAGGGCCGGGGCGCCGTCACGAACGGTTCGTACTTCCCCGAGCGGGCGTCCTTGTTCTGGATGGTCATCCCGATGGGCGTCCCGGTGGTGTAGCCGTCCTGGAGCCCGGAGTTGATCGTCACCTCGTCCGGTTCGCCCCGGGAGGTCGTGATCATCGACTGGCCCGGCTTGCGCCGGTCGAGTTCGCGCTGGATGTCCTCCTCGGAGAGTTCGACGCCGGCGGGGCATCCGGAGACAACACAGCCCATCGCCGGCCCGTGGCTCTCGCCGTACGTCGAGAACTGGAAGAGCCGGCCGAAAGAGTTACCATTCATTGTGAGTCTCTCGGGGTCGGAGGCATTTGAACGTTGAGGACTGGCTACCTTTGACAGCGAGAGAGTCCCGCCCTTTCCGTGAGGGACGAGCGTTCCGACGGTCTGTCGGAACCGAGGACTGATAATGTCTGTTGTAGCTGTTTACCGCCGATCGTCACCCTCGTTGGCGGCGATCGGCGGTAAGAGACGAGAGTGATCATTATTAGACCGGCTGAGACTCCCACGGAGGAAACCGCGCCGTCGTCGGGCTTCGCCCGACTGCTTGCGGAGCTTTGCTCCGCTCTGTTTACGGCGCGGAGGATGTCATAGACTGTCGGTCGGCGACCTGGGACAACGTATATATTCTCCGACGACATGAGTTTTATTGATAACACATGGCTGGCGAGCCTGGACCAAACGACATGTTCGAGCCTGGATTCGACGACATGTTCCTCTACGAGCTCGCCCGCGAGGGCGAGACGAGCGAGCTCGTCGCATACATGAAGCACGCCGAGAACCCGGATCTCCGGGAGCGTGCGGCCGAACTCCTCGGCGATTTCGCGGATACGCCGCGGGCGATCGACAGGGCGGAGATCGTCCGCGAACTCACCACCGTCGTCACAGAGGAGGAAAACGACGAGGTGCGCGCCAGGGCGATCGACTCGCTGCACCGACACGGACCCGAGTCGGTCGACAAGCTGATCACCGCGATGGCGGATTTCGACGCGGAGGATACGCCGGACTGGATGAAGTCCAAGGAGCTCGTCGAGTGGCTCGACTCGGAGTACGCGGAGTTCCGGATGGTCGCCGCCACGGCGCTGGGCCGGATCGGGAACGAGCACGCAGTCCCGTATCTCGTCGATGCCTTCGACGACCTGGACCCCCGCGTCCGGAAGCGGGCCGTCAGATCCTGCGGGCGCATCGGCGACGAGCGGGCGATCGACCCGCTCGCGGATCGCCTCGAGGACAGCGAGCCGCTGGTACAGCGGGCGGCGGCCGAGGCGCTCGGTGCGATCGGAACCCCGGACGCTCTCGAGCGGCTGATCCCGGCCGCCAGAGTTGACGACGAACGCGTCCGACACATCGCCGTCTCCGAGCTGAGCGAACTCCGCAGTACGAAACCTCTCGTCGTCCTCGTCCGGGCGCTTGAGGACGAGTCAGCGAGCGTCCGGCGCGCGGCGACGCTGTCGCTGATCGAGTTGATCGCGGCTGACACCGGGGCGGACGAAAACATTCGCCGAGTCGTCACCGGACAGTTGGCTACAGTCGACGCCGCAGAACTGGTCCCGCAGCTACTCGATGTCTTTTCGGAGAGCACCAGAAGAAGGATCAGGCGCACTGTCGTCTGGCTACTCGGGCGCGTCGTCGACCCCGAAGTAGAAGAGGCCAAGCAGGTCCACGAGGTGCTGCTGGACGCGCTCGATGAGGAGGGGCTGGCCGAATCCGCCGAGGAAAGCCTCGTGCACCTCGACGGCGAAGCCCTCGAGAAGCGCCTGCGAATCTTTGTACAACAGGAGGAGGGCTCCGAGGAGGCGATTGAACGCGCCGATAGGATTCTCGACCGGATCGGGAGCGACCGCGTGGGCGAGGTGGTCCAGAACTCCGTCGATTACACGTACGTTCAGGAACCGGCCGACTACACCCGGAAAAAGCAGAACGAGCGGGAGTAACAAAAACCAACTCACCGAGACGAGGTGAAGACGGGCCCGTTCGTTTCGATCTGCATATCGAACACCTCACCGAGGACGTTGATCTTCGACTCCGACTGTGTCTCGGGATCGATGTAGTAGTGTGACAGCGCGTCCGCGCGGTTACATCGCGAGGTGAACACGTGGAGGAACCGGAACGCCTTCTGGACGTCGAACTTCTCGATCACCTCCGGCAGGATGTCGAACTCCAGGGAGATTTTCTCTTTCCTGGATTCGTGTTCGCTGAGGACCCGCGAGACGGTTTCGCCCAGGCTGGAGAGTCCGAGGTGCTTGTCCAACTGGACGACCTCTATGGGAATCGTCGAGAAGTCGACCCCGGCGATGCCCGAAAGCGGCTGTGTTTTCGTCGTGATGAGAATAGTTAACCCGGGCCACTCCGAGATTTCGTCCCGGATGAGTTCGATCCGCCGTTTCGGGGTCGTCGTGACGAACACGTAGATGTCCGCCGGCGAGAGGAGGTGGATACGGGCGTTGTCCGCTCCGGCGCTCTCCGGTGAACCCTCGACCATGATGCTCCCAGTTCCGTTGATGCTGTCCGCGACGTGGACGCCGGATTCAAGCAGCGGTTCGACGTGACTGAAGAGGTGGTTCTTAAACTCCGCGAGCGCCTGGTCGCTCTCGTGATCGCGTCCCTCCGTCTCACAGTACGGACACGACCATGCGAGACCGAAATCCTCTTTTCGGAAGTTGCCCTCATAATGTTCAATCAGGTGTGATTTTATCGATTCGGCGATCCGGTCCGTCGACCAGGTGGAGAAATCACAGTGCCGGCACTTCCAACGATACACCATATCCCGAATACCACTTTCGTTCGGTTTCACATAAGGGATATGGTTCTCAAATACACCCGGCACGAACCAGTCGCTGCAACCGACCCTATCAATCGTTCCGTCGCATAGTATATTATACCCCGGCACGCAGTGTGAGGCATGGCTCCGCACACTACGCCCGTGATCGTGGCCGCGGTCAGAACTCCCCAGGGTCAGGAGGACGGCGCCTTTGCCGACACTCGAAGCGAGGACCTCTCGGTGCCCCTGATCGAGGCGATACTCGAAGATACCGGTGTCGCTCCCGCCTACGTGGACGACCTCATGTGGGGATGTGCACAGCAGCGCGGCGAACAGGACAACAATCTCGCGCGGGTGATCGCCCTGCTCTCCTCGCTCGATGAGGGTACGCCCGCGACGACCATCAACCGCTGGTGCGCTTCCTCGATGCAGGCTATCGCCTCCGCCGCCGACTCGATCGCGGCCGACCAGCGGGACTGTGTCGTCGCGGGCGGCGTCGAGTCGATGTCCCGCGTCCCGATGGACGTCGGCGAGGACCTCCACCCCGGCATGTCCGAGCGCTACAACGTGTTCGACCTCCAGATGGGCATGACCGCCGAGAAGGTCGCATCTGAGTACGACGTGTCGAGGGAGGCTCAGGACGAGTACGCCCTGCGGAGCCACGAGCGCGCCGCGGAGGCGACCGATTCGGGCCGGTTCGACGACGAGATCGTCCCGGTCGAGACCGACGGGGAAACCGTCACCGAGGATGGGGGCATCCGCCGGGACACCACCCTGGAGAAGCTCGCGGACCTCCCGCCCGCGTTCACTGGCGACGGGACGGTCACCGCCGGAAACGCCTCCGGGATCGCGGATGGAGCGGCGGGCACGCTGGTCTGCAGCGAGGCCTTCGCGGACGAGCATGGGTTGGAAGTCCTCGCGCACGTCGGCGACCACAACGTCGCGGGCGTCGATCCGACCGTGATGGGGATTGGCCCGGTGCCGGCGACACAGGGGCTGCTGGAGCGCACTGGTGAGTCGATCGAGGCGTTCGATCTCGTGGAGCTGAACGAGGCCTTCGCCTCCCAGTGTCTGTACAGCCAGCGCGAACTCGGGGTTCCCGAGGGGCGATTCAACGTCAACGGCGGCGCGATCGCGCTCGGGCACCCCCTCGGGGCGTCGGGCGCGCGACTGCCCGTGACGCTGCTCCACGAGATGGAGAAACGCGGTGCTGGAAAAGGCCTGGCGACGCTGTGTGTCGGGTTCGGCCAGGGGATGGCGATCAGCTTCGAGCGGGAATGAGTGGCCGCACGGATCGTCACCGGTGATGAATCGGAGATACACGACGAACCCCACATCCGAGGAAGTTGAATGACCGTCCTCCGCGTCGACGCGTGCTCTATACGGGTCGACAGAACTGTTGATAGAATTAGCCTCCACCGTACCCGGCGAAT
>JBDGQL010000215.1:0-5615 GCA_042219105.1 Karumarchaeum halophilus (SeqCode) | reverse complement strand
GAACTCGATGCCCAGCGAGAACAGGTCGGACTTGAGTTCGTCGTCTCCCTTCTCGCCGTGGCCCGTCAGCCGGCGGAGTTCGTCGGGATCGAGATCGACGGTGGGCATCAGTAGGTCACCTCCTCGGTCCGCAGGTAGTCCAGATCCACGAGCGTGCCGTGAACGTCACGGATGTCCTCTGCGCCGGTGACGAGCATCATGAGGCGTTCCAGCGCCAGTCCCCAGGCCATCACGTCGGCGTCCACCCCCAGCGGCTCCAGCATCTCCGGGCGGAAGATGCCCGAATTACCCACCTCGATCAACTCGCCCGTTTCGGGGTGGGTACCGAACAGCTCGAAACTCGGCTCCGTGTAGGGGTTGTACGTTGGCTTGAACCGGAGATCCGTGATGCCGAACTGCGCGTAAAACTCCCGGAAGGTGCCCATCAGATCGCGCACCGAGAGGTCCTCGGCCATCACCCACCCCTCGATCTGGAAGAACTCCAGCAGGTGCGTGGCGTCAATCTCGTCGTTACGGTAGGCTTTCTCGACGGAGAAGAACCGTTTCGGGGGTTCGATCTCGCCGATCTCGGTGCCCGAGAGGTACCGCGCCGACAGCGAGGTGGTGTGGCCCCGCAGATCTACCTGGCGGGCCATCTGCTGGCCCCAGGGTGAGTGGTAGCCGTCGCCGTACTCGCCTGCACCCTCCCTGTGTGCGCTCTCGACCCGGTCCATCAGGTCCTCGGGGAGGCCCTCCATTTCGGGAACGTCGAGCGCGAACTGATCCCAGTGGGTTCGCGCGGGGTGATCCTGGGGCATGAACAGGCAGTCGTTGATCCAGAACTCGGCGTCGGCGTGGGGGCCCTCCATCTCCTCGAAACCCATCGAGGTGAGAACGTCTTTCACGCGTTCGGCCATCTGGCGGAGGGGGTGGACGTTGCCACCGTGGGTCGTCTCGGCGTCCGCTTCGACGTTGTACTCGGCGAAGTCGGCGTCGCGCCACGCGCCGGAGGTCAGCATGTCGGGCGTGACGCGGTCGACCGTCTCGCGCGCCTCGACCCCTTCCATCAGGGCGGTGACGCCTGCATCTGTCAGGGTCGCCGACCGGACGGTCCGCTCCTCGCGGACCACCAGGTCCCGATGTTCGAGTTGCGCGATGGCGTTGGGATGGGTCGCGTCGCCCTCCCCGTCGTGGATGATTTCGAGGGCCGCGGCCTCGGTGTCGGCGTCGGGATCAGCGTCGGGATCGGCGGTGATCTCACCTGCCTCGACGGCGCCGTAGCCCTTCCGGGCGTAGTTCGCGAGCGCGATGTCGACGAGGTCGCCCTCGAGGCCCGAGGCGCCGATGACCTCGCCCATCCCGACCGCCTCGGCGTCGGCCCCGAGATCGACCGCGGCGCGGTAGAGGCGCAGTTCGGGCAGCCCTTCGGCCGCGTACGTCTCCCCCTCCTCCGTGAGTCGGGTCTCCGTCTTCGACCGCTCGGAAACGTCGAGGAGTCCCTCCTCGGACAGGGCGAACACCGCCCCGGTCACCGTCTCGGGCGGGAGGTCGGTCTCGCTTGCGAGCTGTGCGACGGTCGTCGGGTCGTCCGCGCTGGCCGCCTCTAGGACGGCGACCTGCGCGTTCGGGAGCTTCATGGTTGTTATCAGCGTTCGGGGGTGGATCGCGGTTAGCACTTGTGATACTGTCGGCTATAATCACGTGAGCATGTTCGCAACCCCGGGATGCGAAATCGCTCACGAAGTTATAGCCGACAGTATGACTCGATGCCGCCGGAACGGACGGTTTCGTCTCCCACTCCGGGGGAGTTCACCGCCCGTATCGGGCAGCAAAAAAGAAGCCGAATCCCGCTACGGATACCGGTAATCGGCCGTCTGCACCTCCCGGCTGGCGGGATTCGAGCGCCATGTGTGTCCTATCTTCACACGGTCTGAAAAGCGTTCTGGACGCCCGCCGGTCGTCGGCGGGGTCACGCGGCGTCCGGATCAGTCCCCGGCGAGCGCTTCGGTGAGGTCGTCCCCGACGCGCTCTCCGCGGTTCCGGTCCATCGCAGTCGTCACGACGCGGTTGGTCTGGACGCTCGACCCGTCCCGGATCAGCAGCCTGAGATTGCCGTTCTCGTCTGCCCGGGTGACCTTCGCGCGCACCCCGCCGCCAGCGCTTCCTCCGGCGTCGATCGGTCCGGGGACGACCTTCTTGACGTGAGGGTGACCCGCGACGGTCCGGATCACGCGTTCTCCGGACCGCCCGCCCACGAGCGTGGAGTGGCTGCCGCCGATCAACTCGGCCGGCGGGGCGTCCACGACCTCGAGGTCACGATCCTCGCGCCGGGCCAGCACCCCCGCGATGGGGTCGTCAACGTCGATCCGGTAACAGTCCGCGGCGAGATCCGCCCGAACCCGCCGGAGGGTGTCGCGCTCGCCGGCCATGTAGACGCTCTCGGGACGCCGCCGCCGGCTCTCGTCGACGATCCGGCCCGCGAAGTTGCGCTGCTGGGTCCGGGCGCGCCTGCCTCCTTCCGGCGTCGTCGTGACCGTCGTCTCGCCTATGGTGGCCTCGTCGTTCAGCACCGTAATCGTGGCCGCCGCCTCCCCGGCCTCAATTACGAGCGCATCCGCGTTCGCATTCCGGCAGACCAGACAGTAGTCGCCGGGTTTCTCCAGCGACGAACTGCACGTCCCACAGTAGTCGCGTCCGGGCGTGCTCATGGTCGGCGGGTGTTCGTTGTCGGCGGGAATCGGTGATCGGTGCTCACAGTCGTTCGGGGTGGGTCTTCAGGTACTCCCGGAGGAGAACCGTCGCGTACGATCCCTTGGGAAGCGAAAAGGAAAAGCCGAGCGGATCGGCCTCCGTGTCGAGTGCCGCCCGGAGTTGGATCGCCCGCCGGGTCCCGGTCGAGTCGAAGGGCTCGGGCAACTCGAAGTCCGCGGGCTCGAGGTCGAGGTCGGCGAGCACCTCGCGTTCGATCGCTCCCGGCTCGCCCCTCCCGAATTCGGTCCCGGTCCCGACCAGCGGCGCGGTGACGAACGCCCGTCCGCGCTCGATGTGGCGGTTCACCGCCCGGACCCGGCCCTCGGTGACGCGCTGGGTCCGGTCGGGATCGGGCACAGCGAGACTGCCCCGATCCTCGGCGAAGCAGACGATGTCACCCTCGACGGCGCGACCGAATGGTAGCCCCCGGTCCAGCCGCGCGGAGAGGATCCGGTTGAACGCATAGGACTGGGCGGCGTGGACGAACATGCGCTGGAGGTTCTCCGGGACCGCCCCCAGTGCCGTCCGGAACTCTTCAGGGCCCGCGTCGTCTCCCGCCCCACACTCCACGAGCGCGTGCAGCATGGCGCGCTCATACCCCAGGTGGTCGGGCATCCGGTCGAGTGCGCCCTGCCAGTCGCCGGTCTCCGCGGCGTAGGCGCGGGCCGCCCGCGTGTCCTCCGGTTCGGCCTCGTTCGGGTTGCTAACGTAGGCGAGCACCGCACCCTTCCAGTCGTCCCGGAGGACGGCGAGGCCGACCTCGTGGGTCACCGGGCGACGGCTGCCGAAACGCTGCTGGCCGAAGTAGTTCGGGACGGCGACCGTGACGCCGTCGCCATCGTCACTGCCACCGCCGCCGTCACCGTCGTCGCTATCATATCCGGCGAACGCGCGCAACTGCGCCGTGACCGCGCTCGCGTTCTCGGGCGCGTCGGGATCGGTCACCGTGATCTCGAAGGCGTTGCCCGCGAGGTCGCCGAACTGTAGCTGTCGCCCGAACCGACCCACCGGTTCCACGTCGGCGCCTAGAATCTCGGGCCGGTCGCTGGCGCCCGGGAGGTCGTCGGCGTCGATCCCCTCGATCGAGAACAGCTGTGTGGTGTAGGCGTGCTTGTCCTTCGTGCCCGCCCAGCCAACCCGGCCCCGGCTCACCCCGAGACGATCGGAGAGTTCACCGGCAAACTCGTTCGTGTCCCAGCGCCGGAGCGTAGCGCGCACGAGCAGGTGGCGGTAGGTCCCGGAATCGGCCTCAAGTGGCTCCGGATCGACCGCTCCGATCTCCCGCACCCGGAAGTCGCCCGGCGATTCGCGGAGGCGACCGCCGGTCCCGTCGGCGTCGCTGACGTAGTGTGCCATTCCGACCGCCTGTTCGCGTGGATGTCCGGGACGCATCACTCGCCTCCTCGCTCGCTTCCGGCGAACCCACACATCAGTACAGCGGGAGGTCACCCGTGATGGCGTCCACGCGGTCGTCACTCGCGGGACCGATCGCCACCGCGGTCGGCGTGTCGGGGTCGAGTTGCGTGTGCCCGGCGTCCCGGATCAGCCCCGTCGGGAGCCCCTTCACCTTCGCTCGCTCCTGCAGTTCGAACAGGGCGCGGTCACCATCGACACGGAGAACGACTTTCTTCTGTCCGCCCCGCTTCCACTCCGACCGGGCGTCCTCGGAGGTGTGTTCGTACGCCTCCAGTGAGGCGTGTGCGACCTGCGCCGCGAGCTTCCCCTCCCCCATGCCGAGATCCCTGCGTGCGGCGATTGCTTGTTTCATGATCGGAGGCTGGGGACGGGCGGGTAAATCGCTGGCTATCGCGAGTCGCCGCGACCGGGGCGGACCGTCCGAAGGCTTAGGTTCGCCGCCCGCACAGGCCGTGGTGATGGAGGGCGATCCGGTCGAACTCGGGGTCGAACTGCTGGCGTCGATCGAGGCCGACGAGATCGACCTCGCCGAGGCCGTCGACCGCCTGGAGACGATCACGACCGATCCAGCGCTCACCCGGGAGATTCTCGACGCAGCCGAAACCCGAGGGCTCTTGGACCGCAAGCAAGGGATCGTCACGCCCCGCCGGGGGACGTTCGTCCGCTTTGATCGCCAGGTCCGGAGCCGGGAGGGGGAGTTCGACTGCCAGCGGTGTGGCACCGAGATCGGGACGGGCTATTTCATCGCGTTCGATGCCGGCGAACTCGGGCCGTTTGGCTCCTCCTGTATCAGGAAGGTCACTGGGCGGGAGTAGGGGATATATCCTTTCTGCCATCAGGTGAATTGTGCTCGCATCATCCGTGATTCGGCTTTGCGGAGGTGTTCTGCGACGGTACTCGATGCGCAATCCAGTTCGGTGGCGATGTCTGCCTGACTGGCAGTTCGAGGAACGTCGTAGTACCCCTTGTTGACTGCCGTTTTGACGATCTCACGCTGGCGGTCTGTGAGTCGGGCCTCTACAGCAGTCGTCGTGTCTGCGAGGCCACCTACTGCTTCGATAGTCACGTCAATTGGAGGTGGAACGCTCGTAACTGCCTCCTGGAGTTCGTCGTCAGGACCGAACATCGAGAACACCACCGTTCCATTCGGTTCGTATCTGGAAAACAGGCCCAAGACCCCGTCCTCAAGGAGCGCAGGGCTTCCGACGCCCCTCCTCGGAAGCACAAGCGAGTAGGGCGGAGATACGCGCCGTCCGCTTCGGGCCACCAACAACTACAGGCGGCCGGCCCGGATATTCCACCATATTTAACTACCTATCAATAATTAAAAAAAGAGTACAGGGTGCCGACCACCCGCCGTACCCACATCTGTCGTATCCGCAATCACCAGCAGGTGCGGGAGCCACTCGACCGGCATGGGTGGTCGGCGTCCAAACTGTGGAACGTCGCCAACTACCACACCCGACAGG
>JBDGQL010000137.1:0-5640 GCA_042219105.1 Karumarchaeum halophilus (SeqCode) | reverse complement strand
GGAAGCCCCACCCTCAGCGAGCGCGTCAGCGCGAGCAGGGTGGGGTAGTTCACTTGTGAACGTCCGCTCCGAGAGAGCGACCCGATCCACGCCGTCACCCACCGGTGGCGGACTCACCGCTTCGAAGCCGCCGTTGTCGGGTGCCAGCAGTGTGGGTGTGACCCGACCGCCGAGTGTGACCCGACCGCCGAGTGTGGCCCGATGGCCGATTCGCCGGGCGTGAGCATCCACGCCAACGCCGTGCTTGCACTCGTTTCGGATCCACAGCTGGCCCGCCATCAATATTGCCTGCGCGAGGTGTCGATCACCCACTGTGAGGGGCGTCCATCCGAGGACACATCGGCGGCGACCGAACGGGCGTAGTGCCCGTCACCGAGTCCTCGAGACGCCGATCAGACAGTGCCTCGGGCTTCGTAGCGGCTGGTGACCTCCTCTCGGATCCTCCGGTAACTCACAGACAGCCGGTCCTGTCCGAGTCACAATCCAGTGACTGGACTGCCCCGTCTCACTATCTCTGTCCGGGGTTCGTCGAAGGTCCTGTGGTCGTTTCCTACGGAGTCCCTCGCCGAGGGGTTCACACCGACCCTATGGATAACCAACACCCATGCCGAGCCAGGATGTCGAGGTGCCAGCCCGAGGCGAGACGGCGTTACTGCTCCGGGACTGGCTAGCCCGCCGTCTGGAGCCGGGTTTCGGCCTCCTCGCGGTCCTCGGGGGAGCCAACGCCGATCCGCCAGCCATCGAGTTCGACCGCGTCGATGGTGCGCCCGCTCTGGATCAGCAGGTCGATCGCTTCGGAGATCTCGTACTCGCCGCGATTGGAGGGCTGGAGGAGGTGACAGGCGTGGAAGATGGCGGGTGTGAACGTGTAGAAGCCGGTCCTGACGAGATTTGAGGGCGGGTCCTCTGGTTTCTCGACGACGTCGGTTCCTGGCTCGTCGTGATAGCGCTTCACGAGCGCGGACGTATCGAAGAAATACGTCGACATCCCTGGTTCAGAATTCATTCCACACGTATTGCACGACGCCGTGGAGAATCCGACCTTCGATCGAGACGAGCTGTTGGCACTCGCGTTGACGGAACGGGAGTTGCGCGAGGAGCATGAGTGATCCTCCGGAGTACGGAGAGCCACTGGAAGGGAGCCCGTATCGGAACGTACGTGTTGGCGAATTCCGACTTTCGACGACGTTTCTTCACGATGGGCGTGAGATGGTCGTTGCCCGAATACGGCGGCGAGGTGGGGCGTATACCGCGGACGATTGATCACCGCTACCCGGGTGGGTGGCGAGCGGTCGAGTGACGTGAAACCTGGGGGCTTCCGGGCCTCCTGACTGTCGGCTATAATCACGAGGCTTCTGACGGCGGGACGGACCAGCGATGCGCTACGAGGGGGCCACGACGTGACCGGGCCGGCGTAGGCTCGTTACTCGTTTGTTCTTGTTACATCGGACCGCGGGAACCGGTGTTCTTGTTACATAGAACTGCGGGAACCGGTTGTAGGGGAGTTTGACGCAGAAGGGGTCGTGGAAGCGGCGGCCGGGGACTGACCGCGGAGGCGACATTGAGGCCCGTCTTCCTGGCGGCGCGCGTCTCCTCTAGGCGGCCGTCCACTCGGACACCCGCCTAGTCGGGACTAGTGTGGTGCGACGGGGCCCCCTACACACGGTCGTGGACCGCCTCGCGAATATTCTCCGCGGAGTGCTTACGGACGTTTTCCCCGAGGATACTGGGGAACACTCCCACCCCACTGGTTCCGCTGTTAACGCAGGTGGGGAATGAGTAAATAGCCGACTCGTCTCGTGGTGGCACCAATGAAAGCAGTAGGCTGGTCCTCACAGAACAGTACTCCGTGATACCGATCGTATCCCCACCGTTCTAATTTTCAGTAGTATTTGGTAGTATCCGGGGAGAACCGGTAGCACTGGCGAGAGCATGCTGTGTTACACTACCGCTGGGCCGCCCCAGACCCGTGTTACTACCGTGATTTTGGTGCAGTCCACCCGTGTCTGTCTCGCTCCGTTTCACCGTGAGTGACGGAGCATGGGACTGGGACAGGTGAGTCTGACACCCGCTCGCCGAATCCTGTTCGTCGGGTGCGGACTGAACGCCAGCAGAACGGGCACCTCGCGGTGATGGAAAACTGGCGTGTTTCCCCGCCTCCGTGTAGGCCGCAGGGTTCGCCTCTTCCATCGTGGAGCCGTCAAGGTGCTTTCGTCCGACGTTCACCGCCCCCACCACATCCCGGTCGCACTCGTACCCACACTCCGGACAGTGAAAGTGCCCCCCGTGGCGCTGTTCAGTGTGGTCATCGGGCGCTTTCACCGTCCGCCCGTTCTCACCGCACCGTGGACAGTGCCGACTCGTCCCCCACGGATTCACCGTCTCGAAGTCGATCCCGACCAGTCCGGCTTTGTACGCTACGGAATCAACCAGGTCGCCGCGTGCCCACGAGGAGATCGACCACGCGACCGCACCACTCGCGTCCGAGGAGGTGAGCTGGCCGAGCGATTCAAACACGATGGTGTCGCACCCGTATTCCATCGCCAGCCACACGAGTTGGTTGGCGACATCGTGCTGGATCTGCTCGCGCAGTCGTCGTTCCCTGGTTCGTGTCTGCCGGTACTCACCGAGCAGGTGGGCGAACCTGTCCGTGTGGGCGTTGCCCTGGCGTCGAAGTTCTGCCAGTCGGTCGTTGATGCCTTCGGCATCGGTTTTGACCCGGAAGAGCTTGTCTTTCGCCGGGTGGTCGATGAACTCTGGTGGCGCGATCTGCTCGTGGTGATCGTCCTCACCAGCGTCAATAACGACCGCGGTGGCCTGTTTTTTCACGCCGAGATCCACCGCCAACACACGGTCTTCAACCGTCTCAGCGTCCTGTTCGGGCACGTCTACGGGCACGTCAAGGGTGTAGCCGTGGTCGGATGCGTGGAGCGTGGGCGCTTTCACATCCCCGACTGCGACCATCTCGACGAACCGTGCGTGGGTAGGAAAGCGGATTTCGTGGGCTGTCCAGTCGTGGTAGCTGTCCGGCGAGAGTGAGTCCGGCGCGTTCAACACGACCACCGCGTCGTCGTCCTCGATAGTGAGGTCGTGGATGTGGTAGTCGCCCTTGTCCGGGGCGTAGGGAAGGGTCCCGTTCGGTTCTGGCGTCCCGATGAGTTCCGTGTACGTCTCGGGAAAGTGGCCGTGCTGGTGGTAAAACGTGTTGAGTTGTTCGACGATGGATTCGAGGACGCGCCACTCGATGTAGGGGGAGTCCTCCTCAAACAATCGTGTGCGAAGGCGGTGCCAGTCACCCCGCTTGATCGTGCGGTCTTCAACGGTGTTGCTGACGAATTGGAAGGCGTGGTACTCGTCGGTATGAGCCTCAAGGATGTGGGTGACGCGGTGAAAGACACACCGCTTGAACCGATTGTAGACGTACTCCTCACCGTCCTGGAAGGCGTCATAGTCATCGTCGCGGATGTAGGTGTAGGACTGCCCGGAGTGGTCGGTGATGGCGTCGAGGTGGTCGTCGCTCCAGTACTCCTCTTCGAGCAGGCGTTGGGCGTGTTTCTGGACGAGCGTGGTGAGGCGGTCGCACGCTTCGTTATGCTCCTCTGGGATGTGGAACTGTTCAGTGAGTTGCATCGGTTATTTGTCGTCGGGATCGGAATCTGACGTGCGAACGAGTTTGACGTTTGCGCCAATCCAGTCCTTCGGGGCGGTAACGTGTGCGCCACCACTCCCGAACGGTTTGACCTCTCGTTCAACAATCGCTTCACCCTCAATTTCGTACCGATCTCCCATGCCAGTCCATATGTTTTGCATATACGTAAGAGTTATGTTACGGAATACTCCCGAATACTGCTGAATCATACTGAATTCAGTAACAGTTACGAAACCCCACCGCTTCCGCTGTTAGCGGACATCTCTCAAGGAGATGCGCTCGCACACACCCCATCGGTTCCGCTGTTAGGACGGAGCAACAGATCCATCGATGGACCCAGTAGAGTGCGCCAGAGAAACAGGTGGGTACGAGACAAGGCGATACGAACAGCGGAAGCGATGGGGGATGGAGAAGCGATGGGGGATGGAGATTACATAAAGGAGTGATAACAACGGAAACCGCGGAACCAATGGTTTTATCAATAGTCGGATGAACGCTGTTTGTATGAGCGACTTCTCGTTTACGCCGAACGACTCCATTTTCGAGAATCGGGAGGCGCTCCTCGAAGAGTGGACGCCGGACAGCCTCGTCGGGCGCGACGAAGAACTCAGCCGGTATCACGCGGCCCTCCAGCCAGTCATCAACAACGAGACTCCCTCGAACGTCTTTCTCTACGGAAAGAGTGGTGTGGGAAAGACCGCGGCTACGCGATACCTGCTCCGCACGCTCGAAGGGGACGCAACCGACGTGCCGGAACTCGATCTCACGACGATCGAGGTCAACTGCGACGGACTGAACACGTCCTACCAGGTGGCCGTGAAACTGGTCAACGAACTCCGTGAGCCGGGACGGCAGATCTCCAATACGGGGTATCCACAGGCGAGTGTGTATGAATTCCTCTTCGACGAACTCGATGCGTGCGGGGGGACGGTACTCATCGTCCTCGATGAAGTCGACCACATCGAAGACGATTCGTTGCTCTACAAACTGCCGCGTGCTCGCTCGAACGGCGACATTAGTGATGCGAAGCTCGGTGTCATCGGCATCTCGAACGACCTGGATTTCCGAACGCAACTGTCCTCGAAGGTCCGGTCATCGCTCTGTGAAAAGGAGGTTTCCTTCAGCGCGTACGATGCCAACGAGCTTCGACTCGTGCTCGAACAGCGCGAACGGGTCGCTTTCCAGGACGGTGTTCTCGAAGACGGGGTTATTGCGATGTGTGCAGCCTACGGGGCGAAAGACTCCGGTGACGCCCGGAAAGCCTTGGATCTCCTCTTAGAGGCCGGTGACGTCGCACGAGAGAGTGGTTCCGATGTCGTGACCGAGTCGCACGTACAGGACGCCCGTGAGCGCGTGCAAACGGATCAAGTGGTAGAGGGGATACAGAAATACTCCCAGCACGGACAACTCGTGTTATACGCACTGACACTGCTCCACAAGCGCGGTGAAACGCCGGCACGGACGCGTGAGGTCGTCGATACGTACCGGACTGTGGCTCACTCAGAAGGCGTGAGTCCGGTCTCGGAGCGTTCAGTCCGTGACTATCTGGGCGAGCTGGCACAGCTGGGGATCACGGGGTCGACGGAACATAATCGAGGGAAGGTCGGTGGAAAGTACAACGAGCATCGGTTAGAACAGTCCGTTTCGGCGGTCCGGAACGGACTATCAACATTGTTGGAGTCAGCGTGAATCCAGCCTCAGTCGTCCGTGCCGGTGGCGGTGGTACCCGGTCCGTGCTAACAGCGGAAGCGGTGGGGTGGGTGTGTCCCGTCCCTGCGCAATCGAGGGCCGGCGCGTAGACGGGTGGGCACCCCGAAGACCAGGATCGGGCCGAAGAGTCGTTTCGGAGAGGGGGTGAGACGGCGGACGCGGCGGTCGGGGACCGAGCGGAGACGTTGGCCTACCGGTCGTGAAAGCCCTCGACCGGCTCGGACGAATAGTCACGTCTCAAGCGAATCGAGTTTTTCGACGATCTTCCTGTAGACATCGGG
>JBDGQL010000032.1:0-5640 GCA_042219105.1 Karumarchaeum halophilus (SeqCode) | reverse complement strand
CGGGCGTGCCGGGATTCGAACCCGGGATCGAAGGGTTAGGAACCCTTCGCCCTGTCCGCTAGGCCACACGCCCCCGGAGAAAAGATCAGTACGCAGAAGTATTTATGCTTCGTCTTCGGAACTCGCGCCCGCGGAGCCGCCTCCGGTGGACGAACTTCCCTGCGTCCGCGAGTCCGTCTGGGCGGAGCCAGTACTGACGGGCTCGTCGAGATTCGCGGTTTCCTCGAGTTCTTCGAGTTCTTCTTCGAGTTCCTGGCGGCCACGCCTGAACTCACCCATCGCCTGACCGGTCGAACGGGCGAGTTCTGGGATTTTCTGTGCGCCGAACAACAGAACCGCGATCAACAGGATGACCGCGAGTTCCAGTCCCCCGGGTGTCGGAATCTGCAACGGTGTCAGTGCCACGGACATATGCCACTGTTCGCCAGAGTCAAATATAGGTCTTTTGGACCAAACCCCCCGGGACTCGCACCCTCATCATATACTGTCGGCTGTAAGTTCGTGGAGGAATTCGCCACCCCGGGGTGTCGAATATCTCCATCGAGTCACAGCCGACAGTATCAGGAATCCCCACCTGGCGAGAGCGACGACCGACGGTGGCGACGACAGGATTTTTTTGAAGGAGCACCTACATTAGGACGGAGGGAAGCGCCATGATCACCGAGCAGTGGCAGTTCAGCCTGCTGGCGGGAGTGCTTGTCATCCACCTGCTGGCGATCGGGCTCATGTACCGCTACCGCAACGATACCTCACGAACCGGCGGTTCAGCGTCCGACTCGGAACACGACCTGATCGACCGCGAGGCGGGAGTCCTCGAATGCCCGAACTGCGCGGCCGAGAACGAACTCGGCTACCGGTACTGTCGGTGCTGCGTCAGCGAACTCCCGGGATCGGTGGCGTTTGACGGTGCTGGGAACACCCCACTGGGACGACTCGTGCGCTGATCGGCACGCCGAAGAGTCGATCAGGTTCTCCACGCTACGGAGTAGTGGTCCACAGCGACTGTGATCTAAACCGGTGCTTTTTTATAGAACCGCGCGCATATATCTAACTGAATCGGGGTGATAACCGATGGCACTTCCGACGACGCCAGGAACGTCTTGGGTACAGGGACTCGACTTCCCGAGTCGACTGTTCGAAACCAGTGGCAACGACTACGAACTGTACGAGGAGGACGGTGAGTTCGTGCTGAGCGTCGAGTTGCCGGGGTTTGATCCCAAGGAGATCACCATCACGTGGGACGACGGCGTCCTCAACATCGCTGCCGAGCGCCAAGACGAGGCGCGTGGCCAGCGCAAGACGTACCACCGCCGCTTCCGGTTCCCGAAAAACGTTGACGACGAGGAGATTGACGCCGAGTACGACAACGGTATTCTCGAGGTCCGACTGCCGGTCGAGACAGGCGCCACCGTAACCGGCACCGAGATCGAAATCCGGAGTTGACCCGAGGGATACGCCGTCTCGGCTGACGAGCAGGCGGCCCACCTTTTTCAGCCCGCTCGTCCAAGCGGAGAGCGCTATGAGCGACACCGACGAGGGTGTCAAGCCGTACTCCGCCGCCGACGCTCATGCGTTCCCCGACGGGCGTCTGAACGCGGTCCTCGAGACCCTCCTCGACGATCCCGAGATCGAGGCGTACCTCAAAGCCCAAAACGTGAACCCGGTCACCCGGAAGGGGTACAACGACCACGGGACGAAACACATCGAGATCGTCCGGGACCGGGCGCTGTGCCTGTACGAACTACTGAAGCGAGGTGGTGTCGCGTTCAACGGCGCGGCCGATCAGAGACTCGATGAAGCCGACGAGTCCGTCATCATCGCGCTCGCAGCGACTCTCCATGACATTGGCCATGTCGTCCACCGCGACGATCACCCCTACTACTCGATTCCGCTCGCTGCCGACGTCCTCGATCGGCTCCTGCCGGAGTTTTACGCGACGCCCGAGGCAGTCCGCGTCAAGGCTGAAGCCCTCCACGCGATCCTGTGTCACCACGTCGAGGAGGACCCCCTCACGACGGAGGCCGGCGTGATCAGGGTCGCCGACGCGCTGGACATGGAACGGGGGCGGTCACGGATCCCCTACGACCGGGGGAGCCGCGGCGTCAACACCCTATCGAGCCAGGCGATCCACCGAGTCACCCTCCAGGCCGGCGAGGAAACCCCGGTTCTCGTCGAGATCGAGATGACAGATGCCGTCGGCGTCTACCAGGTCGACGAACTGCTGAACGCCAAGGTCACGGGGTCGGGGCTACGTGAGGAGATCCGCATCATGGCAGTGAAAACCGACGAAGGGGGTGGCGAACTCGTCGAGCGACTCGAAGTGTAATAAACGCGGACCGACTGATAAGGACGGATGTGACTGTTTTTGTCGCGCGCTCGCCGAGCCGGCGGATATCGGCTGAGTCCGCCGGTCTCATGCGAGCGCATCGGTAAAGACTTACATCCGTCCTTATGACTACTCTCGTATGCGGGTCGCACAGCTCGGCGAGGATCGCCCGGAGGTCGCGGTCGTCGGGTCGATTCACGGTGACGAACCCTGCGGTGCACGCGCGATCGAGCGGTTACTGATCGAGAAGCCGACCGTCGAGAAGCCGGTGAAATTCGTGATCGCGAACGAGGAGGCGCTCGATCGCGGCGTCAGGTACGTCGACGCCGACCTCAACCGCGCCTTCGAGGACGGCGGCGACCCCCGCGATCACGAGTACGGGCTGGCCCGGCGTCTGGCGGAGGAACTCGCCGGCTGTACCGTTCTCTCGATTCATTCGACCCAGTCCCACCCTCGACCGTTCGGCATCGTCAACGCCGAGGAGACCGACGGCACCGGGATCGTACGGTGCCTCCCTATCGAGGCGCTCGTCGAGGTCACGGAACACGAGGGCAGACCCTTCGCGATCGAGGCCGCGGATCTGATGGAGGTCGAGGCCGGTTACCAGCAGAGTCCACGGGCCTCCGCGAACGCCTACCGTGCCGCCCGGGCGTTTCTCGAGAGGACGGGCGTGCTCCCCGGACAGCGGGAGCCCAGCGACGTGCCCACCTTCAGCCTCGGCGATCCGATCGAGAAACCGGCCGCCACCCGGTATGAGGTGTTCGCGGAGAACTTCGTTCGCGTGGAGGCCGGCGAGGTGTTCGCGACCGCCGACGACCGGAAGCTCCGTGCCGAGGATCCGTTCTATCCCGTCCTGTTTTCCGCACACGGCTACCGGGACATCTTCGGGTACACCGGCCAGCGGACCGACGTGTGATAATGTCTGTTGTAGTCTCTTACCGGTGCTCGCCGCCACCGGGGGTGGCGATCACCGGTAAACAGCTACAACAGACATTATGAGGGGGTCACTCCTCGGGCGGCGCGAACTCGACCAGCGTCAGGTCCCGATCGAGGTGGCAGTACTCGTGTGGGGGCTCCCCTTCGACGGATTCGATCCGGTACTCCTGGTCGAACTCCCCGCCGGCGGGCTCACAGTAGGGATGACTGGGACAGCCGGTGTGGGGACAGGGCCCGGCCAGCGCCGTCCGGTTTCCCGCGTACGCGCGGTCGCTCGGCACGTTCGCCCGGACCGGCGCCGGTTCGACCTCGACCGCCACCACGCCGGCGTCGTGGACGCCACACTCAAGCGTCGGCGCCCCCTCGCGGACGCTCGTGATCCGGTATTTGCGGCCCTCGACCAGGTTGAGACACTGCTCGCGGTAGGGACATCCCTCGCAGGCGCTCGTCTCGCCCCGGTAGACGAACTCGGTTCCGACCTCCGCGAGCCGGGTTCCCACGAGCGTGAGCGTCGTCATGGCCCCCCCGTGAGCGCGTCGAGGCGGTCCAGATACGCCTCGCGGGGCCGCTGGTACGCCCCGCGGTAGTTTATCTCGCTGCCGGCGAACCGCTCTGCGATGTCTCTCGCCCCCGCGAGCGCCGATTCGCGATCCGCGAAACTCGCGTCGCAGGCGCGGACGCGAACCTGTGGCTCCAGATACAGCACCACGTGCCAGCCGTCCGCCCGATCACGTCCTCTCGGCGGACGGTCCGGAGAGGTTCCCGGGGCCACCGTCAGCGTCGGGAGGCAGGCCGGATCGAACGCCTCCGAGTCGAAGACGTCGGGGCGGTACGCGAGGACGACCCGCCCTCCCGGCTCCGCGCTCCACACCTCCCAGCCCTCGGGGAGCGTCTCACTCGATTTCATACAGCAGTTTGGTACTGACGGTTTAAGAACTCCGGGACAGCCTGGTTGGCAGACGGTCCGGCGGCGTCGCTCCGGACCGCCGGTTGGTCATTATACTGTCGGACAGAAGTATTGATAATTCGAAGGCCCTCCGTCCTGGGGGTTCGATTATCAATGTCTCTGTCCGACAGTATGTGAATCGTTCGTCGTCGGATCCAGAACTATCACCTTACATATACGTTGATAAAGGGTTATGTGTGAGGAGTACCCACAGCAGATTACTGTACCGAATCGGTCCGACGCACCGTCCGAGTCGCTGCCGGTCTGACCCGGATCGGCAGACATGCGAGACGCAAACCCGCTTACCGCCACGTGAAGCCGTCACCCGACGCGTAGCCGTTCGTCGCGCGTCCCCGGGTCACCCCCACAACCCCACCCATGTCAGGCAACACCGACACTCTCGGCGACATCGCCACGCAGTACCGACAGTCGGTCCCGGAAGATCTCAGAAAGCCACAGTCGGTTTCGTGGTACCTGGATGAGGTTCGTGCCGACCCGAAGATCGCCCGCAAGGCCCACCAGCGGGTCGCGGACATGTTCGACTACTACGGGACCGATTACGACGAGGACGCCGGCATCGTCCGGTATCACCTCGCCACCGAAGATCCGCTCGATGACGGGCAAAACGCCTTCTACGGCGAAGGCATTCACCGCTCGATCCACGAGTTCGTGAACAAGCTCAAGAGTGGTGCCCGTGGTCTCGGCCCGGAGAAGCGAATCAAACTCCTCCTGGGACCCGTCGGATCGGGCAAGTCCGATTTCGACCGCCGGCTCCGGCGGTACTTCGAGCACTACACCCGCCAGGAGGACGGCCGGATGTACACCTTCCGGTGGACCGACCTCACCGACGTCATCGACGACCAGGATCCCGCCGACGACACCGTCCGGTCGCCGATGAACCAGGACCCGCTCGTGCTCCTCCCGCTCGAACAGCGCCGCGGCATGCTCAGTGAGGTCAACGAGGCCCTCGATGCGCCCTACTCGATCCGCAACGAGCAGACGCTCGATCCCGAGTCGGCGTTCTACATGGACCGCCTGCTCGCACACTACGACGACGATCTCAAGGCAGTGCTCGAAAACCACGTCGAGGTCGTCCGCCTCGTCGCCGACGAGAACAAACGCGAGTGCGTCGAGACGTTCGAGCCCAAGGACAAGAAAAATCAGGACGAGACGGAACTCACCGGCGACGTCAACTACTCCAAGCTGGCGGTGTACGGCGAGTCCGATCCCCGGGCGTTCGATTACTCGGGGGCGTTCTGTAACGCCAACCGCGGCCTGTTCTCCGGCGAGGAACTCCTGAAGCTTCAAAAGGAGTTCCTGTACGATTTCCTGCACGCGACCCAGGAGGGGACGATCAAGCCCAAGAACAACCCTCGAATCGACATCGACCAGGTGATCGTCGGCCGGACGAACATGCCCGAGTACCGCGACA
>JBDGQL010000014.1:0-5802 GCA_042219105.1 Karumarchaeum halophilus (SeqCode) | reverse complement strand
CCGACAGGGGTTCCTTTTTAATCCAGGAACCCAAACAGCCATGCACTTGGAATGTCTCAGGAACAGACTAACGAAGCGCCTCGCGGGCGTCGCGGGAACGAGGTGCCTCCGGCCGATCTCGAATGGTGTTACGACGCCGTCGAGGACGTCTCGCGGACGTTCGCGCTGACGGTCGCCGAGCTTGAGGAGCCGATGTCGCGGGATATCTGTGTCGGGTACCTCCTCTGTCGGGTCGCCGACACCGTCGAGGACGCCGGACACATCCCCGCCGAAGAGAAACACGCTCTCCTGCGGTGTTACGGTCGGGTGTTCGACCCCGAGGAGGACATGACCGTGGCGACGTTCAGGGACCGCGTCGCGGAGTGGATCCCCGAGGATCCGGACGACGACTGGACGGTCGTCGCGGAGTCCCCGCGGATCGTTCGGACGTTCGAGGCACTCGATCCCGCCTCGAAGCGCGCCATCCGGCCGCCGGTGCAGGAACTCATCGACGGGATGGCGATGTTCGTCAACCGACACGCGGACACGGGCGGTCTGCGCTTGCGCACCTTCGAGGAGCTGGAGGAGTACTGCTGGTACGCCGCCGGCACCGTCGGGACGCTCGTGACGGGGCTGCTTTCCCGTAACGTCGATCCCTCGGTCCGGGACACGCTTCACAACAACGCCCGCTCCTTCGCCCTCCTGCTCCAACTCGTCAACGTCGCCAAGGACGTCGCCGTCGACTACGAGGAGGAAAACAACGTGTACCTCCCCAGAGAGTTCCTCGAGGATCACGACCTCGACACGAAAGACATCACTGATCCCGGCAAGAGCGAGGCGTTCGGACCCATCATCCGCCGGGTCGTCGACAGAGCCGACGGATATCTCGACGGCGCCCAGCAGTGGCTGGAGGCGATGCCGGAGATCCGCGGCAACACCCTGTCGGCGTGGGCAATTCCATTTCTGCTCGCGGTCGGGACGATCCGGGAACTGGAAGAGCGCCCCGAGGACGTCATACAGGAGGGAGACGTCAAGGTGTCCCGCCCCGAGGTGTTCGCCGTGCTGAACTCCTTTGGGAACGGCGAGAACCCCTCCGTCGCCGAGCTCAGGGCGAAAATGCGACAGCAGCCGCTCCACGAGCACTGATAATCATTCCCTATTTCGCCGCGAGCGACAGGGTATTTATTCCGCCGGGTAGTAGCGATCCCCGATGGACGTGGACGCGGGGTCGGCGGATGCGTTCCGGAAGATGGGAACCGTCGGTATCGAAGAGGAGTTCTTCATCGTCGATGGTCGTGCCCGCCCCGCCAGCGGGACCGACGAACTCGTCTACGAGTCCGACCCTCCGGAGATCCTCACGGACCGGCTCGATCACGAGCTGTTCAAATTCGTCATCGAAACCCAGACCCCGACGATCGATTCGATCGGTGATGCCCGGGAGACGTTGCTCGCGGTCAGGGAGGCCCTCGTCGAACACGCCCACTCTGGGGGATACGGAGTCGCCGCGGCGGGACTCCACCCGGCCGCGAAGTGGCGACGACTCGAACACGCCCAGAAGCCACGGTACGCCGCCCAGCTCGACCGGATCCAGTACCCACAGCACAGGAACACGACCGCCGGCCTCCACGTCCACGTCGGCGTCGACGACGCCGAGAAGGCCGTCTGGATCGCAAACGAGATACGGTGGTACCTGCCGGTGATGCTCGCCCTGACGGCGAACTCGCCGTACTGGGACGGGTTCGACACCGGGCTCGCATCGGCGCGCGCGAAGATATTCGAGGGGCTGCCAAACACCGGCATGCCGACGGCATTTGCGGGCATCGACGAGTACCTCGCGTTCGAACATCTCCTTTTACAGACGGAATCGATAAACGACCGCGGCGAGCTGTGGTGGGACGTGCGCCCCCACACCGGTCTGGGAACAGTCGAGGTCCGGACACCGGACGCGCAGGCGGACCCCGAACGGGTGCTCGCGGTCGTCGAGTACGTCCACGCCCTCGTCTCGGATCTCGCGGCCCGCTTCGAGGACGGCGAATCCGGCCACGAACACCGTCGCGAGTTACTGGAGGAGAACAAGTGGCGCGCTCTCCGGTACGGTCGCGAGGCGTCGTTGATCGCTCGTGACGGGTCCGGAACCGTCGACCTCGAGACGGTCGTCAGTCGGGAGTGCACCCGGCTCGACGTGCCGGCACTCCGGCGGCTCCACGAAGCCGAAGGCGGGGCGGATCGACAGCGGCGGATCCACGAGGAGACGGGATTCGACGCGCTCTGTGAGTCGTTGCTCCTGTCGTCTCCGGGGGCTGCGGATTGATCCGAACGCCCGGCGCCCTCGGGGGAACCCGCCGGCCCGAACCCACCGGTCGCGGTGGTGGGAAGTTTTTTATTCCCGGGTATCTTCTGTCCCTAACGAGGCGACATGACTGATACGGACGCCGACAACAGTGAGGGAGCCGATGGGGACACGGACAGCACCGGGGGTTCTGACGTGGTCACGGACGATGGCGTGGACTCGGGGGAGTCCACACGCGACCGCCTGGAATCGGAGATGGATCGCGTCGCAGAGGAGTTCGACCAGGGCGTCGTCGACCTGCTCGCCTGGCTTCTGGACACGGAAACGCGGGCACGGATCTACGTGCACCTGCGCCAGTCGCCGGGGTCGACGAGCGACGAGATCGCCGACGGCACCGGGCTGTACCCGAGCACCGTCCGGGAGTCGCTTGCAGAACTCACCGAAGAGGGTATTCTCGAGCGAACGAAACGCCAGAACGAGGGTGCGGGCAACAATCCATACGAGTACACGGCGATACCGCCGAGCGATCTCGTCGGCGGTCTCATCGGCCAGATCCAGGACGAACTCAACGCAATCGTCAATCTGGACCAGTTTCTCGGAGACAGCGACGAGACCGAAGAGCGGGACGAACCGGTCCGGATCGAAGTGCGTGACAGCGAGGAGTGACGCCAGGTATTTTTATCGTCTCCCCGATGCTCTCGTTACATGCCGCCCGACAAACGACGCCGCGCGATCCTCGGGGCTATCCTCGGAGCGGGAGTCGGCGGGAGCGCGTTCTCGGCCCCGGGGTTGCTCGACACGTTCGCGCCGCTGAGCGGCGACGCCTGGCAGACGGCCCGCCAGCAGGTCCCCGACACCGTCTCGAGTCCCCACGGAGACGCAACGGTGACCTACGACGACGCGGGCGTCCCACACGTCGAGGCTGACACCGAGCCGGCGGCGTATTACGCGGTCGGATTCGCCCAGGCCGCCGACCGGCTGTTCGAGATGGACCTCATCAGGCGGCTGATGGACGGCCGGCTCTCGGCCGCGCTCGGCGAGACGACGGTCGATTCGGACGTGTTCCACGCGAAGATGGACTTCCGGGCCGCCGCGGAGGCCTCCCGACAGGCCCTCTCGGGCACCCGGACCGAGACGCTGCTGGAAGCGTTCGCGGAGGGCGTCAGGAGGTACACCGAAACGGGACCCGATCCGATCGAAACCGACCTCGCCGGATACGACATCGGGGCGTGGACTATTCTGGACTCGCTGCTGGTCGGCACACAGATCTCCTGGGGGCTTACGGGGAGTTTCAACGCACTCCGTCGGTCCGTTCTCCGCGAGCGCCTCGACGCCGAGGACTACGAGCGACTCTACGAGCAGCCCTTCGAGCACGGTGCGCCCATCATCCGGTCCGAAACGACCGGGGAGATCGAGGGGACCGGCCCCCGAGCCGAGACGGACGCGTCCGTCGATACCGCGTTTCTCGACTGGCTGTCGACGTTCGAACCGCCTCCCGAGTGGGGGTCGAACCACTGGGCGGTCTCGGGTGAGCACACCGACACCGGCTCGCCGATGCTCGCGTACGACCCACATCTGAGCCTGATGGCGCCGCCGGTCTGGTACGAACAGCGCATCACCGTCGGCGACGTGGACGTCCGGGGGGCGACGTTTCCCGGACTACCCTTCGTGATCGTCGGGGAGAACAGCCACGGGGCGTGGGGGTTCACCAACACGGGGGCGGACGTCATCGATCACTACGAGTACGAGTACGAGATCGACGGCGACCGGGACCGGTACCGGTACGACGGGGAGTGGCGGCAGTTCGACACGAAAGACCGGACTATCGAGGTCGCGGACGGCGAGGACCGGGATATCAAGGT
Organism: Karumarchaeum halophilus (SeqCode); assembly: GCA_042219105.1. Taxonomy (GTDB): domain Archaea; phylum Halobacteriota; class Halobacteria; order Halobacteriales; family Hikarchaeaceae; genus CAYSJP01. The sequence continues at coordinate 1,671 of JBDGQL010000014.1, read as the reverse complement.
GCGGAAGACGGTCCACGGGGCGTTCCTGGACCGAGACATCGCGGACGAGACGCGCCACGTGGGCGTCGCCTGGACCGGGACGAGCGACACCCGGGAGTCGGAGGCGATCTACGAGTTGAGCCAGTCGACCGGGATGGACGAGGCCCGCGCAGCGCTCCGGAAGATGGACGTGCCGACCCAGAACGCCCTCTACGTCGATTCGGAGAACGTCCTGTATGAGGTGACGGGCCGCATCCCGATCCGCCGGATCGACGGCGAGGTCGTCCGGGGCGACCGGGTTTTCGACGGGTCGGATCCGGAGGCGACGTGGGGGGGATTCGAGCCATACGGGGAGAGTAGCTGGGACGGGTTCGTCCCCTTCGAGGACACGCCAGGCGTCGTGAACCCGTCCTACATCGGCACGGCGAACCAGCGCCCAGTCGACGATCCGACGTATCCGATCGGGCAGGCGTACGCCTCGGGGTTTCGTGGCAGTCGGATCTACGACCGGTTAGACTACCGAATCGACACTCCTGATCCGGTCGACGTCGAGTTCATGAAGTCCGTCCAGCGGGACACGCTAGATCTCCGGGCAGGCATGCTGGTTCCCGCCATCCTCGACGTCGCGGATCGGCTGTCGGCGGCGGCGGATACCTGGATAGAGGCGCTTTCGGAGTGGGATCTTCGGATGGACCGCTCCTCGGCGGCGGCGCTCGTCTTCTCGCGGTTCTACGAGCAGTTCCGGAAGATCACGTGGAGCGACGGCGATACGAACCTCGGTTTCGACGAGGAGTTCTGGCCCCAGGAGTGGGTGCTCGTGGATCTCCCGCCCGACGATCCGTTTTTCGACGGTGATCGTGCGAACGTGCTGGTCGAGGCGATGGAACGAGCGGTCGATGAGGTCGAATCCCAAGAGTGGACGGAGTACGGCGACGTCAACCGGACGACGATCGATCACCAGTTCGGCGAACAGGTTCCGGCGCTGAACTACCCGCGATACCCGACCGACGGGACGGGCTACACGGTGTTCAACGTCCGCGAGGGCGCCGACTCGGGGAGCAGCTGGCGGCAGGTCTCGGTTATGGGCGGCACCTCGCTGTCGGTGCTGCCCGGTGGCCAGGAGGGATCCTATTTTTCCGAGCACTACGACGACCAGCTGAAACGGTGGGCCGACGGCGAGTACAAGCAGATGCGCTTCGAGACACCGGCCGAGGGGGACGTCATCACCTTCCGAGGTGGAGGCGAATGACTGACGGCGGTGAGGGTGGCGAACACGCCGTCGGCCCGACCGAGCCGGGCTTCCCGTGGACGCCATCGACGCTGACCGGGATTAGAGGCCGCCGCCGGTGGCGCGGAATCGCGCTTCTGGTCGGCGTCTCCGTCGGTCTCGGTGCCGCGTGGGTGCACTGGCTCGGCCTGTTCGTCGCCGGCGCGCTCGTCGGACTCCCCAGCCGGACGCTCGCACGCGCGGTGCTCGCCGGGGTCGCCTTCGGCGCGCTCGTCGCCGTCGTGCAGGTGCTCGCGGTTCCGGGCATGGGCGCAAGCGAGTTCCTCGGCTTTCGCCCGCCGGTGTACGTCACCCTCGGCGCTGCGCTCGGTGCACCTGCCTGGGGGTCGTTGATCCGCGGCGTCGTTTGATATACTGTCGGACAGAGACATTGATAATTCGAAGGCCCCCCGTCCCGGGGGTTC
>JBDGQL010000206.1:0-5846 GCA_042219105.1 Karumarchaeum halophilus (SeqCode) | reverse complement strand
GCTCGACCGCCGGGTTCAACGCACTCATCTCCTCGAAGCTCAACCAGTGGACGCTCCTGATCGGGACGATCGCAGTCGTGTACAGCGTCGGACTCGGCGGGTACGGTGCCCTCCCTTTCGACGCCAAGCAGTCCGCGGAGATCTGGATCACCGCCGCCCAGTCCTTCTTCGCGCTGTCGATCCTCGTGAACTTCGAGATCAGCGTTCGGGAGGCGATCGTGCTGTTCGTCCTCTTCAGCTCCCAGGTCGTCATCGAGTTTCTGGTCCTCGAAGTGCTCGACATCGCGAACCCCGAGGCGCTGAGCCACGACATCCTGATCGCGTACACCGGCGTCTACGTCGTCCTGGGCATCGCGCTGTTCGTCCGGCGGCGGCGCGCGCTGATTGAACTGTTCGGGCGGACGCGTGACGTCGTTCGCGAGGCCGCCGGAAAGAAACCGCTCCGTGGGGCCGACTGAATGCTCGGCATCGTCGTCAGCCGCGCCGACGAGGCGTCCACCCACGTCGCCGAGCGCCTCCTCGCACTCGCCGACTGGCGGGAACGCCGGGACCCCACGCGGCCCGACGCGGAGGGCGGCGGCACGTACTACGCCCGGGAGGGCGTCGAACTGCGGGAGTTCGAGAAACTCCACCTCTATCTCGAGGAGCCCGCCACGGCGTTTTCCGATCCCGACCTGCTCGTGTTCGTCTCCAGACACGCCGGCGAGACGGGTGCACTCCTGACCGCGCACTTCACGGGAAACGTCGGCCCTGCGGACCACGGAGGCGCGGACGGCGACCTCGCCCGTGCCGCCCCCGGAGCCCACGACCGCGTTCTCGCCGGCCTCGACGAACACGCTCCCGAGGGCTACGAGGTTGGCATGGAGTGTACCCACCACGGGCCCTCCCGCGTGGGCGCACCCTCCATGTTCGTCGAGGTCGGCTCCGCGGAGCCACAGTGGCGCGACCCCGAGGCGGCCGGGGCCGTCGCCCGCGCGGTGCTCGATCTTGCCGGAACCGATCTCGGCTCCGATCGGACGGTCGTGGGTTTCGGCGGCAGCCACTACGCGCCGCGGTTCACGCGGATCGCCCGGGAGACCGACTGGGCCATCGGCCACGTCGCTGCCGACTGGGGACTCGACGCCATGGACGGAGCCGACATCGACCGGTCCGACGTGATCGAGCAGATGTTCGGGCGAAGCGGCGCGACCCGGGCCGTGATCGACGGCGAGCGCCCCGCGGTCGAACGCACGGTCGACGAACTCGGGTACGAGACCGTGAGCGAGACGTGGGTGCGGGAAATCTCCGGCGTACACCTCGGCCTCCTCGCCCGCCTCGAAGACGTCCTCGTGGGGATCGAATCGGGACTCAGACTCGGCGATCCTGCAGTGGGAGCCGACCGTGACGCCGCCTTCGAGATGGTTACGCCCGATCCGGATCTGCTCACGACGCTGCATGGCATCGACGCCGAACGCACCCGGAGGGCCGTCGCCGCCAACGCGCTCGCCTTCGAGACGGCGGAAGGCGGGTCTCGCGTGGCCGGTTCACTCGCCGTCCCGCCGGGAGCGTATGACGACCTCCTGGAGGCGTTCTGTGGGCTGCTTTCGGAGCGCTTCGAGTCCGTCAAGCGCGCCGGGGGAGAACTCACGGTTACCGAACGGGCTTTCGACCCCGTGCGGGCGCGCGAATTGGGCGTTCCCGAGGGCCCGGCGTTCGGGAAACTCGCCGACTGGACGTCAGTCGACGTCGACGGCCGGACGATCGATCCGTCAGACGTCCACGTGCGAGAGCGGATTACCTACACGGGTCGACAGAAGTCCTGATAGATATCCGCCGGGCACGGCGGAGGCTAATTCTATCAACGGTTCTGTCGACCCGTACACCGCATCTCGGCCTGACCCCGCCTCAACTCACGAGACGCCCGGCGAACGGGCCGATCAGCCCTCTCGCGCGTAAGACGAGCGTCTGACAATATAGGAACCATTAATTGACTCCCCATAGTGGTATGGATTATATGGACTCGATCGTCGACGATGCGATTGACGAGGCCGAGGACGAGAATGGACGAGGCGGGAATCCAAGCCAGGAGCGCGCGGAGACGACCACCCGTGACATGAACACGTCCGGGAGCATGACCGACGAACAACTGCGCGAGGTTATCAACAACCTCGAGACGAACATCACGGTCATCGGCTGTGGTGGCGGTGGCGGCAACACGGTCAACCGGATGCACGAGGAGGGCATTCATGGCGCGCAACTCATCGCAGCAAACACGGACGCACAGCACCTCCACCAGATCGACGCCGATCAGAAGCTCCTGATCGGCCAGCAGAAGACGAAGGGTCGGGGCGCCGGGTCGGTACCGCAGGTCGGAGAGGAGGCCGCCCTGGAGAGTCAAGACGAGATCCACGAGATGCTGGACGGCTCCGACATGGTGTTCGTGACAGCCGGTCTGGGTGGCGGGACCGGCACTGGCGCGGCACCGGTCGTCGCGAAAGCCGCCCGTGACATGGGTGCGCTCACGATCGCGATCGTCACGACGCCGTTCACCGCGGAGGGGGAGGTCCGCCGGACCAACGCCGAGGCAGGTCTCGAACGCCTGCGTGACGTCTCCGACACCGTCATCGTCGTTCCCAACGACCGGCTGCTCGATGCCGTCGGAAAGCTTCCGGTCCAGCAGGCGTTCAAGGTGGCTGATGAGGTGTTGATGCGCTCGGTGAAAGGCACGACCGAACTCATCACCATGCCCGGTCTCGTCAACCTGGACTTCGCCGACGTGCGCACCGTCATGGAGCGTGGTGGCGTCGCCATGATCGGGCTCGGGGAATCGGACTCGGAGGCCAAGGCCACGGACTCCGTGAAGTCGGCGCTACGGTCGCCGCTGCTCGATGTCGACATCTCCGGGGCGAACTCCGCCCTGGTGAACGTCACCGGCGGTCCCGACATGGCCATCGAGGAGGCCGAGGGCGTCGTCGAGGAACTGTACGACCGGATCGATCCCGACGCCCGCATCATCTGGGGGACATCCATCGACGAAGAACTGGAGGGCTCGATGCGCACGATGATCGTCGTCACGGGTGTCGAGTCGCCCCAGATCTACGGGCGCTCCGAATCAGCCCAAGCACAGACACAGCCACAGACGCAGACGCAGACGCAGACGCGGACGGAAACTACGGAGGACTCCAGCGACATCGACTACGTGGAGTAATACGGACAGTACGTCCAGGTGTACAGATGGTCCGGTGAGCAGTCCAGGGCGCTACAGTTCCCAGATGTCGACTTCCCAATCGGGGACGTCGGGATCATCAGACCGCAGTTCGTGTCTTTCGCCGTCTACTTCGACACCGTTTCTGTGAGCACGGAGAACAAGTTTTTCCATCTCGTCGCGGAGGTCTCCTATCGTGACTGGGCCTTGCTCACCAGACATGCCCCGAAGGTCCTGTTTCGTGATTGACCGCTGTTCACGAGACATAATTACCATTACTATTATTTCTCAATCATATTGATCGTGCGCCATGATAGACAAAGTAATATAACCCATTGATATACTGTCTGATAATCGAACCCCCAGGACGGGGGGCCTTCGAATTATCAATGTCTCTGTCCGACAGTATATGGAGGTACCGCTTTGGCACCGCCGGACGAACCGTTATCACTCCCCTCGTCGTCGGTTCTAGCATGAGCGAACTGATCAGCGTCGATGCCGGTGAGGTGACGACAGTTACCGTGGACCGCCCGGACACGATGAACGCGCTCACGACCGGGACGGTGAATGCGCTCCGAGACGCGATTCGGGACGCGGAGGACCGCGAGACGCGCGTGCTCGTCATCACCGGCGCCGGAGACGAGGCGTTCATCGCCGGCGGCGATCTCTCCCGGATGGCGGATCTCACACCCGAGGCGGCGCGCACCTTCGCCGAGCGCGGCCACGAACTGTGTGGAGCGGTCGAGTCGTTTCCGGCGCCCGTCATCGCGGCGATCAACGGCCACGCGCTCGGTGCGGGGCTGGAACTCGCGCTCGCGTGTGACCTCCGGGTCGCCTCCGAGCGGGCGATCCTGGGCGAACCGGAGGTCGAACTGGGCGTCATCCCGGGGTTTGGCGGCACACAGCGGCTCCCGCGGCACGTCGGTGACGAGACGGCCCGCCGGCTGATCTTCTTCGGCGACCGGGTCGACGCACGGGACGCACAGGAACTCGGGTTGGTCGGCGACGTGGTCGCACACGACGAACTCGATGCGTACGTCGACGAACTCGCCACCGACCTCGCCGAGAAACCGTCCGGGGCGCTCGCCGCGGCGAAGGCGGCGCTCAACGAGCGCTTCGAGTCGACCGTTCCGGAGGGACTCCGGGCCGAGCGGGACTCCTTCGCCGACCGCTTTGGAACCCACGACCAGCGTGAGGGGATGACGGCGTTCCTCGAGGACCGCGAGCCGGAGTTCGAGTAAAAGTCGCGTTTCCCGTGGACCGCGCATTTACACATTTATAATATATCTTTTTGATTTGGAAACTCATGGGGGGGTGTTTCGAAACTATTAATGGCGATGACCTACACTCTACTGTACGGAGATTATGGCCATCCTAAAAATCGAGAACGTACACGCCGAAGTCGCCGAGGAGGGCGAGAAGATCCTCAAGGGGGTCGACCTCGAGGTGTCGTCGGGTGAGATCCACGCACTGATGGGTCCCAACGGGTCCGGGAAATCGACGCTGGCGAAAATAATCGCCGGTCACCCGGCTTACGAGGTGACCGACGGGTCGATCACGCTCCACCTCGAGGACGGGGATTTTGACGACCTCGAGGAGGGGATCCCGGAAGACGCACGCGAGTGGGATCTGCTGGACCTCGAACCCAACGAGCGCTCCGCGCTGGGCGTGTTTTTGGGTTTCCAGTACCCCGCAGAGATCGAGGGCGTCACGATGAGTAGCTTCCTCCGGACGGCGCTGAACGCCAAGATCGAAGAGCGCGAGGAGCTGCTGTTCGAGGACGAAGAGGAGGAGGAAGCCGCCGACGAGGATGAGGAGGGTTACGACACGTCGCCGATGGAGGGCGCCGCCGACGAGGGCGAGATCGGCGTCGCCGAGTTCCAGTCTATCCTCCAGGAGAAGATGGAGGTGCTGGATATGGACGAAATGTTCATGCAGCGGTACCTCAACGCCGGGTTCTCGGGAGGGGAGAAGAAACAAAACGAGGTGCTCCAGGCGGCGGTCCTGGAGCCCTCGATCGCGGTGCTGGATGAGATCGACTCGGGGCTGGACATCGACCGTCTCCAGGACGTCTCCGAGGGGATCAACGCCCTCCGCGACGAGGAGGGCGCCGGCCTCCTCCAGATCACCCACTACCAGCGCATCCTCGATTACGTCGAGCCCGACCGCGTCCACGTCATGCTCGACGGCGAGATGGCGGTGGAAGGCGACGCGGAACTCGCCGAGAAGCTCGAGGACAAGGGGTACGACTGGGTCCGCGACCAGGTGTACAGCACGGCATAACACGAACGATCAACCACACTACCAACACACAATGAGTTCCGAAGAACTACAAGACACTGACACCGAAGCGCGATTCGAGTTCAAGAAGGAGCAGGAATCGGCGTTCGAGACCGAGAAAGGCCTGACCGAGGAGACGGTCCGGCTCATCTCCGAGGACAAGGACGAACCCGAGTGGATGCTCCAGCGCCGGCTGCGCGCCCTGGAGCACTTCCAGAACATGCCGATGCCGGACTGGCCGGCCGGCCCCGACCTCTCGGAGGTCGACGTCGAGGAGATCGTCCCCTACATCCGCCCGGACATCGACGTCCGCGGCGGCGTCGAGGGCTGGGAGGACCTCCCCGAGGACATCAAGGACACCTTCGACAAGCTGGGCATCCCC
>JBDGQL010000009.1:0-5854 GCA_042219105.1 Karumarchaeum halophilus (SeqCode) | reverse complement strand
ATACACTCGAGGATTCACATCGAAGTGCTCTCGCAGGCGGTCAACTGCGAGGTCAAGAATGTCCGGAAACAGCGCGGCCAAGCCACTCCCCGGGGCGATGACTGCGACATCATCACCGGGCGATGCGGCAGGCGGGCGGACAAACGAGTCCGGACGGTCCATCTCACGCATCTGTACCCCTCCTACTCTCGTGACACCGCGGCTGTTGTAATTGAGCTGTGCATCTGGACATCATGATGGTGTTCTTCTATTTGTACTTTCCCTATACACCCGGACGTGACTCTGTTACGCGCCACGACACCAGATCAATGGGTTCGGCTCGTGATACCCTGGGTTTGTGACGGCACGGCTTGCACAAATCACGTCTGGGTGTATATGTTTCCTGCTGATTGTAAGCGTCTGAAACTATCCGAAGGATTTTGCGCCCCCGACTGCCAGTAGGAACATGCCCGATATCGAACGGTACCTCAACGTCCGGAGCGCCGGGTCGGCCTCCTTTGGCCCCGAGGGTGACCGGCTTTCCTTCATGATGGACGTCACCGGCACCCCGCAGGTGTGGACGATCGACGAACCCGGCGCCTGGCCCGAACAGGTGACTTTCGAGGAGGACAGCGTCTCGTTTGCCTCCTTCTCGCCCGAGCGTGACGAACTCGTCTTCGGGATGGACGAGGGGGGAAACGAGCGCGTCCAGTTCTTCCGGCTGGCGGGCGACGGTTCGACGGTCGACCCCCTTACCGACACCCCAGAGGCGAAACATCGGTGGGGTGGGTGGGACTCGGCCGGTGATCGGTTCGCGTTCACCTCGAATCATCGCGACGAATCGGTGTTCGACGTGTACGTCCAGGGTCGCGACGAGCGCGGCGACGACGCCGACCTGATCTACGAGGGTAACGGCTGGCTCTCGATCGGGGGGTGGAGCCCCTCCGACGATCGCCTGCTCGTCCACGAGGCGTACTCGAACTACGACATGGACGCCTACGTTCTCGACCTCGATTCGGGCGACCTGCGCCACGTCACGCCCCACGAAGGTGACGTGCGCTACACGAGCATCGAGTGGGGACCCGAGGGCGAGGCGCTGTACCTGATCACCGACGAGGGCGCCGATACCCTGTATCTCACCCGGCTAGACCTGGACTCCCTCGATCTCGAAACCGTGGTCGAGGGCGGCGAATACAACGTCGACGGCGTCGCGATCGACGAGGACTCCGGACGCCTCGCCTACTCGCGCAACGTCGAGGGGTACACGGAACTCACGGTGGGGGAGTTCGACGGGCCGACGACGATCCGGACCTACCCGGAACCTGACCTCCCACGCGGTGCCGCGGGCGGCGTCGACTTTGGACCCGACGCCGAGCGCTTCTCGGTGACCGCTACCGGGCGGCGCGACAACGCGAACGTGTACGTCGTCGACGTCGAGACGGGCGAGTCGACCAGGTGGACCGACGCCTCGACCGCCGGCATCCCCCGGGAGACGTTCGCCGAGCCCGAACTCCGCCACGTCGAGTCGTTCGACGGTCTGGAGGTTCCGGGGTATCTGACGCTGCCCGACGAGGACGCGATTCCCGAGTCCGGCGCGCCCGTGATCGTCGACATCCACGGCGGTCCCGAGAGCCAGCGCCGGCCCTCGTTTTCGGCACTCACCCAGTACTTCGTCTCCTCGGGGTACGCCGTCTTCGAGCCCAACGTCCGGGGATCGACGGGCTACGGCAAGGAGTTCACCCGGCTGGACGACGTGCGCAACCGGATGGACGCGGTGGCGGATCTGGCGACCTGCGCGGAGTGGCTGGCGGACCGCGACGCGGTCGATCCCGACCGGATCGTCGCCTACGGCGGCTCCTACGGCGGGTTCATGGTGCTTGCGGCGCTCACGGAGTATCCCGACCTGTGGGCCGCCGGCGTCGACGTCGTTGGGATTGCGAACTTCGTCACGTTCCTAGAGAACACCGGGGAGTGGCGCCGGTCACTCCGGGAGGCCGAGTACGGCAGTCTTGAGGAGGACCGGGAGTTCCTCGAATCGATCAGCCCGATTAACAGCGTAGACGCGATCGAGGCGCCACTGTTCGTCCTGCACGGCGCGAACGACCCCCGGGTGCCACTGGGCGAGGCCGAACAGATCGCCGACGCCGTCGACGAGCGCGGCATCCCGGTCGAGAAGATGATCTTCGAAGACGAGGGTCACGGCCTCTCGAAACGGGAGAACCGCATCGAGGCCTACACCGCGATCGTGGAGTTTCTGGACCGGCACGTCTGATACTGTCGGCTGTAATCACATGAGCATGTTCGCTATACGGGTCGACAGAAGTCCTGATAGATATTCACCGGGTACGGCGGAGGCTAATTCTATCAACAGTTCTGTCGACCCGTATACCCCGGGATGGCGAAATCGCTCACGAAGTTATAGCCGACAGTATGACCGTCCCCGCCGCGTTTTAGTACCCCGGCGCCGTCCGGTCGGACGGAATGTCGGCAAACCGCAAGGGCGACCGGCGGGAGCGCGAACTCGTCAACCGCCTCGACGACGCGGGCTTCGCCGTGATGCGCGCTCCGGCGTCGGGTAGCGCGACCGAGCGGGACCTGCCGGACGTGCTCGCGGGGGATGGAGAGGAGTTCTACGCGATCGAGGCGAAATCCAGCGCGGGCAATCCGATCTACCTGTCGGGCGAGGAGGTAGAGGCGCTGATATTCTTCGCGCAGAACTTCGGCGCGAAGGCCCGCATCGGCGTGCGCTTCGACGAGGAGGACTGGTATTTTTTCCACCCCGGAAACCTGTACACGACCGACGGGGGCAACTACCGCGTCAAGAGGGAGACCGCGCTCGCCGACGGCGTCGATTTCGACGAACTCGTCGGGCGCTCCGAGCGCACCAGTCTCGGGGAGTTCGAGGGCGACGCTGCCGGGGACGAGGAGTCGTAGGCCTCCCCCAGCAGGAGAGAGAGCCGGCCGCTCACCGCAGGCGGTCCGGTTCCTGGCCGGCGTGGGACCGGACCCACAGTTCGCCGATCCGGGAGAGACGGGTCCGGTAGGATTTGCCGTGCTGTTCCTGTTCGATGTATCCCTTTCCGCCCGGACCCAGCCGGTCGACGTTGTAGATCACCTTCGACCGGAAGCTGTCGGTGTACTCCTGGTTGAGTTCGCCCGCGAGCGTTTTGGCGAGTTCGGAAACCGACTCGAACTCCTCGTGTTCGCCAAGCGTAAAGAGTATGATCTCCTCGAACGGTTCGACGTTCGAGAAGGAGGCGACGGGGAGTTCGACGACGTGGCTGCCGTCGATCTCCTTGGCGCCGATGGTGGTACCCCGTTCGTCGAACTCCGCGATGAGGTCGCGGGCGCTTTCTAAGCGCTCCGCGATGCGGTCTGCTGCCCCCTGCTCGATGTCGTCCCCGAGGTCTGAGAGCAGGTCGATCCCCTGGCGGAGTTCCTCGGCGAGTTCGGTTTCGAGGTACTTCTCGGGGACGGTGTAGTAGGTGTGGATGCGATCGCGCTTGGCCTGGCGCTCGACCATGATCGAGTGGGCGGCGGTCGCAAAGGCAAAGGAGACCGTCCGGGGCATCGCGGAGACGTTTACCCACACCTCTCGGCCAGCGTCGAGTTCGTCGTAGATCAGGTCGAAGGCGCGCTCGAAGGCGGCGTCGTAGTCGTACACGTCGTCGATGAGGACGCGCTCGGTCTCGGCGCCCATCAGGTTCTCGAAGTCCGACTCCAACTTCCCGGCGAGGTTCCGGGAGTACTCGACGTTGGCCTCGCTGCCGACCGCGCCCTCCAGTAGTACGACCCGGTCAACATCCAGCCGCTCCCGGACCAGAGGGGCGATGAGCCGGTCGTAATCGAACCCGACCGGGACGATGTGGGTCTGCATACGTGAGAGGTGTGGCCGGCACGTGTAAAAAACACCAGTCTCCGGGCGGTGAGTCGCGCAGGGTCGATGGGTGGCTTCGCGCCGTGCCGGAGGAGGGCCGATGCCAAAACATTCATATATTATTAATCAAATACTGATGAAGTTCGTCGTTAATCGATGGTTTTCGTTGATGCATGAAGTAAAGACGTTTTCGGGAGAATTGGCCGAGAAATCGGTAGCTAACCGAAAACGATGACCATTAGCCATCATCACAAAGTCGCGATCGGGTGTGGGTTGGCGATACTTCTCGTTCTATCTGGATTGATGGCTTTCGTCGCAGTGGAACCCGCTGAAACACGAACGGTCGATACGGAAACCCCTCGATCCGTATCGGTAGCGTCACAGCAGTCACCGGTGAACGTCACACCGGGAACGACGATAGACCAGCCCGGATACTACGTCCTGAACGAGAGTTTCACGAACAGCTCCGCGGGGATCGAGATCAATAGCAGCGACGTGATTCTCGACGGGCAAGGCCACACGTTAGTCGGGACGGATTCGACGACCAGCCGAGGTGTTCATGCGCAAGGCACGGGAAGCGACCCGCTATCCAACGTCACGGTAAAAAACCTCACCCTCGACAACTGGTCGACCGGTCTCGTTTTCACAGAGGTAGACGGCGGACACACGCACAACATCGTCGCATCCAACAACTCGGATACTGGCATCCTCTATCACTACGCCACCAACGGACTCATCACAAATAGCACCGTGAGAGAAACCGGAGTGAACACCGGGACTGACGGGTGGGGGGTTCACCTGCTCTCTTCGGACAACAATACGGTGCGTGGCAACAACGTCTCGGACCCCGGCACCTACGTCACCGGACTGGAGATCGACGGGCAGGACAACACGGTCACCCGCAACTACATCTCGGGTCCACAGTGGGCGCCAGTCATCCTAACTGACAACACGGGCAATCTCGTCTACGACAATTACCTGAACGGTTCCCCGCCCTACGAGTTCGGTAGCTGGGAGTGGAACGCGAACACCACCTGGAACGTGTCGAAGCGCCCCGGGCCGAACATCGTGGGCGGCGCCTACATCGGCGGGAACTACTGGGCGAAGCCGGACGGGACCGGATTCAGTCAGACCCACGTGGACTCGGATGGCGATGGCTTCGTGGACCAGTCACACAAAACCGATCATCTGCCGCTCGCTGCGACGCCCGGCGTCAAACCGGGGATAATAATAAACGAGCCCGGATACTACTCTCTGAATCAGAGCTTCATCGACAGTTCCGCGGGGATCGATATTGCGAGCAGCGACGTCATCCTGGACGGGCAGGGACACACGCTAGACGGTTCAGAGTCGTCTTCCGGCGATGGAGTCTTCGTGTACAATGAAACCGTCTGGAATGCCGGGGATCGGCTCTCCAACGTGACGGTGAAAAACCTGACTCTGACGGACTGGAGAAACGGGGTTCAGTTCGTCGGGGTCGACGACGGGAGCATCGAAGACAGCAAAGCGAGGAGTAACGACGATGCGGGCGTCAAATTCGACAACGCCGACAACAACAGTCTGAGAGACAACGACCTCGGGAACAACGACGAGGGGATCGATCTCTCCGACTCGAACAACAACACCGTCACCCGTAACCGCGTGTCGAACAACGATTACTACGGAATCGATCTCGTTCAGTCTTACACCAACCTGATCTACGACAATTACTTCCAGAACGAGGTCAACGCTTACTTTTCTGGGAACAAGAGCCGCTACAACATCTGGAACGTCTCGAAGCGGGCCGGGACGAACATCGTCGGAGATCCCTTCATCGGCGGGAACTACTGGGCCACGCCCGCCGGGACCGGATTCAGCCAGACGCACCCGGACCTCGATCGGGACGGGTTCAGCGATGAGGCGAACATTATTTTCTTTTCGGATCACACCGACCAGCACCCGCTCTGTGAACTACCCCACCCTGCTCGCGCTGACGCGCTCGCTGAGGGTGGGGCTTCC
>JBDGQL010000267.1:0-5875 GCA_042219105.1 Karumarchaeum halophilus (SeqCode) | reverse complement strand
GTACGTCCAGTACCCCTCCGCGACGCCCCGGTGATCGGAGAGGACGTCGTAGCCGGTCGCGAGTGTGGCCGCGAGAGCGACTGCCATCACGCCGTCCGTCGCCAGCAATGCGACCCGGAACGCGGCGTACGCGATGCCGGTCCATCCAGCGAGCACGTACAGCGGCACCCCCAGAACGGTCGGCCCGACGTGGTGTTCGAGCCAGCCGAGGCTGATGACGATGGCCTCCCCGGCGAACGCGATGGCTGCGCCACCGCCAAAGAGGGCCACTACTGCCGCCGGGGGCCACGTGAGCGCGGCGTGGACCAGTGCGACGACTCCGACACCGACCGTCAGGCGAGCGAACTCCCGGCCATCGGGCATACCAGAGCCATGCCACGGGGAATAAAAACGTCACCGGCCACGGGGGCCAGAAACGTCACCGCCGACAGTATGACGATCGTCGGGACGCGGTTTCGGTAGGCTTAACGCGGTCCGGCCGGAGAGACGGATCATGGCGAGTAGCGACCCGCGGCGGAACCTCGCGGAGCAGATCGCCGGCGAGATCACTCTCTCCTCGGATCCCGGGGGGACGCTCCGGAAGTGGCGCACCGACTTCGAGGTGTCACAGACCGACCTCGCAGCCCATCTCGACGTCTCCTCGTCGGTCATTTCCGACTACGAGAGCGGCCGCCGAGAGAGCCCCGGGATCGGCGTCGTCGCGCGGATCGTCGAGGGACTGCTCGACATCGACGAGGACCGCGGAGCCCACCACATCCGCCAGCACGCTCGCGTGCTTTCGGCGGGTTTTTCAAGCGACATCGTCCTGGATCTCCGGGAGTACGCCGCAACCATGCCCACCGGGAAGTTCTACGACGTCATCGGCGGCACGGAAATCGTCCCCGGCCAGGAGGGGATCACCGGCCACACCGTCATCGACAGCATCGAGGCGATCACCCGGCTGTCCTCGGATGAGTTCTACCGCCTGTACGGCCAGTCGACCAGCCGCGCGCTGGTGTTCACGAACGTCTCGCGAGGGGAGTCACCGCTCGTGGCCATGCGCGTGGTCCAGCCGACGCCCAACGCAGTCGTCCTGCATGGGATCGGCCCCGACGACCTCTGGGAGTTCGCTCCCGACCTCGCCTCGATGGATGGCTTCTCGCTGGGCGTCGTCTCGACGCCCGTCGAGGAGATGCTCGATCGGTTGCGCGAATTACCCTGACAGAAGGGTGTCGTATACGGGTCGACAGAACTGTTGATAGAATTAGCCTCCGCCGTACCCGGCGAATATCTATCAGGACTTCTGTCGACCCGTATATTGGCCCCGTCGGCATTAAGTGGCGTTCGTTCGTACTCCCGGATGGAATGCAACTCACCTGGTTCGGTCACTCGACTTGGCGCGTCGAACACGGAGACACGACGCTGTTGATCGATCCCTTCTTCGGAAATCCCAAGACCGACGCCGATCCCGGGGACCTCGACCCGGATGTCGTCCTCCCCACGCACGGCCACGACGACCACGTGGCCGACGTCGGCGCCTTCACCGATGCCACGCTGGCCGGCGCGCCGGAGGTGATCAGTCACCTCGCCGAGGAGCACGGCGTAGCTGAGGAGGACGTCGTGGGGTTCAATCTCGGTGGCACCGTCGAACTGGGGGATGTCTTCGTAACGATGCATCGCGCGGACCACACCAACGGTCTCGAAGATGGGTTCAACGTCCCAAGCGGCGGGCCGCCAGCAGGATACGTTATCTCCGACGCGAGGCCGACCACGGCGTCCGACGCCGACGCGACGGTGTTCTATCACGCGGGCGACACTGCCCTCATGACCGAGATGCGTGAGGTAATCGGTCCGTACCTCGATCCCGACGCCGCCGCCGTCCCGATCGGCGACCACTTCACTATGGGTCCGATGCAGGCGGCCGTCGCCGTCGACTGGCTCGGCGTCGACTACGCCCTCCCGATGCACTACGACACGTTCCCGCCGATCGAACAGGACCCCGAGACGTTCCGCCAGGAGGTGTCAGCGACCGGAAGCGACGCCGAGGTCGTCGTGCCCGACGCGGGCGAGCGGTTCGATCTCTCGTCGAGAACGTAACCGTGTGGATATTTAGGGACGGAACCTGAAACAACGACCGAGATCTCATGCCAGTCAGAACCTCCGAAGCCACCTGGGAAGGCGACCTGCAGAAGGGAAACGGCCAGATGACTGTCGGCGACGGCGTCTACGAGGGCGCCTACACTTTCGCCTCGCGGTTCGAACACGGTGAGGGGACGAACCCCGAGGAACTCATCGCGGCGGCGCACGCTGGCTGTTATGCGATGGCGCTGTCGAACGACCTCGCCGACGACGGCCACGAACCCGATCGGGTCCACGCGGAAGCGAGCGTCCACCTGGAGGGCACCGAAATCTCGGGAATCGACCTCGACGTCGAGGCGGAGGTTCCCGGTATCGAGGAGGAGTCGTTCCTCGAGTACGCCGAGGGAGCCAAGGAGAACTGCCCGGTCTCGGTCGCACTCGCTGCGGTCCCGGAGATCACGCTCTCCGCGACGCTAGCGTAAACTACCTGACGCCGCGGGCCGTTTCTGCTCGCGATGCCGATAGCCCTGGGTCCGTGGTGAGAAACGTTGATACGACCGGTTCCCGTACCCGTTCGCATGACAGACGGCACGTGGCGCGACCGCCTTGCCGGGCATCGCATGCAGGTAGACGAGCAGTTCACTCCCCGGATCAACGACTCGCCACTCACGAGCGGTGAGTGGAACCTCGTGATGACCGCGGTGGAGTTCCAGGTTGAGGGAAAGGGCGAGCACGCGCGCCTGACCGCGGACACGAGCAAGGTGAAAAGCGTCGTTCCCGAGTTCGATAAGATGCGCCAGCGCGGTCCGGGTAACGCAGGCGAGCGATCGGAGCCGGCGAACGGGCTGATCGACTCCGTGAAGAACGTTCTCGGGCTAGATTCCGGGACGGAAGACGACGAGAAACTCCAGGCCGCGATCAGGCTCACCGACGCCTACACCCAGGAACTCCAGTCACACCTGGAGGAACGCGGCCAGTGGGAGTCTATCCGCGAGGCGGCGACCGGGCCGTCGCCTGAGTGATATACTGTCGGACACGAACCAGAGCCGAGACGGAGGACACGGCGAATGAGGAATCTTGAAGCGCTCGGCGGAAGAACAGTGGCGTATGGACGTAGACGAGGTCGAAACGATCGCGGTGCTCGGCGCCGGAAACATGGGCCACGGGATCGCGGAAGTGGCCGCGCTCGCTGGCTTTTCGGTGAATATGCGCGACATCGAGGAGGAACTCGTCCGGGACGGCTACGACTCTATCGAGTGGAGCCTCGGAAAGCTCGCAGAACACGACAGGATCACTGAGGAGGAGGCCGAGGCCACGCTAGAGCGCGTGACGCCGCTCGTGGATCTCCCGGAGACGGTCGGAGACGCCGATGTCGTCATCGAGGCGGTGCCCGAGCGGATGGAGATCAAACGGGACGTGTACGAAGAGGTTGAGGATAACGCCCCCGACCGGACGATTTTTGCCTCGAACACCTCCAGCCTCTCGATCACGGATCTGTCGGAGGCGACCGAACGCCCCGAACAGTTCTGTGGCATGCACTTTTTCAACCCGCCCGTCCGGATGGACTTGGTCGAAGTGATCTCCGGTGAGCACACCGCCGGGGAGACCCTCGACACCGTCGAGGCGCTCGCGGAGGAGTTGGGAAAGAGTCCGGTGCGCGTCAGGAAGGACAGTCCGGGATTCATCGTCAACCGCGTTCTGATCCCCCTTCTCAACGAGTCGGCCTGGCTCGTGGAGTCCGGCGAGGCGACGATCGCGGAGGTGGACGCGACGACGAAGTTCGACATGAGCCTCCCGATGGGCGCTTTCGAACTCGCCGACCAGGTCGGCATCGACGTCGCCCTCGACGTGCTCGAGTACATGGAGTCGGTCCTGGGCGAATCCTATAGTGCCTGCCCGATCCTTGTGGAGAAAGTCGAGGCGGAGGAACTCGGAAAGAAGACGGGCAAGGGGTTCTACGACTACGAGGACGGCGGCGTCGAGATTCCCAACGACGCTGGCCGGGAGGACATCGCCACTCGTCTGGCGGCTGTGATGGCAAACGAGGTGGCGAAACTGGTCGAGGGCGACGTGGCCGACCCCGATGCGATCGACGAGGCGATGCAGCTCGGCGCAGGATTCCCGGAGGGCCCGGCCGCCCGGGCCGACGAGGTGGGGCTGGAGGCGCTCGCGGAGGCGCTCTCCGATCTGTACGCGGAGACGGAGGAGCCGCGTTTCGAGCCCGACGACCTCCTCATCGAGTACGCCGAGGAGGGTCGGGGATTCTACCCCGAACCAGACGAGGCAGAGGTCACGTACGACGCGATCACGGTCGAACACGACGGCCACGTCGGACACGTCACCCTAGATCGCGCCCACCGGATGAACACGGTTACCGTGGAGATGCTGGAGGAACTGGAGGCCGCGATCGAGACCTTCGAGGAGGACGATTCGGTGCGGGCCGTCCTGATCACTGGTGACGGCGACCGGGCCTTTTCTGCGGGCGCGGACGTCCAGAGCATGGCGGCCGGCGCGGCGCCGATGGAGGCGGTCGACCTCTCGCGGAAGGGCCAGCAGGCGTTCGGGGCGTTCGAGTCGTCCGACCTTCCGGTGGTCGCCGGGATCGACGGCTACTGTCTGGGCGGCGGGATGGAGCTCGCGACTGCCTGTGATCTCCGGGTCGCCTCCGAGCGTTCGGAGTTCGGCCAGCCCGAGCACGACCTCGGCCTGATCCCGGGATGGGGTGGCACCCAGCGTCTGCGACACATCGTCGGCGACGGGCGGGCAAAAGAAATCATCTTTACCGCCGATCGCTACGATCCGGAGACGATGGCGGAGTACGGGTTCCTCAACGAGATCGTCGAGAACGAGGGCGCCGAGGACCGGGCGCTGGAACTCGCGCGCGACCTGGCGGCCGGGCCGCCGATCGCGCAGGCGTTCACCAAGCGCGCGATGCTGGCAGGGCGTGGCGACGCGGAGGCGGGTCTGAATGTCGAATCGGAGGCGTTCGGTCTCCTGATGACGACGGACGACCTGATGGAGGGGATCTCCGCGTTCGTCGAGGACCGCGATCCGGAGTTCGAGGGCCAGTAGGTCGGCGCGGAACGGAATGGTTAAACGGACGAAACCGAAAGAATCGGGTACGCTCGGTTGGTGTAGTCCGGCCAATCATTTCGGCCTTTCGAGCCGATGACACGGGTTCAAATCCCGTACCGAGCATAGGTAGCCCGGCGCTGTCCTGTATTTTCACGTCTTCCAGCGGTTGAGAAGAACACCATGTGGAAATTCAATAATTCTCCCACAGTGGGGAGAGTCCGTCACTTGCCCCGAAAACGGCGACTCCCATCATTCAGCGGTTTCGAGGCGGAGCCTCCGGCCTCAAGGAGTGAGTGAAGCGAACGAGTAGGCCGGAGAGGAAGCCGACACCACAGACAACCAACCCACGCTACCATACCAGTCTGACTCCCAACTATTAAGTACCCCCCAAACACACATCTGAAACATGGAGGTCCGACGTACCGCACCGGTCAAACTCGTCGTCCCCGACGAGTATCATGAAGACCTCCATGAAACCGCAGACCAATTCCTCTACTGTGCGAACCAAGCCAGTGACTACTGCTGGGACAACACCAGTTACAAGAACTGTATTACGTCAAACAGCAAAGCGAGAGACGTGCTCTACGACCGACTCAAGGACAAAACAGACCTCAATGCGAATCTCGTCCAAGAAGCCATCCGGCGTGCCGTCCACGCTGTTGACAGCGGAGTAGACCGCTGGAAAACGGGTAAACGGACGAACAAGCCGGAGTTCACCTCGTGGAGTATCGTGTTTGACAAG
>JBDGQL010000173.1:0-5938 GCA_042219105.1 Karumarchaeum halophilus (SeqCode) | reverse complement strand
TGCGGCCTACTCGTACTCCGCGGAGTTGTCTCGGGGTTCGTAGCCAAGCACTTCGCGGGCGCGCTCAAGCGAGTAGAACTTGCGGTCGTTGTCGGAGATGCCGTACACGATCTCGAAATCGTAGTCGGCCTTCAGACACCGGTCGTGGAGGTGTGCGCAATCGCGCTGGGAGAGCCACATCGCCTGCCCGCGTTCGTAGTTTCTCGGCGGGTGGTCCCGTGTGTAGTTACCGATCCGGACGCAGACGGCGTCGATCCCGTGTTCGTCGTGGTAGTACCGACACAGGGTCTCACCGGTAGCTTTGCTGATGCCGTATGGGTTCCTCGGCCGGGGAAGTTCCGTGCCGTCGAGCGCCAGTTCGCCGTCTTCGCGGTACACTCCCGGCGTCCGTTCCGTCTCGTAGTGGGCGACGGCGTGGTTCGAGGAGGCGAACACGAACCGCGAGACGCCGGCATCGACGGCGGCCTCCAGCAACACCTGCGTGCCGTCGATGTTGTTCTCCAGAACGCTCCGCCAGGGGGCGTTCGGCCGGGGATCGCCCGCGAGGTGGACCACCGCGTCCACACCCTCGACGGCCTCGCGCATGTCGTCTTCGTCCTGAATCTCGCCGATGAGGTAGGGGTGGCCCGGCTCCTCTTCGGGCGCGCTATGAAACAGGAGTCGCCAGTCGTACTCCTCGCCGATCCCTTCGAGAATCGCACGGCCAATCTGGCCGCCGGCGCCAGTCAGCAGGACCGGTTCGTCCATGCAGATATCAATGGGCAAACGAGGGGTAAGTAACATGCGGTTTGGCGCGGGGACCGGCGCCACCAAGGGGACAACTCGGTGGCTCATATACTATCGGACAGAAGTATTGATAATCGAACCCCCAAGGCGGGGGGCCTTCGAATTATCAATGTCTCTGTCCGACAGTATAACGCTCGTTCTCGCTGTCTGTCAGTGATCGCCACCCCGTCGCGGCGATCACCGATAAGAACGGTCAGTGTCACGTTCCGTCGACGCTGATGTGCGTTGCAGCCTCCGCCGCGAAGGCCACGGCGGCGTCATCGAACGAATCCGCGTACCGAACGAGCAACACGAGCATCGTCTCCGGACGCGCAAGCGCGTACCCGTCCTCGCGGTCGAGCAGCCCGGCTTCCTCGAGTGCCGCGGCGTGCTTGCTGACGGTTGGCCGGGAGACGTCGAGCGCGGCCGCGAGGTCGCCCCCGCTGGCGTCGGGATCGGACAGGAGCTCGATCACCATCCCTCTGGGAGTCTCCCGACGGAGGTATCCGAGCGCGACCTGCTCGAAACTGGAGAACCGGTCGGCGGGAAAAAACCGGCGGTAGTCGCCGTCCCGGTAACTCTCGATGGCGCCCGCTTCGAGCAGTCTGCGCAGGTGATGCTGGGTCTCGCCGGTGCCCAAACTGAGGTCGTCACGGACCTTCGATAGGTGTGCACCCGGCGTGGCGGCGAGGTAACCGAGGATGGCCTCACGGACGTCGCTTTCCTCGTCGGGGTGGTCCAGCACCCCCGCGAGGGACGTCGCCGCTCCGAGTGCCGCGAAACGCCGGAGCGTTGCACGCTTGTCCTCGTCTACCCCATACCCGACCATAACACCTTTCTGTGACCAACGAACAAAACGGCTTCGTTCCGCCGACCCGTCACTCGGATTCGGGTTCCGGTTCGGCGGCGGGTTCGAGTTCCTCGTCCATCTCCTCGATCACCTCGTCGGCACTCCGGATGTTCTCCGCCCCCGCCGAGACGGCGTCGGCCTCCTGTTCCATCTCCTCAATCTCCTCGACATCCACGTTGGCCGCCTCGTCGATCTGGCCGAGGATCTCCTCGATGTTATCCAGACCCAGCATTTCGCGGGTCTCCGAATCGAAGTCCATGCTCTCTAAGCTCTCGCCGTCGGTTTCGACGTCGGAGCCGGTGAGGTGTTTGCCGTACCGGCCCACCAGCGAGGACAGTTCCTGGGGCAGGACGAACGTGGTGGATTCGCCCTGGCCGATCGTTTCCAGGGTTTCCATGCCGCGTTCGATCACCGCACGCTCGCCCATGGATTCGGCGGATTTCGCGCGCAACACGGTGGAGATGGAGTCTCCCTGTGCCTCGAGGATCTGGGACTGCTTTTCTCCCTGGGCGCGGATGATGTTGGACTGCTTGTCACCCTCCGCGGTTTCGATCGCGCTCCGGCGTTCACCCTGGGCTTCGAGGATCATCGCGCGGCGCTTGCGCTCGGCGCTGGTCTGCTGTTCCATCGCCTGCTGGACGTCCTTCGAGGGGTTGACTTCACGCACTTCCACGCTCTCGACGCGGATGCCCCACTCGTCGGTGGGCTCGTCCAGTTCCTTCCGGATCTTCGCGTTGATCTCCTGGCGCTTGTTGAGGGTGTCGTCCAGCTCCATGTCGCCCAGCACCGCCCGCAGCGTCGTCTGGGCGAGATTGGAGACCGCCTTCTTGTAGTTGTCGACCTCGAGAAATGCCTTTTTGGCGTCCATCACCTTGATGTACACCACCGCGTCGGCGGTGACTGGGGAGTTGTCCCGGGTGATCGCCTCCTGGCGCGGGACGTCGATCGTCTGGGTCCGCATGTCGAAGCTGTAGGTCCGCGAGACGAACGGTGGGATGAAGTTGATACCGGGCTCTAGCAGGCCGCGGTACTCACCGAACACAGTGAGCGCTTCCTTGTCGTACGCGTCGACGATCTCGACTGCCGAGAGAACCGTCACTGCCGCCAGCGTCAACAGCAGCAGGCCGACGATCGCGATCGCCGACGCGCCGCCGAGCTGCAGTGGGAGTAGCATCATACACAGTACTCGCAACGCCGGAGGAATAAACGTTGGCCCTCCCGGGTCAGATCGCGCCGGAATCTCCCGTCGTCACGACCCGAGCGGGTGGTCAGACTCCTTCAGTGTCGGGCTCTTTGCGCGCCGGCTCGCGGCTTTCTTCGGCCTCGCGGCTTTCTTTGGTCTCCCGGCCCTTCTCCAGTTCGCGGTCGATGTCGCCCTCGATGGCACCCAGCGCCTCGACCGTGACGACGTTCCCGCCGCCGGGATCGACAACCATCACCTCGGTCCCTTCGGGAATCTCGCCGTCGATGGCCCGGGCGCTGTAGTAGGGGTTGAACCCGCCGCCGTCGAGTTTGATCTCCCCGCCCGTCTCGGTAACACGCTCCGTCACCCGCCCGCTGCTTCCCCGGAGGCTATCGGAGTCGGTCGTCGTGCCGGCGTTGGAGCCCCCATAGAGGTCGAACTCGCGGTAGACGAAAAGCGAGGCGGCGCCACTGAGGAGGACGAGCGCGGCGAGAGCGATCGGTCCGGACAGGAACGGAACCAGCAGACCGACGAGACCGGCCGTGAGCAACGCCACGCCGACCACTATGAAGTGTGCACCGGGCGCGAGCGCCTCCGAAATGGAGAGCCCGATCCCGAGGATCACGAGTAGAAGCGACAGCGGCACCCCGAAGACCTCTACCATGGTATCCCGTTAGTGCCCCAGATAATTAAAGCCGTTTCACGTCACCCGAGCAGCGAGGCAAGGTGGAGAATGAGGGCGATCATACTCGCGATCCCGAGAACGACGAACGCGGCGTTCTCGACCGACGGCGTCCCCGGCTCGATCGGCGTGGCCGGAACGGCCTCCCCGAAGGCGCCCTCTCCCTCGTCGGACGCTTCGTTACTCCGACCGTCCCGCCCGGAGTTCCCCTCGTTGTCCTCTTCCATGACCGCGGCGAAGCCGGGTTCGCCCACTTCGGCATCACTCGTGTCAGATGCGCTTGGCACATTACGGCGTAAGCGGTGAACGACTAAAACCCTGCCGTCGCCGGTCGGTCCCTCCTATCTTCCGACAGCCTCCGTCGCGGCGTCCATGATCTCGAGGGCCTCCTCGATCTCTGCGAGCGAGGTGGCATACGAGAGTCGCGCGTAGCCCGCGCCGTGCTCGCCGAACGCCTGGCCGGGGACGACAACGAGCCCGCGGTCGATGACCTCATCGACCCATCCGTCGGGCACCTCGGGCATCGCGTAGAAGGCGCCCTCGGGCGTCGGCACCGACAGCCCCATTTCGCCCAGGCCGTTCAGCAGGACGTCCCGACGTTGCTCGAAGGCATCGACCATCTCCGAGACGGCATCCTGTGGCCCCGAGAGGGCGGCTTCGGCGGCGTACTGGGACGGAGCGCTCGCGCAGGCCTGCACGTACTGGTGCACGCGGAGCATGCGCTCGATCCGACGCTCAGAGGCGGCGACCCAGCCCAGCCGCCAGCCGGTCATCGAGTAGGACTTCGAGCAGGCGTTGACGATGACGACGTTGTCGGTGTCGGCAAACTCCATTGGCGAGCGGTGTTCGCCCGAGAAGACGATGTGTTCGTACACCTCATCCGAGATGCAGACGATGTCGTGTTCGTCGGCGATCCGGGCGAACTCGCGCATATCGGCGGCGGACTGGACTGCCCCGGTCGGGTTCGCCGGGCTGTTGACGACGAAGACCGCGGTGTCGTCGGTGATCGCCTCCTCGACGGTCGCCGGAGCCAGCGTGAGGTCCTCGCGCAGAGGAACCGGCGTTGGCTCGCCGCCGGCGACGTGGGTGAGTGCCTCATACGAGACGAACCCGGGGTCCGGGTAGATCACCTCCTCGCCGGGATCGACGTGCGCCGAAATGGCGATGTGGAGTGCCTCGCTGCCTCCGGCAGTGGCGATGACGTTCCCGGGGGGGATCTCGAGGGCGTTGTCACGGGCGTGTTTGTCGCTGATCGCCTCCCGGAGTTCGGGGGTGCCCTTGTTCTCCGTGTACCCGTCGGTGTCACCGCGATCCATCGCGTCCTTCGCGGCTCGCTTTGCGTGTTCGGGCGTGGGAAAGTCCGGCTGGCCCAGCCCCATGTTGATCGCATCCTCGCCGGCCGCCTCGAACACCTCGCGGATGCCGCTGATCGAGATCCGCTCGGCGCGTCGCGCGAACTCCGTCATGCCCGATGTCCCGGCCCGGTCGCGAATAACTCTTGAGGTCTCCGGTAACGGCGAATCGGCTCATCCGAACGACTCGCCGTCCCGTTGCTCCGCCCGGCGCCGTCTGAGCGCGGCCCGCGCGGTCCCGCTCTCGTAGCCGAAGTAGACGGCGTCGGCGTACGCATCCGCGACGTCCGTCGCCCGGAGCAGATCCTCGACGTCGACGTTCAGCGCGTACAGTTCGATCCCGAGGTCGAGGCTCTCTTTTACCCTCTCGATCCGGTCGGCGAACCCCGCCGCCAGCGACTCTAGCCAGTAGGTGGTCTCATACGCGGTGTCGTACAGGGGCACGACGATCTCGTCGACATCCCCGGCGACGGCGTCGAGGTCGATGCCGGAGCGCGCGCGGAGCCGACCGGGGTAGGGGTCCGGGTGGACGGCGAGATACGTGCGTCCGGGAATCCGGTCGGCAGCCTCGGCGACGAACCTCGTTATCACCTCGGCCCGCCAGTCGCCCCAATCATCGACGTCGCTCGCGGCGAAGCGCCCGGTGCAGACCTCACAGTGGCAGTACTCCATCCGGGGAAATCCAACGTCATCGAGACGAACGTCGGGGGCGCGGTCGGCACAGTCCTCGATGGTCTCCAAGAGGCCCTCCCGATACGCGTCCCGATTCGGACAGACGTACGACCAGTCGAAGTACGGCCGTTCGTGAGTCGCGCGCTCGCCCGACTCGGAGACGGGAACCAGCGACGGATCCCCGGTCGCGGCAGCGGTGTCGCCGAAACAGGAGAGCGTGTTCACGCCCCTAGGGACGGGTTCGTTCGGCTGGCCGGCGGCGTCTTTCACCTCGTAGAACCCGCGGTCGAACTCCGGCCAGTCGAGTTCCTCGGCGTTCCGCGTGACGATGCCATACACACCATCTTTTCGACGGTCGAGAGTCAAAACCGTCCCGACTCGCCGGGAGCACGGACGTCTCCGAGCCATGAGTGGACCGCGTGATATACTGTCGG
>JBDGQL010000147.1:0-5963 GCA_042219105.1 Karumarchaeum halophilus (SeqCode) | reverse complement strand
TCGCCGGGTACGGTGGAGGCTAATTCTATCAACAGTTCTGTCGACCCGTATATCAGTCCTCTACCACCTCGATCCCCCGGTTGTTCACGGCGTCGGGGTCGAGACCGACCTCCTCCAGGAACCCCCGGTACTCCCGCTCGCAGTTGTCCGCACGCTTTTGCTGGTCGGAGGCCCGCTCACACAGGTCGCCCAGGTTCTCGGGGATGTCGTTCGTCGCGACGATCCAGTGGTTGATCAGGTCCGACATCCGCCTGATGGGCGAGGTGAAGTGCCCGTAAATCTCGAAGTTGAGCGCGTGATGCCCCCCGAAGGGATCGCTCATGTACCGGGCGGCGGGCATCACCTTCATTACCGCCCACTGGATCTTGCCCAGTTGGCGTTCGGGGGCCTCCTCTAAGGTCGCGTTGACGGCCTTCCGCGGATCGTCGAGCGATTCCCCGGGAATGGAGACGCCGTCGAGATCCTGAATCTCCCGGAGGGCCTCGTTCCACTCGTCGGGAGAAGGCTGTGGGTGGACGCGGTACATCGCCTCGACGCCCCGGTCCCACATCAGTTCGTGTGTAACCGCCTTGTTCGCCTTCAGCATGCACTCCTCGATGATGGTGTGAGCCCGGTCCCGTCGGGGGTTGAGCACGAGCGAGCCATCGGCTTTGCGCTGTTCGTGCATCCGGTCCGCGAGTTCGAAGGCGAGGGCGTTCTCCTCGTGGAGGGGGGCCTCCGGATCCTCCAGCCGGTTCTCACACTCGGTGTAGGTGAGGCGCTCGTCGGAGTTGACGACGGACTTGTAGATCTCGATGGACTCATAGCCCAGGTCCTCCTTGTCCAGGTGCATCTCGACGGTGTGGGCCAGCCGATCCTCCTCCGGAACGAGCGAGCAGACCGTCTCCGCGAGGATGCGGGGCAGCATGTGGATCGTGTGACCGGGAAAGTAAATCGAGTTGCCCCGCTCGATCGCTGCCTTCCAGGTCCGCGTGTCGGGGGTGACGTAGTGAGTCACGTCGGCGATGTGGACCCAGAGGACGTACTCCTCGTCGTCTTCCCGGATCGAAATGGCGTCGTCGAAGTCCTGAGCGTCGACGGGGTCCGTGGTCCAGGTGGTCAGATCGCGCAGATCTGCCCGTTCCGCGAGTTCCGTCCCGACCTCGTCCTCGACTCCGTCGGTCCACTGTTTCGCCTCCTCGATCACGTCCGGCGGGAGTTCGTCGTGGAGTTCGAACTTCTCTAACAGTTCCTCGCGCTTGTTCTCCAGGTGGCGAACGAGCTCGGGATCGATCTCGACGGGCCCCTGCTTCTCTGCGGTCCCGGCGGCTGCCTGGGCGTCGGCATCGGTCATAACCCGGTGGTACGCCGGTGGGACAATTATAGGCGTCGGACGGTAAACAGTGAGAGTAGTTATACACCCGGACGTGATTTGCTTGAGCCGTGCCGTCACAAACCCAGGATATCACGAGCCGAACGCATTGATTTGGTGTCGTGGCGCTTAACAGAGTCACGTCCGGGTGTATATCACCCGGCGAGCCGGATCGCCATCTCGAGTTCGAAACTCTCCGCGTTAGTCGTCTCGAAGCCGACATCCCGGTAGAGATTGACCGCGGGCGTGTTCCAGCGCTCGACGGAGAGCCAGACACGCTCGACGCCGCGACGCTCGCCCTCCCCGAGCAGCGAGCGGATCAGCCGCGAGCCGATCCCGGCGCCCTGGTACTGGTGGTGGACGAATATCGCGAGTTCGTGGGCGTTCTCGCTGCCAGGGACGAGCGTGGCGTGTCCGGCGACGAACTCGTCGTGCCACGCGAGCACGTTCACGGCGCCGTCGCCCAGCAGATTGTCGAGCCACTGCCTGACCGCCGGCTCTCGCGTCGGCGGGAGGCCCTGTGCGCGGTCCGCCGAATCGAAGTTCGCGTACATCGCGACCAGCGCCTCGGTCTCGTCCGTGATCGGCCCGTGCCCGTGCGCGAGGAGATCGATTCTCCGCCCAGCGGCGTCGGTGAACGACCCGGGCGGAGTGGGGAATCCGTCGACCGTCTCCTCGGGGTAGCGTCGCTCCCGGGTCATCGAACGAGGATCACCGACACGGTCGCGTTGAGGATCACGAACTCGGTGACGCCCCCGAGCGTGATCTTTCCCATCGGGGAGCGATGCCCCCCGCCAAGCGCGATCGCGTCGAACTCCTCTGTCTCGGCTATCTCGACCAGTCGACTCCCCGGGTCTCCCGAGATGCGGCGGATCGGCGCCTCGATCGACGACTCCGCGAGTCCGTCGCGGGCGCGTCGGTACAGTTCCTCGGGATCGCGGTCGCTCCCGGGATGGTCGAGAATCGCGACCGTCAGGTCGTCGCCGGCCGCCTTTGTTCGCTCGATGGTCCGCGGGAGCGCGTGCATCGAGTCCTCCGTCCCGTCGATTCCCAGTAGGACTTTCATGCTGTCGACCACGACCGGAGCCCGGAAAAGCCCCGTCTTTTTTGTCGGGCAGTCGTACCCGAAGACAGTTGTAACCGACCCTATCATGATGATTTACACCCGGACGTGACTCTGTTAAGCGCCACGACACCAAATCAATGCGTTCGGAAGTTCCTGAAAAACGGGCGTATGTACGGCGCATACCCGAGAATCGCGACCGAGACGCTGCGATCGATGTACTCCGCCGACACCGACGGGTCGGGACTGACCTGGCGGCGGGCGTATCGCGCGTTCTGGCGGAGCGACGCCGGCTACAGCTCGACCTCGGGGATGTGTTCGTCGAGGGCAGCGACGACCTCGGGGTGTTCGTTCGCGACGTTCGTTGTCTCGTTGGGGTCGGTATCCCGGTCGAAGAGGATGACTTCCCGTTCCTCGAGGGCGGCGCGCTGGTCGTCAGCCGGGAGGGCGTTCCACCCGCGGACCTGTCGGCTGTCGTCCGGCAGAATCCCCTGCGGTGTCGCGTCGGGGTCGTAGCCGGTGAGCAGTTTGTACCGGCCATCGGTGACCAGCCGCCAGGGGCCCAGCCCCGAATGGGCAACCTCACGGTGGCTGTCGGTGTCCCCTTCGAGATACGGGCGGAGTGACCGGCTGTCCACGTCGCTGTGATCGAGGCCCGCGTAATCCAGACACGTCGCGTGGACATCGAGGACGCTAGCGGGCTCCTCGACCCGCCCGCGGGTCGCGACTCCTGGCCCGGAGACGACGAGCGGAACGCCCGCCGATCCGTGGTAGGGGGACTGTTTCTTCCAGCGTCCGTGATCGCCCAGCATATCGCCGTGGTCGGCGGAATAAATGATTAGCGTGTTCTCCAGTTCACCTCGCTCCTCCAACCGGTCGAGATATCGTCCCACCCAGCGGTCGATGTTCTCGATCATTGCGGCGTAGTTGCGCCGGATCTCGTTGTGAGTCCGCCCGTCGAAGCCGTCCTCAGCCCCGATCGGCGCCGGTCCGGGGAAATCGACCGGCGGATCGCGGTACCAGCCGTACATCTCATGGGTGACGTCTAGCGGGTCGTGGGGACCGATAAAGCTCACCTCCATGTGCCACGGCCGGTCGTCCGGGGCGTCCGCGATCAGGTCGAGCCCGTTCTGTGCGACCCAGTTGTCGCAGTAGGCGTCGTCCGGAAGGGGGGTGGGATGGGTAGCCGCGAAGTGATCGGCTCTGGTGTACTTCCGGAGTCTGAAATCTCGCTTGTGTGCTTCGAGCAGGCCCTGGTCGTCGAGGTACCGCTGGTAGACGTGTTCTCTGGGGTTGTCAAGGTCGTACGCGGAGGCCCACTTCCCACGGTTTCGCACGCCGTCCGAGAGTCCGAACTCCTCGATGCGGTGTTTTCCCTCCGGGCCACGCAGGCCGTAGAACTTATCCAGGGTCTTGCCACAGCCCATCACGTGGTAGCCTGCCTCGTCCCGCAAGCGGGCGTAGTGAGTGTTGTCACGGTCGAAGCTCGGCTTGACGTCGTGATTAGCCATCCCACAGCGGTCGTACTCCATGCCGGAGGCCAAACACGCTCGCGAGGGCCCACACACCGGAGACGGACACACGGCGTTCTCGAACCATACACCACCGTCGGCAAGGCGCTGGATGTTGGGCGTCCGCACCGGAATGTCTGGGTGCATCTCCACCCAGTCGGGGTGGTGCTGGTCGGCAAAAAAGAACAGTACGTTGGGTCGCTCAGTGTCTGCCATGTCCATTGACATAACAGCGCCGAAATAAAATTTGTGGAATCACCGGCTGTCTATCGGTCCGCGTCCGCGAGTACGTCCCGGACGGCCGCGCGCGTGTCACACGAGAGCGCTTCTTCCGCGAGAGCCTGCGCCGCGTGGGTTTCCGTGTCCGTTATCCGTTCCTTCACCGCCGGAACGGTCGTCGCACTCATGCTGAGTTCGTCGAGGCCGAGACCGACGAGGAGTTCGGTGAGCGCCGGGTCGCCCGCCATTTCGCCGCACATCCCGACCCAGGCGCCGGCGTCGTGTGCGGCGGTGACCGTTCGCTCGATCGTCCGGAGCACCGCCGGATGGAGCGGATCGTGGAGGTCGGCGACGGCGTCGTTCTCCCTGTCGGCGGCCAGCACGTACTGCGTGAGATCGTTCGTGCCGATGCTGAGGAAGTCGAGTCGGTCGGCCAGCGCGCCGGCGAGGGTTGCGGCGGCGGGCGTCTCGACCATCGCGCCCAGTTCCGGAACCGCGTGTCCGACTCCCTCCGCCGCGAGGTCGGCGGCGACCGACTCGATGCGATCGCGGACGGTCTCGACCTCCGCAACCCGGGAGACCATCGGGAGCATGACCGCGAGTCCGTCGCCGTAGTCGCCGTCGGCCGCCCGCAACAGCGCGCGCAGTTGCGTCTCGAACAGGTCCGCGTGGTCGCCAAGCGAGAGACGAACGCCGCGGCGGCCGAGAAATGGATTGGTCTCCGCGGGAAGGTCCAGGTACGGGATCGACTTGTCGCCGCCGATGTCCAGCGTCCGGACGACGACCCGGTCGTCCGGAAAGGCCTCAAGCGCGACGGTGATCGTCTCGTACTGTTCGTCCTCGTCCGGGGCCGTCGCGCGGTCCAGAAACGGTAGCTCGGTCCGAAAAAGGCCGATGCCGTCCGCTCCGCGGTCGCTCGCGGCGTCGAGGGCCGCGACGCTCCCGACGTTGGCGGCCACCGGTATCTCCCGGCCGTCGACGGTCGTCACGCGCCCTGACCGGACGGGCGCCGCCACGCCGCCGGCGGCCACCCGGCGACTCTCCGTGGGGTCGACGACGAGTTCCCCGGCCTCCCCGTCGACGAGGACGTCGGTGCCGCCAGAGACGCCGTCGAGGCCGTCGCCGAGGCCGACGACGGCCGGAACTGACAGGGCGCGGGCCATGATGGCGGTGTGGGCCGTCCGCCCCCCCGTCGCCGTCGCGATACCCGCAACGGCGTCAGGATCCAGGCGCGCCGTGTCACTCGGCGTCAGCCGCTCGGCCAGCAGGACGGTCCCCTCGGGAAGACCCCCGAGGTCGACGGTCTCGACATCGAGCAGCGCGCGCAGGAGTCTATCGCGGACATCCCGGAGGTCGTCCGCACGCTCGGCCATCCGACCCTCCATGGCCTCGAACCGAGCGATGGCGTCCCCGAACCTGTCGTCAACGGCGTGTTCTGCGGGCGCCCCGCTCGCGATTGCCTCCTCAATGTCCTCGACGAGCTGTGGATCGTCGAGAAACTCGCGGTGTGCGTCGAACACCGCCGCTTCCTCCTCGCCGACGCGATCGGCGGCACGTTCGCGAGCCTCGGCTATGTTCTCTCGCGCCTCGTCCCGTGCCGCCTCGAACCGGGCGCGTTCTTCGCGTTGCTCGACCTGGCTCGGGTCGGGCCGCTCCGGAAGGGTCAGCGCCGCCTCGGGGCGGTACCACCGGGCAGTGCCGGCGCCAGCGAGCGGCGTGCAGCCGATTCCAGCGAGCGTAATCATTATAGGCTGAACAGGCGCAATATACCGTCGGACAGAGACATTGATAATCGAACCCCCAGGACGGGGGGCCTTCG
>JBDGQL010000252.1:0-6026 GCA_042219105.1 Karumarchaeum halophilus (SeqCode) | reverse complement strand
TTCGGGGCTCCGTCGCACTCGGCGAACCGATGACACGAGCAGGGGACTCTATTTGCCCGGGACGTCGACCCAGATCGGACTGGTCCAGGCCATGGCCGGCCACTCGACGGGACACTGCGTAACCCGGGCGTAGTAGCAGCCGCTTCCCGACACGTCGACGTCGAACTCGGAGATGCTCGTCATCGCCTCGGGGCGTCGCTCGTCGACCGCCTCGGGAGAGGGGTATGGCGTCTCGCTAACAACCGGCACGAACCCGTCCTCGCCGTCTCGGTACCGCAGGACCTCGACGTCGATGAGGGCGTCCGTTCCCCGGACTGCCAGTCTCGCTTCGAGCGTCTCCCCGACCGAAGCGGTGATGCGTTCGCCCATCCGGGCGTCGCCGAGGGTGAATTCGAGGAGTATCCGCTCACCGGTCGTCCCATAACAGGCCCTGTCCTCGATCGCCTCGAACAGCCCCGACCGCGAGAGGTCGTCGGCGAACACTGCCGTGCATCCGCTGTTCGAGCGCCCCGGCTGTCCCGTGTGTTCGTCCGACGAACAGATCACGCCCATCCGGTGGCCTCGCGCCCAGAAGTCGGCTGCGTAGTAGTCCCCCGGGACCGACCGGTTCGAGCGTCGTTCCGGCCGCCTGAACCGGTTGAACTCGTAGGCCAGCGCGTGTTGTGGGTCGTACCGTTCCGACTGTCCGTGGTGGGAGTATATCTCCAGAACCGGTGCCAGGTCGGTTGCAGCGAGGTCCGCAGGGTCACACTGTCCGAACCCGATCCCCGTGTGGTGGGGGACGATAGCCAGCTCCGACGGAGGTGGTTGCTCGGTCGACCCGTCGCCGGTGACCAGGGCGACGTCCGTTCGTGACGTCTCCGTCAGTTCGAGAGAATCGGTCCGCTCGATCCAGTCGCGATACGCGCGCTCGGAGCGGAAGTAGACGTTGTAATGACCGCTCTGGTACTCGTCGGGAAGGGTTATCTCGTAGGCCGGGATCGTCACGAACGACCCGGGGTCGTTTGCCCGCGCTGTTCGCTCCAGCGAGACGTCGTTTCCCGCCTTTGAGAGCGTTTCGACGTGTTCTGTGGTGGCCGCGAAGTCCAGTCCGCTGACCTCGCGAGCGTAGGCGTACGGTTCGTTCCCTTGGCCGTCATGGGAGACCCCGGTGTGTACGTGAATGTCGCCCCAGTACGGGCCGTCGGCGTTCTCGGCGACCCGGACCGGATTCGAGACCGTCCCGTCGAACCGGAACCAGTACACGCCGGCCTCGGAGAGCGATACCGTCGCCGTCGTCTGACCGGTGAACGACAGGTCCCGGGCGACGGTTCCGTCGATGGTTTCGAGACGCTCGCCCTCGTACCCGGTCTCGGTGACGTTGTCGAACCGGTCGAGCGTGACGATCCGTACGTCGAATGGTTCGCCCGGTTCGACCCCGGAGGGGGCGATGACCCGGTGTCCGTCCGGAACGGTCGGGCGAGTCTCCAACGTCAGGTCGGTGTCGGGTCGGTGGCCCGCAATACGTATCCAGACCGGTTCCGTTCCGGCAACGACCGGTGCCGTCGTGTGCCGTAATTCGAGTTCGACCGAGGTACCGGCGGGCACCTCCCCCTCGGTGAGCGTCGCGACGATCTGTCGTCCGTGCCGGGTTTCCATCTCGGTATCCGGCCACTGGCGCTCGACGACCTCGAGGGCGAACTCGCCGCCGGAACCGCTCACGGTCACGTAGTGGCTCCCCGAGGGATCCGTGGTCTGTAGCGGCTTCGTGTACGAGGGGCCGCCGTATCGCTCCGTCCAGGAGTGTGGAAGCTGCCATTCGACGGTGTCGCCCGGGGTGAGCGGCGCCTCGATGTCGAGGGCAATCGTGAGGTCGTGTCGCGCTCCCGCCACAGGTGGGTCCGAAACGACCGAAGCAGACACGCGCATACCTCAACGGACTGGGGCGGTATAAAAAATCTGTCGGGATTCTGCACGTTCGTGACGTAATTCGACACCCCGGAGTGGCGAATATCGTCATCGAGTCACAGCCGACAGTATCAGAGCACCTGATGCAGGGGGTCCTCAGGGTCGGTCGGACGCTGGCCGGAAATTCGGAGCGTGTATTCGTCGATGCGTTCACGATCCGGTGACTCGCTGCGTTCGCCGGCAACCGGGTCGTAGTAGCGGATCTCGAGTTCGTACGGCGCTTCGAATCCTGTGAACGGCTCGATGTCGTCGATGCGTCGCACTGCGCGGGCCGCTCCCGCGCGAACTGCTTCGAGCGCCTCGGTCCTGTCCATGTGGTCGGCCTCCTCCTTCCCTCTCCCGTGTTTGACAGCGACGGTTTCGATCTCGGGGACGAACATTTCCGCCTCGTGACACGCTTTGTCGTCCCCGGTGAGCAACACCGTCGGGACGCCCTGTATTCCGGCAAGGAGTGCGCGACAACCGAACTCGCCGACGAACGTGCCGTTGAGCTTGTAGTATGCAACGTCGGTCGAGGAGTAGGTGTGTCTGAGAGGTGCAGACACCGTCCCGGCCATGGCGTGTTGCCCGACGAAGTACATTGCATCGACCTGGTCGAGGTCATAATACGGGTTTCCCTCCGTCACGTACGTCGCGCCGCTGACGTCGCGCTCGCGGAGTCCGCCCGAACCGTGGCCGTCCCAGACCGTGATGTCCGGTCTCGGGTCGCTCGTGCGAATGCCCTCGATACAGGCGTTCACCTCACGGCCTAGCTGGTCCATGGCCGGTGCCTTCGGGTCGCTCCCGTCGCCCCGCGTCCGTGCAAACGAATCGGTTCCAGCGACCCCCTCCAGGTCAGTCAGTATAAAATGCCTCATGCCTGCGACCGTTCACTTCTTGCGTACGTCGTGGCAGTTTACAGAGTCACGTCCGGGTGTAAGGTCCGTGTGGTACGTGGTCAGGTTCTCACAGCCGTCCTCGGTGACGACGACGAGATCCTCGACACGCATCCCTCCAACCTCGGGGTCGTACAGTCCGGGTTCGATCGTGATTACGTGGCCCGGTTCCAGTTCCTCGCCCCCCGGGGCGACGGAGGGCTGTTCGTGGACATCCAGCCCCACGCCGTGCCCCGTCGAGTGGATGAACCCCGTGTCCGCCTCGGGGTTCGATCGCAGCGTCTGGTAGTCCGCCGCCTCGTAGACGTCACAGACGGCGTCGTGAATCGCGGCGCCGGTCGTGCCGGGTTCGACTGCCTCGATCGCCGCCTCCATGGCCTCGATCGTGAGTTCGTGGCGGCGACGCACTTCCTCGCTCGCCTCCCCGATCACGAACGTCCGGGTCATGTCGGCGTGGTACTTCGTCTCCGTGTTTCGGGGGAACACGTCGATCACGATCGGTTCGTTCGCCGGGAGCGGGCCGTGTCCGCGTTCGTGTGGGTCCGCGCCCTGTCGTCCGCCGGCGACGATCGTCTCCTCCAGGGCACACCCCTCTCGCAGGAGCGTGACCTCGATTTCCTCCTTCACGCGTTCGGCGGTGAGGGCCTCACCCTCGTGGTGGAGGCGACCGTCCTCGATGGTGGCGTTTGACAGTAGTTCTTCGGCGGCGCCGAGGGCGGTCTCGTTCGCACGCTGTGTGGCCCGGACGTGATCGATCTCCGCGTCAGTCTTCGTCGCCCGGATGGTCGTGATCGTGTCCTCGGCGTCGGGGTCGACCGCCACCTCTCGCGCTCGCAGGCCGTCGGCCGTCTCGAGGGGGAACCGCTTGGGCGTGGCCACGGCGTTGACGCCCGCCTCCCCGAGAAACGCTGCGACCATGCGGCGGCGGGCCTCGTCCTTGCCGTGTTCCTCGCGCATAGCCTGGAAGTCGTAGTCGGCGAACCGCCGGACGACGTCAGCGTTCGAGTCGGATTTCGCGCGGGCGTACTCCAGGCTGGAGACGAGCACCCACAACGCATCCGGCGTGTACAGCGTGATGAAGGGATCCGGGGCGTCGTACCCCGAGAGGTACCGCTGGTCGGCGTCCTCCGAATCGGCGTCGATCAGATAGCCGTCGTACCCCTCGCGGCCGAGATATGCGTCGAGCGCGTCGGCGTCCATGTTCACCCGGAGTCGCTCGGGGAACAAAACGCTGGCGCGGACGCGGTCCCGCCGTCGGGGCCTCCTGCCGAACCACCCTCGCGCTCGGCCGGGGCAGTTATACGGGTCGACAGAACTGTTGATAGAATTAGCCTCCACCGTACCCGGCGAATATCTATCAGGACTTCTGTCGACCCGTATACTGCGGACACACCTGGACTGCCCGACTCGGTCACTGTGAACCCATCCGGAAACCCGGATATAAGCCTCTCCGGAGAGAGACGTTTTCAGTTCTGAGAATTTGTGGAGGGAGTTTTAGTGTAATCCCGCACGACTATCTGGTAGGTCGGCGATGGACCGCCGAACCCAGCCAACAATGACACACAGCTATCACACCGACGACGCACAGAACGCCCGCGACCGACCGATCCGAACGGAGGGAGCGCGATGAGCACGGCCGGTCCCACGCGGAATACGCCGCGGGAGATCGACGAGCCTCCGGACTTCAAGCTGTCTCACCGCTTCGACGATCCGGACGATCCGAGCGAAATAACCGTGTTCCCCGACGTGGAGGAGGGCTCCACGACACAGTGGCTCTCCATCGAGACCGGTTACGCGCTGCCGCTCGAAGAGATCCGGTGATCGATCCGGCGCCGACCGGCCTCCCCGGGAAGCTTTGTAGATCCCTCCCCGAGGGTCACTATGGTGTACTACGACGTTGCCATCGTCGGCGGGGGCGTCGTCGGCTGCTCCGCAGCCAAACACCTCGCGGAGCGCTCCTCGCGTTCGGTCTGCGTGATCGAGAAGGAACACCACCTGGGCGCCCACCAGAGCGGGCGCAACTCCGGCGTGCTCCATCCTGGTTTCAATTACCCGCCTGGCTCCCGAAAAGCAGCGTTCGCCACCGAGGGCACCAGCCGGATGAAGGCCTACGCCGAGGACCACGGGATCCCGATCGAGGAGTTCGGCGTCGTCGTCGTCGCCACGGACGGCAGCGAGGAGGCCCGCCTGCGCGACCTCCGATCGCAGGCGGAGGCAAACGGCGTCGAGACGAAACTCATCGATCGCGAAGAACTCAGGGAGCGCGAACCCCACGCCGCCGGGCGAGCGGCGCTTTTCTGCCCGGAGGCGGCCTCGATCGACTCCCACCAGTACCTCCACACGCTCGCGAGGGAGGCGAAAAATCTGGGCGTGGACTTCCTCATGGGCCACCGGGTCGAGTCGGTCGAACACGCCACGACGGGCGCCCCGACCCACCTCATCGAGACGAGTAACGGCGAGATCGAGGCCGGCTACCTCCTCAACGCCGCGGGGCTGTACGCAGACGAGCTGGCCGCCGAACTCGGCGTCGGCGAGCCCTACCAGGTCGTCCCGTTCCGCGGCGAGTACTACGAGGTCGTCCCCGATCGGACCGACTTGTGTGAGACGATGATCTACCCGACCCCCGACCCGGACCTCCCCTTCCTGGGCGTGCATTTCACCAGACGGGCCGATGGGAAGGTGATCGTCGGCCCGAACGCCGTGCTCGCCTTCGGCCGGGAGGCCTACCGCAACACGGACGTCGACCTCGGCGAACTCGCGGAAACCATCGGGTATGGGGGGTTCTGGAAGCTCATGGCGAACCCGAAGATGCTCAAGGTCGCGTGGGACGAACTGCGAAAGTCCTACCGCAAGGAACGGTTCGTCGCGGCCGCACGGGAACTCGTTCCCGACGCCCGCCCCGAGGACTTCCGGAAGAGCTACGCAGGGATCCGCGCTCAACTGGTGAGCGCCGACGGCGACCTCGTGAAAGAGCCCGTCTTCGAGCACGGCCCCGACTCGCTGCACGTCCTGAACGCCGTCTCGCCGGGGCTCACCTGTTCGCTCCCTTTCGGCGATCACCTCGCGGGAGAGATTCTCGCGGATATCGACGCCTGATCGCCCATCTTCGAGACGGCGATCACCGGGAGCAACCAGGGCGGAGTGATAATCTCTGTTGTAGTCTCTTACCGGTGCTCGCCGCCACCGGGGGTGGCGATCACCGGT
>JBDGQL010000189.1:1691-6040 GCA_042219105.1 Karumarchaeum halophilus (SeqCode) | reverse complement strand
GACAACTACCTGGACCGACCAGACAACTACCTGGACCGACTAGCCTCAACGGCAGAGTCGAATGCGACTATGATGACGTCTCTGTCCGACAGTATACACCCAGACGTGACTCCGTTAAGCGCCACGACACCAGATCAATGCGTTCGGTCCGTGATACCTGGGTTTGTGACGGCACGGCTTATACTGTCGGCTGTGACTCGATGGAGATATTCGCCACCCCGGGGTGGCGAATTCCTCCACGAACTTACAGCCGACCGTCCCAGGGAGGTCGGCAGAACGGGAGTCCTCCGACAAGCCCACCGCTTCAGCGGTGAGTAGCTGACTCCTCCGTACCACCCGAGTTCGTGTCTGACACAGGTTTAAGTTCGTGTCTGACGCAGGTTTAAGTATATGGATGGGCGTGTACACGATAACGCCCTCCTGAACCAGGAGCGGTGAAAGAACATGGGACTACTTACGAGTCTCCGAAACAGCGTCTCTCGGGTCACGGACAAGCTGTTCTCCACGCCCGAGCCGAAACGGATCGGAATCTACGGGCCCCCCAACGCGGGAAAGACGACTCTCGCCAACCGCATCGCACGCGACTGGACCGGTGACGCGATCGGCCCGGAGAGTCACATCCCCCACGAGACACGGCGCGCACGCCGGAAGGAGAACGTCGAAATCAAACGCAACGGGAACACCGTCTCGATCGACATCGTCGACACCCCCGGGGTGGCGACAAAGGTCGACTACGAGGAGTTCATGGAGTTCGACATGGAGAAGGAAGACGCGGTCCGACGCTCCCGGGAGGCGACCGAGGGGGTCGCCGAAGCCATGCACTGGCTCCGGGAGGACGTCGATGGCGTCGTCTACGTTCTCGACTCGACCGACGACCCGTTCACCCAGGTGAACACGATGTTGATCGGGATCATCGAGAGCCGCGACCTCCCTGCTCTGATCTTCGCTAACAAGATCGATCTTGATGATGCCAACGTAAAGCGCATCGAGGACGCTTTCCCCCAACACGAAACCGTCGAACTGTCGGCGCTGGAGGGGGACAACATGGAAGAAGTGTACGACAAGATCGCGGAGTACTTCGGGTGAGCACGATGCCGGAAACTCAAGAGGCCGACGGCGTCCAGATCGACCTCGTGAGTGGCGATCGGATGGATGGCATGACGAGCATGGAGAAAGTCCGGATGATCCTCGACGGCGTCCACGAGGGGAAAATCGTCATCCTGGAAGAAGGCCTCTCCCCCGACGAGGAGTCGAAACTCATCGAAGTGACGATGGCCGAGATCAGTCCTGAGGAGTTCTCCGGTATCGAGATCGAGACGTACCCCTCTTCGGATTCGGGCGATGGCTCGCTGCTCGGCCGGCTGATGGGTAGACGGGAGCCACGCAAGCTAACCGTGATCGGCCCGGCCAACCGGATCGAAACTCTCCACAAGGACGAGACGCTGATCAGCGCGCTCGTCTCCCGGAACTGACCACCATATGCCCCACGAGTGTACGAGTTGTGGCCTGACGTTTCCCGACGGCTCCAAGGAGATGCTCTCGGGCTGTCCCGACTGTGGCGGCAACAAGTTCCAGTTCCATCCAGGTGGAACCTCCCCAGACGAAACCCGCTCTTCCTCGCCTGGTGTCGATACGCCCGGAGATCGACCCGCGGGTTCATCGGCACGATCGGACGTGGCGTCCGAGCCATCCTCCAGTGGCGAGTCGTCCAGCTTCACTCTCGGCTCACTCCGATCCGAAGAGGCCGGCCCCGACACCCCGGAGTCCACCGCTCCGACCGGAGATGACACTTCTCCCGACACGGAAGACCCCGCCCAGGCGTCCGCACGGAGCACAGTTCCCCCGGGGGACGAACTCCACAAATCCGATTCCGGACGGACCTCGGATACAGGGTCGTCCGATCCGGATCCATCCCGAACGCCTCCCGAGGCAACCGACGATGCCGGCCCCACCGGCGACGTTCCGGACCCCCCGGACGAGTCGGACCCCCCCGAGATCTCGGAACTCCGGGAGGAACTCAATGACCAGTTCGAGAGCATCAAAATACACGCACGCGGGGAGTACGAACTCAACCTCATGGAACTGTACGACCGCGAGGAACACATCATCGCCCTCCAGGAGGACGGCCGCTACGTCATCGACGTTCCGAGCTCGTGGCGTGAAGCCAGCGAGGACGACTGATCCTCTCTTTCCGGTGACCGGTGTCCAACCCCTCACCGCCACCTAGGTCCCGTGTTGCCAGGAGTCCATGTACTCCGCCTGTTCGGCCGACAGGGTGTCGACTTCGACTCCTTCCGCGTCGAGTTTGATGCTCGCGACTTCCCGATCGAGACCGTCGGGAACGTCGTGTACCCCTACTCCGTACTCCCCCCCGTTCGCCACGAGTTCGCGCACACACACCGCCTGCATGCCGAAACTCTGGTCCATCACCTCTACGGGGTGGCCCAGCGCGATCGGTGTCGCGAGATTCACCAGCCGTCCCTCCGCGAGGACGTTCAGCCGTCGTCCGTCAGCCAGCTCGTACTGGCGCACGCCGTCCCGAACCTCCCGCTGGTCGGTCGCGAGGTCCGCCAGCGCGTCCAGGTCGATCTCGACGTCGAAGTGTCCCGCGTTCGCGAGCAGCGCCCCGTCGCCCATGACCTCGAAGTGCTCTCGGACGATCACGTCGCGGTTGCCCGTTGTCGTGATGAAAACGTCCCCCTCCGTCGCCGCTTCGGCCATCGACATGACGTCGTACCCCTCCATGTGGGCTTTCAGCGCGCGGCGTTCGTCGACTTCGACGACGACGACGTTTGCGTTCTGCCCGCTTGCCTTGCTCGCGACGCCGCGTCCACAGTCTCCATAGCCGGCAACGACGACCGTCTTGCCGGCCCACGAGAGGTTGGTGGTCATCGCGATCGACGCCAGTGAGGACTCGCCGGTGCCGTGGACGTTGTCGAACAACCGCTTCATCGGCGTGTCGTTCACCGCGAACACGGGGTACTCGAGTGCGTCGTCTTCATCCATCGCGCGCAACCGGTGGACGCCCGTCGTCGTTTCCTCACACCCTCCCTGGATCGTCCCGATCAGGTCGGGGTGCTCCTCGTGGATCCGGAAGATGAGGTCCGCGCCGTCGTCAACCGTCACCGTCGGTTCGTGATTGATGACGGCCTCGATGGCGCCGTAGTAGGCGTCGTCGTCGACGTCGCGCTTCGCATAACAGTCGATGGCGTCGTGAGCGTCGAGCGCGGCGCTCACGTCGTCGTGCGTCGAGAGGGGGTTGCAGCCCGTGATCGCGACCTCGGCGCCGCCCGCCGCGAGCGTCTCCACCAGCGCCGCCGTCTTCGCCTCGACGTGCATCGCCATCCCGATTCGCTCGCCAGCGAGGGGTTGTTCGGTCTCGAAGGTCTCGCGGAGCGCATCGAGGATCGGCATGTGCTGGAGTGCCCAGTCGATCTTGCGCCGCCCCTCCGCGCGGGCGGTCTCGGGCTCGTCGAGTCGCGCCGATATCGTGGGTGTCGTCATACCAGTTCGAGGGTTACCGAGGGCAAAAACCCCCTGATAATGATTACTCTCGTCTGACCGCTCCGGGGGGTATTTGACGCTCGCCGACGACACCCGCGTATGCGCGCTGCCACCTTCACCGACTACGGGGAACCGCTCGACGTTCGCGATATCGACGCCCCCGAACCCGAACCGGACGGGGCCGTCGTCGAAGTCGAGGCCTGTGGCGTCTGTCGGAGTGACTGGCACGCCTGGCAGGGCGACTGGGGGTGGCGCGGGCTCGACCCTGTGCCGGGCCACATCCTGGGTCACGAACCCGCCGGGCGCGTCCTCGCCGTGGGCGATGCGGTCACCACCTTCTCTGAGGGCGATCACGTCACCGTTCCGTTCAACCTCGGCGACGGAACCTGCCGGCTCTGCAAGACGGGCCACGCGAACATCTGC
This sequence comes from Karumarchaeum halophilus (SeqCode), assembly GCA_042219105.1. Lineage (GTDB taxonomy): Archaea > Halobacteriota > Halobacteria > Halobacteriales > Hikarchaeaceae > CAYSJP01. Next base: position 2,113 of record JBDGQL010000189.1, on the reverse strand, counting down.
GAAAATCGCCTGGCGCTCGGCCTCCAGCCCGAGGCCCCCGGGGCGTTTGCCGAGCAGGTCCCGGTCCCCCACGCCGACCACAACCTCGTGGCGCTCCCCGATGACGTCTCATCGACGGAGATGTCCGGCCTGGGCTGTCGGTTCATGACCGCGTTCCACGCACTCACACACCGCGCCGACGTCGGTGCGGGAGACTGGTTCGTCGTCCACGGCTGCGGTGGAGTCGGCCTCTCGGCCGTTCAGATTGCCGACGCAATCGGCGCGAACGTGGTCGGCGTCGATCTCATGGAGGAGAAACTCGACTTCGCCGAGTATCTGGGCGCCGCCGCGACCGTCGACACGAGCGAAGCTGACGATCCGGCCGCGGAGGTGCGTGCGATCACGGACGGCGGCGCCGACGTCTCCATGGACGCCCTGGGGAT
>JBDGQL010000189.1:0-1591 GCA_042219105.1 Karumarchaeum halophilus (SeqCode) | reverse complement strand
GCCCTGGGGATGCCCCCCGAGCGCTACGACGAGATTTTCCGGATGGTCGAAACGGGGAAAATCGACCCCGCCGCCGTCATCACCGACCGGATCGCCCTGGAGGACGTCTCCGGGACGCTCGACGCGATGACGGAGTTCGAGACGGTCGGAATTCCCGTGATAGCGGAGTTCTGAGGGACAGTATTACTCTTCCGCGCGCGCGATCAGTTCCTCGGCGTGTTCCGCCGCTCGCTCGTTCACTGCTGTCTCATCGAGCGTCAGCACGTCCCGATCCCTCATCAACACGCGCCCATCACACACCGTGTGACGGACGTCGCCCCCACGGGCGGCGTACACCAGATGCGAGACGAGGTCGTGGCCCGGTGTGAGATGGGGCCGGTCCAGATCGACGACGGCCAGGTCGGCGTTCGCGCCCGCCTCGATTCTCCCCGCGTCGATCCCGAGCAGGTCGGCCCCGCCGGCGGTCGCGATCTCCACGACCGTTTCCGCGTCCATCGCGCTCGCGTCATCGGCTGCGAGTTTCCCTACCATTGCGGCGTCGCGCATCTCATCGAACACGTCCAGGTCGTTGTTCGAGGCCGCGCCATCGGTTCCCAGCCCCACGCGGACCCCCCGATCGCGCATCGCCTGTACCGGCGCCATCCCGCTCGCGAGTTTCATGTTCGATGCCGGGCAGTGGGCGACGCCGGTCCCGGTCGCCGCGAGCAGGTCGATCTCCCTCTCGTCGACGTGCACGCAGTGTGCGAGGAACGTGTCGGGCCCCAAAAGGTCGATATCCTCGGCGTATTCCAGGGGCCGGACTCCCTGCTCCTCGACGATCGGGTCGACCTCCGCCTCGGTCTCGTTGGCGTGGACGTGGATCGGCATCCCGGCCTCCTTCGCCTTCGGCACGTACTCCCGGAGGTATTTCTCTCCGACCGTCGTCAGCGAGTGTGCCTGGAACGTCGTACTGATTCGCCCCCCCGCCCGTCCGTCGAGTTCGCGGGCGGCGTCCAGGCTCGCCTGCATGTCCGCGCGGGCCGCTTCATCGTCCTTGCCGACGGTGATCCCGGTGTGGCCGAGCACCGCCCGGAGGCCAGCCTCCTCGACCGCATCCGCGATCGCCCCGACGTGGAAGTACATTTCCGAGAACGCGGTCGTCCCTGACTTGATCATCTCAACCAGACCCAGCTCCGCGCCGCCCCGGACGTCTTCCGGGTTCAGTTCGGCCTCCACGGGCCAGATGTCCTCCCGGAGCCACCGATCGAGGGGTTTGTCGTCGGCATAACCCCGCAGCAGGGTCATCGCGACGTGCGTGTGGGCGTTGACCAGTCCCGGGATGACGAGTCCGCCCGAGGCGTCGAGTTCGTCGTCTCCCGCCGGAACGTCCCCCGGATCGCCGACGGCAGTGATGGTGCCGGTCTCGCGGTCGATCACGACGTCGCCACTGGAAACCGACAGGTCGGGATGGAGCACTCGTCCCCCGGTGATTCTGAGCGTACTTGTGTCGCTGTTTTTGATTCCGGACGTCATGTCTCGGCTTTCGATTCTGGACGGCATTATAGGCTGAACAGGCGCAATACCACGCCGTTCACGGCGTGGATACGCGCCG
>JBDGQL010000029.1:0-6053 GCA_042219105.1 Karumarchaeum halophilus (SeqCode) | reverse complement strand
GGTCGTCCTGCAACCGCCGGGCGACGCGGGCGTCGTTGGTGTTCGGGTACGGCGCCTTACAGAGCACCTGCCAGCGCGCCAGATCGCCGTGGAGATCCAGCGCCTCCTCCATCGTGACCGCCAGCAACACGTCCGGGCGGTCTCTCTCCAGCCAGGCGGCGAGGGCCTGATCGCGGTCATCGGTGCCGTGGGTCCGGACGCGTCCCCCGACGCCCATCTCATTGAGGCGCTTTGTGAGTCCTTCCGCGATCCCATACGAGTGGGCGTGGACGATCCCCTTCTCCGCGGGGTGGCGGGCCATCAGCCGGACGAGCAGGCGTGCGACCTCCGGGAGCGTCTCTCCCCGCTTCTCGTAGGTCATCCGCCCCTGCGTGACGTCGTACAGGGGGCGGTTCTCCAGCGGAAAGGTGTGTGGTACGTCGACTATTGCCACCTTCGCCGGGTTCAGACCGACGCTCCGGCAGAACGCGGCCTTATCGAGGATCGTCGCCGACAGAAGGGCGAACTGTGCGCCCCGGTCCCAGACGGTGTGTCGGAGGTACCGCGCCGGGTTGAGTGGCTTGAACGACAGCCGGCCGCCGTCCTGGTCGATGAGCCACTCCGTGGCGCTGTCCAGATCGCGTGCGTCCTCGATGAACCAGTTCAACTCGCCGATCCGTTCGGCTAGCCTGTCGCGCTCGCCCGCTTCTCCCGGAGTCAGCTGGCGCTTCTCCCGGAGCACATCGAGACGGCGCTCACACGCCGCGGCGAGTGACTCTGCGAAGTCGACGGCGGCCTCCAGGTCCTCGACGTCGGGCGTAGTCACGTCGTCCCACACCGGCACCGTCCAGTCGTCCAGATCGATCGTCGCGTACATCTCCGCCCACTCGGTGAGGCCGTGGGCCTCGTCGATGACGACGACGTCTCTGGGTCCGAACGTCTCGGAGCCGGCGGTCCACATGAAGTACGCGAGCGTCATCGCTGCGAACCGGCGGTTCTCCGCGATCGCCCGATCGGAGAAGTACGGACACTTGTGCATCACGTCACAGTCGAAATCGCGGTCCCGCGAGCAGGGTGCCCGGTCCACGGTCGTCGACTCGTCGGGGAGGATGCAGTCGTAGTTCGACTTCCCCCGGATCACGGCGAGGTCGGAGAGAAGCTCGTCCTCCTCGACCGCCTCGAGCTGGGAGACCTGTGGCGTGGTGTAGTAGGCACCGGTGACGTCGCCGACGCCGGCTTCCTCGGCGGTGCGGGCCGCCCCCATGATGGCGCGCGCGAGCAGCGACTTGCCGCTCCCGGTCGGGGCGCGCACCAGCACGACGTCGTTGCCGGCGCTGAAGTCGTCCCTGATTTCTTCGAGCGCCGATTCCTGGTGGCCACGAAACGAGGGCGCCGGGAACTCCTCGACGATCCGGTCGGGGTTCACTACGTTTACTGGCCGGGGCTTCGGTCAAAACGTTACTGTTCCGGTCTCCGCCCGTCGCTCGGACGCTACTGGTCACGCTCCGTCCGTCACCTACACCCGGACGTGATTTGTGCAAGCCGTGCCGTCACAAACCCAGGGTATCACGAGCCGAACGCATTGATCTGGTGTCGTGGCGCCTATACACCCGGACACGAATAGTTCACCACGCAGGTTGATTGTTCCCGGTCAAAATGATGTCTCCCGGCCAAACAAGCCACAGTCACGTTGACTGGTTCGTGTCCGGGTGTATAACAGAGTCACGTCCGGGTGTACCGGAGTTTTGCGACGTCCTCCGCGGTCGGTTCGCGGTCCTCGGGGAGTTCCTCGATGCAGGCAAAACAGAGGAAATGCTCGGTCCCGTCGGCGAGTTCGAGAGCGAGACCCTCCGTCTCGACGCTTTCCCGGGTCCAGATGTTCGCGATGCCGCCGGCGACCGGAACCTCCCGGTCACAGGCGTCACAGAGATCGCCCATACGCGTGGTGGGTGCGCGAGGATGAAAGCGGTTCCGGATCGTCCACGTTTTATCGATGGGGGCCTACTGTGAGGGTATGCGCGTTCTCGTGACGGGAGCGACCGGATTCGTCGGGGGGCGGCTGGTGTCGGCGCTCCTCGGTGGGGGACACGAGGTCTCGGTGCTGGTCAGAGATGTCGCAGCGTATCGGGAGGACCACCCGACGAACGGCGTCCGGATCGTCGAGGGAGACCTCCTCGAACCCGGGAGCTTCAGCGAGGCCGTCGACGTCGATGCGGCGTATTACCTGGTTCACTCGATGCAGGCGGGTTCCGATTTCGCCGAGCGCGACCGCCGGGCAGCCCGGAACTTCGAGCTCGCGGCGAGCGAGGCCGGCGTCGACCGGGTGGTCTACCTCGGCGGGCTGGGCGAGGAGCGCAACCGGTTGTCCTCGCATCTGCGCTCCCGCCGAGAGGTCGAGGCAATCCTCGGCGAGGGAGAGTACGACCTCACCACGCTGCGGGCGGCGATAATCATCGGCGCCGGGAGCACGAGTTTCGACATGATCCGCCAGTTGTCCAGCCGTCTCCCCGTTATGATCACGCCCAAGTGGGTCCGCAACGACTGCCAGCCGATCGCCATCCGGGACGCAATCGCGTATCTCACCGGCGTTCTCGATGCGCCCGAGACTGCCGGCGGGGTCTACGAGATCGGCGGTCCCGAGGTGCTCACATACGAGACGATGATGGCGCGCACGGCACGGCTCATGGGCCAGCGCCTCAGGATCCTCCCGGTGCCGGTGCTCACGCCGCGGATATCCGCCTACTGGGTCGATCTCGTGACGAACGTCCCGAAATCCGTCGCCCACCCACTCATTCTCGGCCTGAAGAATTCCGTCGTCGTCAACGATGATGCGATCACTGACCACGTCGATGTCATCTCGACCCCATTCGAGGAGGCCGTCACTGCCGCCCTCGCGGAGTACGGCTACGCCGTCGAGCGCCCGTCTCCGGGGAGCACATGAGCGACGCTCCTGCGGAACCCGAGTTCGGCGACACCTGGGTGTTCGAGAGCATCGTCGGGGCGGTTCCCGGCATCACGATTCCGGCACGGTTCGCAGTGGGAGTTCAGTTCGTCGGGTTCGAGGTCGCGGTGATCACGCTCGGCGCGGTGTACGGACTCCGGGAGGCGATGATCGCCGGGACGATCGCAGTCGCCGTGGCAGCCGCCGGAAGCGCTGCCATGCTCGACCTCGGCGAGCAGCTTCGGGAACTGGACACGCCCCCCTCCTACCGCCACATCCTGTTCGGATCGAGCATCGAGGTCGTGCTCGGAGTACTCGCGTACGTTGGGCTCCTGACCTATCTGTTCGTGTTCGATCCCCGGGACGGCACGACGCTGATGACCGAACTCCTCGGAGAGAACCCGCCCTTGCTTCCGTCGTACCTCCTCCTTTTGATCTCCTGGGACGTCTGTTATCGCATCGGGACGGGCTGGTGGGCGGCCGTCGCGGCGCTGTACCGGTCCCGACGGTTCAGCTTCGACGCCGAAACCACGGCGGCGTTCCGGCAACTCGACCTGCGTACGGCGGGCTTTGCGCTCGTACAGGTCGCCCTCCTGCCGCCGCTGCTGTCACACCCACCGCTGGCTCTCGCGGTCGGCGGTCACATAATAGCGGTCTGGGTCGTCGTCGCCGCGTCGGTGTTCTCGCTCAGTCGCCCGTAATGCGGTCGAACTGGTCGAGAAGTTCCTCCGTCGACTCGCCGCCGTCGTACTCGACCTCCCCCCGGTAGGTCGACCGACCGTCGTCGAATCTGGCGTCTATATGACTCGATTTTCGCTCCCGACGCTCGTGTTCGTCCGCGTCATAGTCTCCCATGCTCATTGTTCGCACACCCCTATAGACGGCAGTCGGATATTAATGTTACGTGTTCACGTGCATCACGATCCGTGCGTTCTTGTCCTGCCGGTCCGAACACGGGCATGTGACAGTAGCGGACCTGCACGTTCACACCGATAACTCGGACGGCGTGCTCTCGCTCGATGCGGTCCCGGCGGCAGCCTGCGACGTGGGCCTGCAAGCGGTCGCGATCACCGACCACGACCGACCCCATCCTGATCTCGACGCTCCCGTCGTCGAGATGGATGGCGTGACCGTGATCCACGGCATCGAACTCAGAGTGGACAGTGCCGCCGGGAGAATCGACCTGCTGGGATACGGTCTCGATCCGACGCCGGCGCTCTCGGAGGAGGTTGCCCGGCTCCAGCGCGACCGGCTGGAGCGCGGCGCGGCGATCATCGACCGCGTCGAGTCGCGTCTGTGCATCGACCTCGGTATCGAGCCCCACGAGGGGATCGGTCGTCCCCACATCGCACGCGCCATCGCGGACCACCCCGCCACGGAGCACGACTTCTCGGGTGCCTTCAGGCATCTCATCGGCGACGACGGCCCCTGTTACGTCGCCCGGTCGATCCCGAGTTTCGAGCACGGGCGCGCGCTGCTCGCGGAGGCGTGTTCGATCGTCGGCCTCGCGCACCCGCTCCGGTACGACGACCCCGGGGCCGCCCTCGATCACGTCGCCGGCCTCGACGCGGTCGAACGCTGGTATCCCTACGGTCGACCGGTCGATATACGGGTCGACAGAAGTCCTGATAGACATTCGCCGGGTACGGTGGAGGCTAATTCTATCAACAGTTCTGTCGACCCGTATACCTGCCCCGTCTTGGACGCTATCAGCGCTCACGACCTTCTCGCGACCGGCGGCAGCGATGCCCATGGCGAGACTCTCGGCGCGACCGGCCTCACAGCCGACGCGTACCGCCAGGTGAGCGCACGCCTTCCGGACCCGCCATAGCGGTCGCCCCCCATCGAAACGGAACGGTTTGTCGGAGTCACAGCGTTAATGTACCCTGCGACATACCCTGGAGTATGTACTGTCATTTCTGTGACCGGGAGGCCGCCTTCACCGCCGAGAAAGATGGCATTCGCGTCGGGCTCTGTGAGTCACACTTCCGCGAGCGGTTCCGTGAACTCGCCGACTCAGACGGGTTTGACGACCTCCGCGAGGAGCTTGACATCGACCGCACGTAGTGGGCTCCCCCACACCGCGGAACCGCCCTTCCGGTCCCCCGTCTTCCCGACCCCGCTTTCTGTCTCCCCGCTCTTTGCACTTCGGAAACGCCTTTTGGTCGCCGCTTCGATGCGCTCTGCATGCGAGTCGTAGACACGGACGAACTCGAGTGGGACCGACGGGAGCACGGCGACACCGTCTTCCGGCGCAAGCAACCGAGCGAGGCCGCGGCCGACGGCGACCCCGAAATCGGCTGTAGCCTGTACGAACTCCCGCCCGGAGGCAACTCCTGGCCGTACCACTACCACGAGGGCAACGCCGAGGCGATCTACGTTCTGTCCGGCGAAGGCCAGATCCGGCTGACCGAGGACCACCACCGAATCGACGCCGGAACCTACGTCTACTTCCCCCCAGGGGAGGAGGGCGGCCACCGCGTCATCAACGACGGCGGGGAGCCCCTCCGGTATCTGGCTGTCTCTACCATGCGCGAACCGGACGTGACGGTGTACCCCGACTCGGGGAAGATCGGCGTGTACGGTGGATCGCCTCCCGGAGGACGCGAGGAGCGGACCGTCTCGGGATACTACCGCCGTGACGACGACGTGGACTACTGGGACGAGGAGTGATCCACCATTTTTTACCGTCGAACCCGTAGAGTCACACGTGAGCACGGATCGCCCGACGCTCGTGTACGACGACGACTGTGGATTCTGTACCTGGTCGGCGGAGTGGGTCGCGAACCGCGCCCCGGTCGATATCGTCGGCTTCTCAGAGCTCACGGACGCGCAGATCGATCGCCTGCCAGACGACTGGCGGGACTGTGCCCACCTCCTCGCTGACGAGGCGGTGTACTCCTGTGGCGCGGCCATGGAGCAGGCGTTCCTCCTCACCAACGACGACGGAACCAGGCTCGTTCGCGCCGCCCGCGAGGCGCCCGGATACGAGAACGCCCGCGAACGCGCCTACCGGTTCGTCGCGGATCACCGGAGCTGGTTCGGGCGATTCACGCCCTGATACGTCTCACTGTTCAGCGCCGATCGCCACACCCGTTGGCGCCGATGGGCGGTATACACCCGGACGTGATTT
>JBDGQL010000242.1:0-6139 GCA_042219105.1 Karumarchaeum halophilus (SeqCode) | reverse complement strand
CCACCCCCGGTGGCGGCGAGCACCGGTAAGAGACTACAACAGACATTATCACAGCCGACAGTATGAATTATATCGGTCGGAAAACCGTCTGTGCTAATCCGGCGTCTCGCCGGTGAACACACGAACGATCTCCTCCTTCGATGATTCGCGGGGGAGGATCGTCACGATATCCCCGGCGTTGATCGCGACATCGTCCTCCGGCTGCATGATCTCCCCGTCCCGTTCGATCGAGACGAGCACCGGGTCCTCCGAGAGGAGACCGTCGTCCCTGGCCGCCCCTGGCGAGCGGTCGACGATGGGGGCATCCTCGGAGACGACGACCTCGATGACGTCGGCCCCGTCGGCGAGAGTGACGAGATCGGTCACCGTTCCCTCCTCGGAACTGTCGGGCCCGAACGGCTCGTACTGGCTCCGGATCTCCGTCTGGAGGAGTTCCTCGTCTTCGATACGTATGTCTAGTTCCGACAGCGATCGAGCGATCTCCCGGAGATCCTCCGTGTCGTCCCCGATTGCAACGACGTGGAGGTCCCGTCGTCCGGCCATAAGGATCCGGACGTTGATAACGCCGGAGATGGACTGTGCGGCGAGCGCGAGGCGCTCCCGATCGGCCGCCGGAACCGTGCACATGTACATCGATGTCAGTCGCCCGCCGGCCCGCTCGAAGTCGATCGTCGCCGTGTACCCCTGGATGATTCCCTCCTCCTCGAGGCGGTCGATCCGGTTCCGGATCGTCCCGGCGGAGGCGTTCAGCCCCTCCGCAATCATCGGGGCGGACGTGTTCCGCGCGTCGCCCATCAGCGCGTGAATGATCCGTCGATCGATGTCGTCCAGACGATGGGGCATACGCTCACTCGGTATGGAATTGGTTTATCCTTTGGGCATGTCGTCACCCGGAACCGCCGGATAGGGGCGTTCCTCCGTGTGTTCCCTCGGCCGTCGCTGCCGAAGGTGGCGATCAAACCTCCGGCGGATCCGTGCTGAAGGCCCCCTCGTCGTCTGCCGGATCGTAGGCCTCGATCGCCGACCTGACGATGCCGAAGACGGCCTCCTTGGCCCAGCGGCCGGTGTTGAGCTGGAGGTCGTAGAACTCCCGGTTCTCGATGTTGATCTCGTAGTACGACTCGTAGCGTCCGGCCTCGCTCACCTCGCGGACACGCATCTCCCAGATCGTCTCTTCGCGATCCCGGATGCGTTCCTCCCTGATCTCCTCGGGTGCGTCGAGCCAGATCCGCATGTCGGCGCGGTTCCCCGCGACCCAGCCGGCGAGCCGGGATTCGAGGATGAACGCCTTGTTCGCGGCCCCCCACTTCTCGGCGATCGATCGGAGCCGGCCATCGATGGCCCGGTCGATCTCGTCGGACTCCTCGGCCTTCGCCGTGAGCTGGTTGAGGCTTATGTCCCGGTCGGCAGCGAGCTCCCGGAACACCTGTCCTCCCGAGACGTACGGACAGTCCATCGCCTCCGACAGGCGGTCACACAGCGTCGTCGCGCCACAGCCGGGAGGCCCGGACACCGTGACGAAGAGGTTACTGTCGACCAGTGGGGCCTGGATGGATTCCTCGGCCATGTAGACACCGCGACCCCGAGCATCAAAAAGTACCGGGATCGGTTGCAACTCATTTCGGGATCATACTGTCGGCTGTGACTCGATGGAGATATTCGCTACCCCGGGGTGACGAATTCCTCCACGAACTTACAGCCGACAGTATCAACGCCACGCCCGAACATAGTTGCAACCGACCCTATGAAAACAGTTCTTATCAGTCGTCCGCGTGTCGGTCCGCGCGCGAGGGCGGAGGTGATTCCCACTCGCGCTTCTCCGGTCGTGCTGGCCTGTCGGAGACGTGAGGGTACTCGCCGGGCGCGTTCGCGAGAACGTGTGCAGGATTGCGGTCAGAGACCACACACGCTGCCCGCACGTCGGCGAAGGCGCCGATGTGCCCACGGATCGCTCGCCACCGGTCACGGCTCGGGTCCGGAATCGACGGTCGGTCCGGCCACCCCGGATGTCGCATGCCCAGTGCCGCCGCGTTGACGTTCTCGGCGAGGCCGTCGTGGTCGACGAGCAATCCAACCCGCGCGGTGTCGGAGGCGTGTTCCGCGAGCGCATCGAGTCCGGCCGCGAGCGCCCGATACTCGGCGGTGTTGTTGTCGGGAGCGTCGTCGGGCCGGGCGATACGGGAGAGACAGTCCCCGTTGCGGGTCTCTATAATCGCGCCGACGCCGGCGCCGTCGTCGAAGAAGGACCCGTCGGTCGCGATATAGTAATCACGGTGGTGGGTCCGTGGGGAGTGGGCGATGTGCGGCGTCGGTGCGTCATCAAAGAGGTTGCGTAGCGACGGATGGCCGTGTGGGGCCATACTGGCTCTATGCGGGGTCGGGACTTAACTTCAGGGGGCGGGGCGGATCGCGCCGGCTCTCCGGGAACGACACCCGCTCGCCAGCCGCCGTCGGGCGTGACGACGGCCCGGAGACTGTACGCTTTTTATTCCTCCGACTCGGACGCCACTCCAATGAGCGAGCACGAGTACGAGGACCTGGGGCTCGTCGCCGGCCTGGAGATCCACCAGCAACTCGACACCGAGGAGAAGTTGTTCTGTGCCTGCCCCACGGCGCTTCGCGATCCCGAGGAGTCCGTCCGGTCGTTCACGCGCTACCTCCACCCGGCGAAGAGCGAACTCGGCGAGATAGACGAGGCCGCTCTCGAGGAGTCGATGGTCGACCGGGAGTTCACCTACCTTGCCTACGACACCACCTGCCTGGTCGAGGAGGACGACGAGCCACCCCGGCGCCTCGACTCGGAGGCACTCTCCGTGTCCCTGGAGATCGCCCAGTTGCTCGACATGGACCCGGTCGACCAGGTGCAGGTGATGCGCAAAATCGTCATCGACGGGTCGAACACCTCGGGGTTCCAGCGGTCGGCACTGATCGCCCGCGAGGGAGAGATCACCACCGAGGACGGTGTCGTACGAATCGAGGACCTCATGCTCGAGGAGGAGTCCGCCCAGCGCGTCGCCGAAACGGAGGAGGGCGTCGAGTACAGTCTCGATCGACTCGGCATCCCCCTGGTAGAGATCGGGACCGGCCCCGACATCCGGTCGCCCGAGCAGGCCCGGGACGCTGCCGAACGCATCGGCATGCTGTTGCGCTCGACCGGCGCGGTCAAGCGCGGGCTGGGGACGATCCGCCAGGACGTCAACGTCTCCATCACCCGGGGTGCCCGCGTCGAGATCAAGGGCGTCCAGAGCTTAGAGACCATCGACGACATCGTCGAAAACGAGGTCGGCCGCCAGGTCGCGCTGCTGGACATCGCGGACGAACTCGACGAACGGGACGCCGAGGTGGGTGACCCCGCCGACGCCAGCGACGTCTTCGCGGACACCGACAGCAGCGTGATCGCGGGCGCGCTCGGCGACGGGGGTTCGGTCATGGCAGTCCCGCTGTTTGGCTTCGACGGGCTGGTCGGCCGGGAGATCCAGCCCGACCGTCGCCTCGGGTCCGAACTCTCCGATCACGCCACGCGCCACGGCGCCGGGGGGATCTTCCACACCGACGAACTCCCCGGCTACGGCATCACGGAGTCGGAGGTCGAAGCGTTGCGCGATGCGGTCGGCGCCACCTCCGGAGACGCGGTCGCGCTCGTGGCCGACGACGCTGAGACGGCCGAGCGTGCGATCGAGGCGGTTGCCCAGCGCGCGGAGACCGCGTTCGCGGGCGTGCCCGAGGAGACCCGCGACGCCCGCGAGGACGGCACCACCCGGTATCTGCGGCCCCTCCCCGGCGCGGCGCGGATGTACCCCGAGACGGACGTTCCCCCCGTCGAACCCGACGTGGTCGACGTGGAAACACCCGAACTCCTGACGGAGAAGGTCGAGCGCTACCAGGAGGAGCACGGCCTCGACCCGGGGCTGGCCGAACAGGTGGCGTACGGCGAACGTATGCCCCTGTTCGAGCGCGCGGTCGCAGTTGGCGTCGACCCGACGCTCGCGGCCTCGACCGTCGAGAGCACCGTCACCGAACTGGCACGCGAGGGCGTTCCCGTGGAGGACCTGACTGACGAGGCGTTCGAAGGTGTGTTCGAACGGCTCGCGTGGGGTGACCTGCCACAGGAGGCAGTGGGCGAGTTGCTGGCGGCGCTCGCGGAGGATCCCGACTTCTCGGTCGCGGAGGCGATCGATCGTGAGAACCTCGGCGGCGTCGACGAGGGGGCGATCCGAGAGGTCGTTGTCTCCGTCGTGGAGCGCAACGCCGATCAGGTCGAGACAGAGGGCATGGGGGCGTTCTCGGCGCTGATGGGTCAGTGTATGGGCGAGCTCAGGGGGAAAGCGGAGGGAGAAGTAGTGAGTGACCTGCTTCGCGAAGAGATCCGAAAACGGGCATGAGCCAGGACTCGCTACACGCGGTCGCACTCCAGGTCGTCGGAGTCGTCGTCGTCCTCGCCGGGATGGTCGACGCGGTGAGCGAGTCGCTGTCCCCGGTCGGGGAGTGGTTGATTCCGGCTGGATCGGTTCTCGTCGCTGCCGGGGTCGTGGTGTACACGAACTCACTGGTCGACGACACGCTGTTTGACGCCCTGAGCGTAGGGGACGACACGACGGACGACGATTCCAGGAGTGAACCGTTCGAGAACGCGACCTATCGGATCGGGAAGGGAGGCGAAGACGCCTGGACGTGGTCTCTTGAGGTGCAGGATCGCCTCCTCGCCATCGGGACCATCCAGTACCCGTCGCGAGACTCGGCCGTAAACGACGTCAAGCGGTTCCGGCGACTCGGAGAGGGCGTTCCGATCAAGGAGGCCGACGACGACGTCAGCGAGTTCACGGAGAAACTCCTGGCGGATTCGTCGGTCGACACCGACCCGCCGTCCGGTACGGAAACGGAGAACCGGCGCTACTACGTGGTCTACAAGGGCGGCGAGTGGAAAGTCAGACTGGAGTCCGGGCCAGTGATCGAGACCCTGGGGTCGGACCGCAGGGGCGCGATAAGCCGGGCGAAGGAACTCGGAAGGCGACACGACCGGTCGGTGATGGTCAACTACAAGGACGGTCGACTCGGAGCGGCCTACTTCGACGAGTCGGACCTGTGACAGGGTCGGTTGGAACTGTATACCGGGACGACCGCACGCCGTCGTGCGGGAGCGCAACGATTTTGAGGTCGCTCGATCCATACTGGCGTATGGACTGGCCACACGACCCCGACGGCGAGGAGGGAAGCGAAGGGGGACGCAAGTACGGGATGGCAATCATAGCAAAGAAGGTGGAGGACGAGGATTTCCCGATCGAGTTCAGCCGGTTCGGACAGGAGATCAACGACCATCCGGTCCGCATCAACCACGATACGGTCGTCCCCGCTGGCCGGATCATCGATGAGGTTTCCAAGGCCAGAGCCGAGAACAAGACGGAGTTCAACCAGGCGGTCGGACAGGCGATGCGGGAGGGCGGCTTCTGGCACTACTACCCAGAACAGGCGGACATTTGACCGTTACACAACTCTACATCTACGCGAACCCGAGTGTTAAGCCTACCGGGGGTAGCTTTTACTCACTATGTGATAGACGTTGACACATGAGGCAGTCATTATCGGTACGAGAAGTCATGCGCCGGACGTTCGTCGGCGTGAGCGAAGGTGACTCCGTCGCAGGAGCCGCGAAACTCATGCACGAAGAGGGGGTCGATGGCGCAGTCGTCGTCCGCGGTTCGGATCCGGTCGGCATCCTCACGGCGAGCGACGTGGTGGCGGTCGTGGCAGCCGGTGGGGATCCGGAGGCGACGGCGGTCGATGCGGCGATGCGCAAGCCCGCAGTGACCGTCTCCCCGGACGACGACCTCGAGGAGGCGATCGGGGCAATCGCGGACCACAACGTCCGCTGGGTTGCTGTGGTTTCGGAAGGAACGCTCGTCGGGACGGTGACCGAACGCGACGTCGTCACGGCACAGAGCAGCCTCTCGCCGGTCGGAACGCCCGGACCCACCGAGGAGGATGTCCCGGCTGCGGAACGGATGTACCGGGACATCGGGACCGAAAGCGCCACGTACACCACACAGGGCATCTGTGAGGTGTGCGGTTCGCTGTCGAGGTCGCTCGATCCGCACAACGGACAATTAGTGTGCGAGGACTGCCAGGTGATGTGACTCATATA
>JBDGQL010000087.1:0-6215 GCA_042219105.1 Karumarchaeum halophilus (SeqCode) | reverse complement strand
ACCTGCCGGAGGGGCCGGCCCGCGCCCACGAGATCCGGTGGCCCGACGGCGACTGCACGAGTGACGTCTGGCAGTGATGGAGGTCCGACTCGACTGGCGCGACGGCGAGCGCCGGGAGACGCTGACCGTCGAGAGGGACGAATCCGTTCTGGACGCCGCCGAGGCGGCCGGTATCGGGCTCCCCTTCGGATGCAGGACGGGCGCGTGTGGCACCTGCACGGCCCGGCTGCGTGAAGGGGAGATCGCCCACCAGCGGCCGCCTCGCGCTCTGAAAGAACGCCATCTCGAGGACGATTACGTTTTGAGCTGTATCGCGACGCCGGGGACGGACGTCGATCTCGAGGTCGGCGCCGAGATACAGGCGGATCTCGTTTCCAACCCCTGGAAGTGACTCATCGAGTCACAGCCGACAGTATTAGTCCGTTGGAGAGTAAATCGGCACTCCGATGGCCGTCTCGCTAACAACGTGGCTCCGTCTGTTCGGTGGCTTCGGTCTCCTGTTGGGCAACGGCTTTTTTGTCACCACCGAGTTCGCAATGACCCGCGTCAGGCAGTTTCAGGAGGAGGAGTTTCTCGGCCGTGGACGGGGGCTCGAACGCGCCTGGAACATGACCGAGCGGCTGGAGATATTCCTCTCGGGCTGTCAGGTCGGGATCACCATCTGTAGCGTCGGACTGGGAGTCGTGGCCGAACCGGCCGTTACCGCAGTAGTAGGCCCGCTGCTCGGTGCAGCTGGCGTCACGAGCGGGGGGCACACGACGCTGTCAGTGGTCCTCGCGCTGGTGGTGGTGAACCTCCTGCACGTCATCATTGGTGAGCAGGCACCGACGTATCTGGGCATCGAACGTGCCAAACTCATCGCCGGATACGGCTCGGGACCGCTGTACGCCTGGACGAAGCTCATGTACCCGGTGATCATCGGAGCCGACCGGATGGCCAAAGCGTTACTGGGGCTCTTCGGCGTCGAAATCTCCCGTTCGTGGACCGAAGCGGAACCCGGAGGCGAGGACGGTGTCGCCACCTCGCGGGTCGAACTGCGAAGCGAGATCGGCGAGTCGCTTAGCCTACTCGGCGTCTCCGAGGAACGTCGGGCCGAGGTGATCAACGCACTCGACATCGGCGAGACGCCAGTCAGTGAGATCATGGTCGATCGCGGCGAGATCGTCGCGCTCTCGACGACCGATGATTTCGAGACCAACATGGACCGGATCGACGGGACGCCGTACGTCCGCTTTCCGCTGGTGGAAGACACACTGGAATCGTTCGTGGGTGCCGTCTACGCGCCGACGGTACTGCACAATTACGAGGCGCTCGATTTGGGGACGACCACGCTCGAGGAACTGGCGACTCCGCCGCTGACCGTCTCCCCCGGTACGACTATCAGCGACTTCATCGACCGGTGTCAGGCCGAAAACCAGGAACTCGCGCTGGTGGTCGAGGACGGCGACGTCGTCGGTCTTCTCACCGCGACGGACGCCTTCGAGGCGATCACCGGCGAACTCGAGGATCCGATGGACCGGGCGGTCCGGTGATGATGCCACAGTCGAGGATGCATAGTGACACTTAAGTAGTCGACTCCATTCGATCCGTGTAGGGTACCATGACCCGTGATCGATTTATTCGGGGCTTCTGCCCCACCCACTAACTCCCAGACGACGTCGGTACAGCTTCTCGATACCACGCTCCGCGACGGCGAGCAGGCTCCCGGAATCGCCCTCTCGGCCGAGGAGAAAGTCGAGATCGCGCGCACGCTCGACGAGACTGGCGTGTCCGTCATCGAGGCGGGCAGCGCCTGCACCGGCGAGGGCGAGCGCGCTGCCATGCGGAAGGTGGTCGAGCAGGATCTGGACGCGACGGTGACGAGCTTCACCCGGGGGATCGAATCGGACATCGACCACGCGCTTTCGGTCGGCGTCGACGGCGTCCACATCGTCGTTCCCGCCAGCGACCGTCACGTCGAGGAGAAGGTCGGATCGACGCGCGAGTCGACGGTCGCGAACACGCGCTCGCTCGTCGAGTACGCCACGGACCACGGCCTCTGGGTCGAGGTGATCGGCGAGGACGGCTCCCGGGCGGAACTGGACTTTCTGGAAGAGCTCATGGCGGCGGCCTTCGACGCCGGCGCCGACCGGGTGTGTTTCGCTGACACCGTCGGCCACGCCGGGCCGGAAGCCTGTTTCGAGGCGGTCTCGCGGCTCGCCGAACTCGGCCCCGTTTCCGCGCACACCCACGACGACCTCGGCCTGGGCCTGACGAACGCGCTGGCCTGCGTCGCCGCCGGCGCCGATCTGGTCCACGGCACGGTCGACGGCATCGGCGAGCGCGCCGGCAACGCCGCCATAGAGGAGGTCGCGATCGCCCTGCACCACGTCTACGACGTCGACACCGTGGAACTCTCCCAACTGTACGAGCTCGCGAAAATCGTCTCCGACGCGACGGGCGTCCCGCTCCCGCCGAACAAGGCGGTCGTCGGCGAGAACGCCTTCACCCACGAGTCGGGCATCCACACCGACGGCACGCTCAAAGACGAGGCGATGTACGAGCCGTACGCCCCGGAGACGGTGGGCCGGGAACGACGACTCGTCGTGGGCAAGCACGCCGGCCGCGCCGGCGTCCGGGCGGCCCTGGCCGAACACGGCGTCGAGCTCGACGACGAGGACCTCTCGACGGTCGTTTCTCGCGTGAAGGAACTCGGCGAGCGCGACAAGCGCGTCACCGACTCCGACCTGCTCGCGATCGCCGAAGACGTGAGTGGAACCGACCGGGAGCGCCGCGTCACCCTGGAGGATCTCACCGCCGTCTCCGGCGGCCGGACGCCCACTGCGAGCGTCCGGCTCCGCGTCGACGGCGATGAACGCACCGCGAGTGGCGTCGGCGACGGCCCGGTCGACGCGGCGCTCAACGCGGTCAGGGAGGCCCTGGAGGACGCCGTCTTCCGGCTGGACTCCTATCACGTCGACGCAGTCACCGGCGGCACCGACGCCATGGTCACGGTCGAAGTCGGCCTTTCCCGGGGGGACCGGTCGGTCACGGTGCAGGCGAGCGACGCCGACATCACCCGGGCCAGCGTTCAGGCGATGGTCGATGGACTGGACCGGCTGCACACCATGACGGTCGAACCGGCGACGCTCGACGACTGAGCAAGCGTAGGGGCACGCATTTGTACCGGGAGCCGAATGTAGGCGTATGCAACGGTACGATGCCTACCGGTCGGCGGTGGGCGACCGGGAACTCCCACTGGCCTATCTCGATCGGGAGGCGCTCGATGCGAACATCCGGACGACACAACGGCGAGCGTCTGACCTGCCCGTCCGGATCGCGTCGAAGTCGATCAGGTGTCCGGACGTTCTTGAGTACGTGCTCGACCACGACACGTTCGAGGGGGTGATGTGTTACACGGGACACGAGGCGGCGTACCTCGCCTCCCGCGGGTTCGACGATCTGCTGGTTGCGTATCCGGTCGTGCATCCGGCGGAACTCGAACGGGTCTGTGACTGTCGCGCAGAGGGCGCCGAGGTGACGCTCATGATCGACTCCGGGGCGCACGTCGAGCGGATCGGCGCGGTCGCGGAGGAGCGTGGGGTCGAGGTCCCGGTTTGCATCGACGTGGACATGTCGACAGAGCACTTCGGGATCCACTTCGGCGTCCACCGGTCGGACATCCAAACGCCGGAGGAGGCGCTGGATCTCGCGGAGACCGTGACAACGACCGAGGGCGTCTCGCTGCGCGGAGTGATGGGGTACGAGGCACAGATCGCCGGGCTCCCGGACGACGATCCCTCGAACAACCCGGTCGCGAACGGGCTCATGCGACGGCTCAAGAGCCGGTCGGCGCCCGAGATGCGACGGCGGCGGGAGGTCGTCGTCGCGGCTCTCGAACGCGGAGGATACGACCTCGACTTCGTCAACGGCGGCGGGACCGGCAGCGTCGAGGTGACCCGGACGGACACGTCCGTGACGGAGGTGACCGTCGGCTCCGGGTTCTACGCTCCCTCACTGTTCGACTACTACCGGTCGTTCGACTACGAGCCCGCCGCGGGGTACGCGGTAGAGGTCGTTCGCCGTCCGTCGCCGGATATCTACACGTGTCGCGGCGGGGGCTTCGTCGCGAGCGGGTCCCCCGGCGAGGACAAGACGCCAACGGTTCATCTCCCCGACGGCGCGTCGCTGACCGACAACGAGGGTGCCGGCGAAGTCCAGACGCCCGTCGAGTACGACGGGCCAGTCGGGCTCGAACTCGGTGATCCCGTGTTCCTCCGGCACGCGAAGGCGGGCGAGCTGTGTACGAACGTCACGCACCTGCACGTCATCGACGGAGAGGAGATAGTCGACCGCTACCAGACCTACCGTGGCGACGGGGAGTGCTTCCTGTGAACTGGCGCAACTGGTCGGGAGAACTGTCGTGCAACCCGATGCATTACCACGAACCGACGACCGAAGAGGAGATACGCGATATCGTCAACCGGGCCGACCCTGGAGGGACGATCCGCGTCGCCGGGTCCGGCCACTCGTTTTCGGAGGTCGTCCCGACCGACGACACGTTGCTGTCGCTGGCGTCGTTTACCGGAGTCACTGACGTCGAAGAGGAGAACAACCGGGCGACGGTCAGAGCCGGGACGGAACTCCACGACCTCGGCGAGACGCTCGCGGCACGCGGTCTCGCGATGCGGAACATGGGCGACATCGACAGGCAGACGATCGCCGGCGCGCTCGCGACGGGGACCCACGGAACCGGCATCGACCTCGGGATTCTCTCGACGCAGGTAAGGAAACTCCGGCTGGTCACCGGCGACGGCCGGGTCCGGACGCTGACGCCCGGCGACGGCGAGGAGTTCCGGGCTGCGCAGGTGTCGCTCGGAGCGCTCGGCGTCGTCACCGAGGTCACGCTCCAGCTCGATCCGGCCTACGACCTCCACGAACGCACCTGGGTCGCGTCGGTAGACGACGTACTCGAGAACCTCGAAACCCTGCGAGCGGAGAACCGGAACTTCGAGTTCTTCTGGTTCCCACACACCGACCGGGCTCTCGTCAAGACCCTGAACGAGACCGACGCCGACCGGACCAGGAGCGTCCCCTACAGCCTCGACGAGCGCGTCGAGAACCTCCTCCTGGAGGGGGTCTGTCGGCTGTCGACCCGGTTCCCGTCGCTGTCACCGCGGCTGGCACGGCTGTTCGCCAGGGGGCTCTCCGGGGGCGAGGCGGTCGGCCCGAGCCACGAGACGTATCCGACCCGCCGGACGGTCAGGTTCAACGAGACGGAGTACGGCGTCCCGGCGGAAGACGCCGCGGACGTGGTACGGGATGTCCGAGAGCAGATCAGCCGGAACGAGACGGCGGTGCTGTTCCCCATCGAGGTCCGGTACACGCGAGGCGATGACATCCTCCTGAGCACAGCACACGGCCGGGACTCGGCGTTCCTCAGCGTCCACACCTACCACCGCAATCCCCACCAGCCCCTCTTCGATGCCTGCCAGTCCATCTTCCGGGAGTACGACGGACGGCCCCACTGGGGCAAGATGCATCCGGAAGACGGAGAACGGCTGCGGTCGTGTTATCCGGAGTGGGACGTGTTCGACGAGGTTCGCCGGTCGTTCGATCCGGACCGGCTCTTCCTGAACGACCATCTCGCCGGGCTGTTCGAACCCAGGTCGGTGCCGGCTACGGGGACACAGTAGACGCCGGTGGCGGCTGATGCTGCCGATTATCGTCCTCACGTTCGTTCGGACGCAGAAGCGCCGAGGGGGAGATTTGAACAACGCGCAGACGGTCGCTCGCTACGCTCGCGCTGCGTCTCCTCTCGTTCAAATCACAGCGGCGTTCAGCGTCCTCACGTTCGTTTGGACGCAGAAGCGCCGAGGGGGAGATTTGAACTCCCGAGTCCTTGCGGACAGTTGATCTCGAATCAACCGCCTTGGCCAGGCTAGGCTACCTCGGCCCGCTCTCACATATCGGGAGAACCCGTTTAGCGGTTACGGTTCGAAAGAATGGGTTGCAACCGACCCTGTCATACACCCGGACACGAACCAGTCAACATGATTGTTCCCTAATTGGCCGGGAGAAATACTGTCGACCGGAAATAACTGACTCGCGTGTTAATCTACTCGTGTCCGGGTGTACAGGCGTCGGCGGCGCCAGCCCCCTCGTATCGACGTGACTCCCGGTGAACCGCCTCGGGGTCAAGCCCCGAGGCTTCTTCCCGTGGATTAGTCGGACAC
>JBDGQL010000076.1:0-6235 GCA_042219105.1 Karumarchaeum halophilus (SeqCode) | reverse complement strand
TCGAAGGCCCCCCGTCCCGGGGGTTCGATTATCAATGTCTCTGTCCGACAGTAGATCGATCAGGTCTCCCACGGTTCGTCGTTCGCCAGGTCGACCGTCGAATCCAGCTTCGAGGACGGACAGACGTCTTCGAGCACGCAGTCCCCGCAGTCGGGGTTGCGCGCCGTACAGGTCGCCCGCCCGTGACTGATCAGCAGGTGTGTGAATGCCTGCCAGTCCTCCTCGGGCAGTAGCTCCATCAGTTCGGTCTCGATCTTGTCGCGGTTTGTTTCCTCCGTCATTCCGAGCCGGCGAGCCAGCCGCATCACGTGGGTGTCGACTGCGATCCCCTCGACGATATCGTGACCGTGCTGGAGGACGACGTTCGCGGTCTTTCGTCCTACGCCCGACAGTTCCGTGATCGCGTCCATCGTGTCGGGAACGTCGCCGTCGTGTTCCTCGACGATCGTCTCGCAGGCGTCCACGATCCAGCCGGCCTTCTGGTTCGGGTAGGTGATCGAGGAGATGTCCCCCCTGAGTTCGTCCTGCCCGGCGTCGGCGTAGTCCGCTGCCGTGTCGTACTTCTCGAAGAGGCCAGCGGTGACCTCGTTGACGCGCTCGTCGGTACACTGCGCGGAGAGGATCACCGCCACCAGCAGTTCCAGCCGGGTGTCGAAATTGAGCGAGATGGTCGTATCGGGGTACTCCTCGTACAGTCGGTCGACGACCTCGTCGGTCTGGTCTTTGGGAGGTGAAAGCGCCGTGCCCATAGGTTTTCGAGGGGAGCCGACGGAATGATACTGTCGGCTGCCCTGCCGGAAGGGGGAGGGCGACTCCGCGGGGTTTAAGCGCACATCGCTCGCGGTGTTGTGCATGAAAGCCACTGCGCGGGCCCACCCCATCCAGGGCGTCGTGAAGTACCACGGCATGCGGGATCACGACCTCCGCCTGCCGTACCACGACAGCATCAGCGTCTGTACCGCGCCCTCGAACACCACGACGACGGTCGCGTTCGACCCCGATCTAAGCAGCGACACCTACGTTGTCGACGGCGAGGAACTCGCCGGGCACAGCGCCGACCGCGTCCAGTCCGTCGTCGACGAGGTCCGGCGGCGGGCCGGGATCGACCACTGCGTTCGTCTCGAAAGCGAGAACTCCTTCCGGACGAACGTCGGCCTCGGATCGTCGGCGTCGGGGTTCGCCGCCGCCGCGACCGCCCTGTCGGAGGCTGCGGGCCTCGATCTTTCGCTCCCCGAGATATCCACCATCGCGCGCCGTGGCTCGGCGTCGGCCGCCCGCGCGACGACGGGCGGGTTCTCGATCCTCCATGACGGAAAAAACGACCGGGACTGTCACGGCGAGCGCCTCGAAACGGGTTTTGATGAGGGGGACCTCCGGATCGTGATCGGGATGGTGCCGGCGTACAAGGAGACCGAGGCTGCCCACCGCGAGGCCGAGGCGAGTCACATGTTCGAGGCGCGACTGGCCCACATCCACGAACAGATCGCGGAGGGGAGAGACGCGATCCGAGCGGGCGATTTCGAGCGGACGTTCGAACTCGCGGAGATGGACTCCCTGTCGCTGGCGGCGACGACGATGACGGGTCCCGCCGGGTGGGTGTACTGGAAGCCAACGAGCCTGTCGATCTTCGACGCCGTCCGGGACCTCCGCGAGGAGGGAATCCCCGCGTACTTCTCGACGGACACGGGCGCGAGCGTGTACGTGAACACGACAGCCGAACACGCCGACCGGGTCGAGGCGGCGGTCGCCGAGCACGCCGAGACGCGCGTCTGGGAGGTCGGTGGTCCCTCCCGCGTGCTCGATTCGGACGAGGCGCTGTTCTGATAATGACTGCTTCGGGCGGTTCACCGCCGGACGCAACGAATCCGGCAGTTCAAGACGCCCACGACCGTAATAGAGGTATGCATGTTGCCGTCCTCGGAGCCGGGTACGCGGGCGTGACGGTCGCCCGTCGACTCGAGCGCTCTCTCCCCGAATCCGCCGATATCGTCGTCGTCGACGATTCCAGCGAGCACCTCGTGCGCCACGAAGTCCACCGCCTGATCCGCCGTCCCGGCTTCGTCGAGGACATCGCCGTCCCCCTCGAAGGACTGTTCGATCGTGCCCGGACCGTGACCGATCGCGTCACCCGGGTCGATCCCGACGCGAACCGCGTGGAACTCGCCTCGAACGATCCCATCGAGTACGATTACGCGGCGGTGTGTCTCGGCGCGGAGACTGCCTTCTACGATCTGCCGGGCGTCGAGGAACACGCCCTCCCACTTCGGGACGTCGAACACGCGGAGACACTCCGCGCCGAAGCGCTCGACCTGATCGACGCCGGCGGCGGGCGCGTCGTCGTGGGGGGTGCGGGACTGTCAGGCGTCCAGGTGGCCGGCGAACTCGCCGCTCTCTCCCGCGAGGAGGAGGCGAGCGACCGCGTGGAGGTCGTCCTGACGGAGATGCGCGACTCCGTCGCGCCGGGGTTTTCGGCCGGGTTTCAGGAGGCGGTCCACGACGCCCTCGAAACCGAGGGCGTCGACGTCCGGACCGGCGTGACCATCGAGGGGGCGGACGGAACAGTGGTCGCGATCGAGAACGGGGAGATCAGCTACGACCTGTTCGTCTGGACCGGCGGGATTAGCGGACCGGCACCTCTTGAGAACGAGCGCCCGCGAGTCCGGAGCAACCTCCGGCACGGCGATTCGACGTTCGTCGTCGGCGACGCCGCGATGATCGTCGATCGCGAGGGCGAAGCAGTCCCGGCGAGCGCGCAGGCGGCGCTCGCCGAGGCGGAGGTGGCAGCCACGAACATCGCCGACCTCGTGGAATACGACCGCGATGGAGGTACCTTCGAACCGCGTCTTGAGGGGGTTTCCTTTTCTCCAACCGGCTGGGTCGTGAGCGTCGGCGACGGCACCGTGGCGATCGTTGGCGGGGCGATCCTCCGCGGTCGGGCCGCGCTCGCGGCGAAGGCCACGAGCGGAGTGGGCCACCTCTCCTCGATTGGCGCCACCTCGCGGGCGATCGAACTGGCCCGCGAGGAGTTCGCTAAATCATGAACTGTGAACGCCGGTTCGACCGGCGGCGGAGTCTTCCCTGGCTTTTTGACCCCCCATGCCGCATAAACAGCCATGTCAGAACCCACGGTCGGTTTCGTCGGCCTCGGCATCATGGGACTCCCGATGGCGAAGAACCTGCTCGACGCGGGCTACTCGGTCGTCGGTCACAACCGCTCGCGCGACCCGGTCGAGAATCTCGTAGAGCACGGCGGTGGGGGCGCCGAGAGCGCCGCGGAAGCAACACGGCGTTCGGATGTGGTCGTAACCTGCCTCCCTGATTCGGACGTGGTCGAAACCGTCGTGCGCGAGGACGGCGGGCTCATGGACGGGTTTGCGGGCGGCGAGACCCTGATCGACTGCTCGACGATCTCGCCTACGGTCACAGAGGAGCTCGCCGCCGACCTCGCGGAGATGGGCGTCGACATGCTCGATGCACCCATCAGCGGCGGCGAAGAGGGGGCGATCGAGGGAACGCTCTCGATAATGGTCGGCGGCGAGAGTGACGTCCTCGACGCCAACCGGGGAATCCTGGAGGCGATGGGCGGAACGATCACCCACTGTGGTCCCAGTGGCGCGGGCCAGGTCACGAAGGCGTGCAACCAGATCGTCGTCGCGAACGCCATGGAGGCCGTCTCGGAAGCGCTGGTGCTCGCGGGCAAGGCTGGCGCGGACGTAGAGGCGGTCGTCGAGGCCATCTCCGGTGGTGCCGCGGGTTGCTGGACGCTGGAAAACCGTGCCCCGAGCATGATCCGCGGGGACTTCGACCCCGGCTTCTTCGCGTCGTATCAGTACAAGGACCTCCGGATCGCGACGAGCGCCGGCGAGGAGTTCGGCGTCCCAATGCCGATCACGCAGGTGACCCACGACATGTACAAGACGATGGAGGAGACTGGCATGGGAAGGGACGACAACTCGGGCGTGATGCAGGTCGTCGAGATGATGGCCGGCGAAGAAGTTCGGATCGACGAGGAGTAGCGCCGGAAGCGTCGCGACGAAACTACTCCGGAAGCACTGCGACGACCGCGTCGCCGGTGGCGGCGTCGATGTGGACGTTGTACTCCGACCTGGGGGAGTCTGCCCGGACCACCCACGTGCCAGCCTCCCTGTACACCTCGGTGATCTCCGCGTCCTCGTGTCCGTCCTCAGCGAGCGCATCGTCGGCGATCGATCGCGCGGCAGCCTCCCCCGCGACCACCGGATCCTCCGTGGTGAGCCCCACGGTGAGCACCGGTACCGGCGAGAGTCGGACCACCCGCTCCGTGACGCTCCCGAGCAGGACACGCTCGACCCCGGACCGGCCATGGGTCCCCATCACGACGACGTCTGCCCCCATCTCCACGACGTAGTCGACGATCTCCTCGTGTGGCCGGCCTTCCCTGGTTGCCGTCTCGGTTCTGATCCCGGCGTCGTCCCCACGGGCCGCGATCCGCTCCAGCGCGGGTTCCGCCATGGCGCCCAGCGCCTCCCCGACGCGGCCGACGCCGGCGTCGATGCCGAGCCCGATATCACCCAGATCGAGCACGTACAGCCCGTGGAGGGTGGCATCGAACCGGTCCGCGAGTTCGGTCGCGTGAGTCAGCACGCGGGCCGTACTGGGACTCCCATCGGTCGGAACGAGGACGGTGTCATACATCGTATCTCGACCTACGCGCCACGAGACGGTAAGACCGGAGCCACGTTCCCAGGGACTGGGACTCTCGCCGCCATCGTCCGGGATCGCTCCTGTCAGTGATCCCTATCGGGAGGAGTCGCCGCCGGGATCATCCTCTAGCCCCGCCGGAAGGCCCGTTCCCTCGAGTCCGACCGTCTCCCGGATACGGAACCGGTACAGTGTCGTCTCCCACGACGGATCGGTGTTCTTGAACGCGTCCGGGCGCCAGGCGTTACCCAGCGAGTCCGCGACCTCCGCTCGCTCCTCACTGGAGAGTTCTCCTATCTCGCCCGTCATGGCCACGCTCTCCCAGATGAACGCCGATGTCGCGTCGTACACGAGGAAGCTGCCCTGGTCGGCACGGTCGCTCAAATCCTCCTTGTGACTGTCTTCACCCAGAACGAAGGTGAAATACAGGTTGTCCTCGCCGTCGAAGTCGTAGGACATCGGGATCACGTACGGCGTGTCCGTATCGGGAAGCCCGAGGACTCCGACGTTCCGGTGGGAGACGAACGATCTGATCTCGGAGTCGTCCATTCGGGTGACGCCTATGGGGCGGGTTTCGTCGACGCTCATGTGTGGACCTACCGCGACCCGGTTCATATTTTCCCTGTCCATTATCGGATCCTGATAAGGATGGATGTGAGTCTTTACCGATGCGCTCGCGTGAGGCCGGCGGATTCGGCCGATATCCGCGGGCTCGGCGAGCGCGCGACGAAAACAGTCACATCCGTCCTTATGAGAACGATACGCCGTGTTGATCTAATCGTGTCTGGGTATATATCCTTCGCACGTCTCCATCGCCCTGTCCTCCGATCCTGCTGTTTTAATCGTTCCCACCCTGACGTATACACATGAGTGACATCGGCATCGTCGGGGCGGGCGCGGCGGCCGCCGCGACTGCGTTCCAGCTGGACGAACACCTCCCCGACGCCGACGTGACCGTCCTGGAGAAATCGGGCGGCGTCTGTGGCCGGGCAGCAACACGGCGCCACGGGGATCTCACCTACGACTACGGCGCGAACTACGTCAAGTCCGACGACGAGCGGGTCGTCGAACTCCTCACGGACACGCTCGACACCGAAGGACTCGTCGACGTCACCGAGCCTATCTACACCTTCGACGCGTCGGGCGAGGTGTCTCCCGGAAGACCCGTCGACGAGCACAAGTGGTCCTACCGGCGCGGACTGACCCAGGTCGCAAAGCGGCTGTTCGCCCGGACCGACGCGACGATCCACCGCCGGACCCGGGTGGAGACGCTCCGTCGGGACGGTGAGGACTGGACGCTCGTCGACGCCGACGGCGCCTCGTGGGGTCCGTTCGACGCCGTGGTGCTGAACCCGCCCGGCCCACAGACTGCCGGCCTCCTCCGGGACGCCGAGTGGACCGCCGACGCCCGCGAGCAACTCGCGGACGCCGCGGATCTCCCGTATCGCACGATCTGGACGGCCGTCCTCCACTACCCCTTCGAAGTAGATGTCCCCTACTACGCGCTGGTGAACGCGGACAAGGACCATGAAGTCGGCTGGATCTCCCGCGAAGA
>JBDGQL010000229.1:0-6270 GCA_042219105.1 Karumarchaeum halophilus (SeqCode) | reverse complement strand
CGCCGCCACCGGGGGTGGCGATCACCGGTAAACAGCTACAACAGACATTATCACCAGCTCTCGGACGCGGAACTACTCGTCGAGACCGGTGACGTGGAGATGGCCATCGAGCGCATCGCTTCCGCCTGACGTGATCGATCATCTCGAAGTGCCAGTGTTGCCGGCCGAGCGACCGTCCTCGCGCTCGCTCATGGAGCGGCTGATCGGTCGTAGCTGATCATTTCTCACCGCGGCCGACTCCTCTGTACGCCAGATACGACACGAACAGGCCGACGTACAGGACCGCGAGACCGATCGTAGCCGCGTTCCTGCCGGCGGCGAGGATGGCGACGACCACGGGCGGACCGCCGAGTACCAGCGAGTCGTACACGCTGTCGTCGGCTCCCGATTCGACGACCTGCCTGATAAGGACGAATGTGAGTCCTTACCGAGGGACGCGGTTCTCCGGTAGGGCCGTCTACGCGCATTTCTGGAGTGCGTCCCACTCCTTCCGGCACTCCGCACAGAGGTATCCCGTGAACCCATCAACCTCGTAGCGTTCCGTGCGTTTGTCTTGCTGGCAGCGTTCGCATCTCATGATTGTGTGTGGAATACGTGTGATGTGAGTTCGGTCTTCCCTCTTGGGTGTCTCCACCGGTCATGATTGGACTTCCGGAGCCGAGACCGTTCGCCACCACATTCGCATCTTTGTTTCGGTATAGTAAATAATTTCTGGTTCAAATTTTGAAACCGTATATATATTTGCTTTTACTTTTTTATCGTTCTCTTTGGTGCTTGGGATCACACCACTAGCGTCCGGTGAATCCGCCATGGGTGAGAGCCAGGCGTACACGTAATCGGCGTCAAAACAGGGTGGAACGAAAAGTGAAAATAAAAGTGAGTAGCGGAACACGAGTAGGGTATAAGTATGGCCCTTGGGATCGATACAATCGACGAGCGAATCCTCTATTACCTCGCCGAGGAGGCGCGTCACACCTCGGCACCGGACATCGCCGAGGAGGTGGACATGTCGGCGCCAGCGATTCGCAACCGGATCCGCCGCCTCGAAGAGGGGGGCGTCATCGAGGGGTACCACGCCCACGTCAACTACGGGGCGGTCGAGAACCGACTCACGAACCTGTTCATGTGTAGCACTACCGCCACCGACCGCCAGCGGTTCGCACAGCGCGTGCTCGGCGTGCCCGGCGTCGTCAACGTCCGGGAGGTGATGACGGGTCGCGGCGATCTCCGCGTGAAAGCCGTCGGGACGGACCAGGACGACCTCATGCGAATCGCACAGGACATCACCGCGCTGGGCGTCGAGATCGATGACGAGGACCTCCTCCACCGCGAAAACTTCCGCCCGTATGCGCGGTTCGGCCCCGAGGAGCGGGACGCCGTTTCCCCGGTGACGGGGGTGGCGGATCTCGCCGGCGACGCGAACGTCGTCGAGATCACGGTCGGTGATACGGCGCCGATCGCCGGCATGACGCTCCGGGAAGCCGACGAGGAGAGAATTCTGACCGAGGACGTGCTGGTCGTGACGATCGAGCGCGAGGACCGGACCATCACTCCGAAGGGCGAAACGACCATCGAACCGGGGGACTTCGTCACGATCCTCTCGCGGACGGGGCTCTCGGACGATATCCTGACGGTGTTCACCGGCGAGTGACGCCCCTCCGACTCGACACAGCCGACAGTATAGGGTCCTTCGTAAGTCATTACAGGATCGACCGCAAGACTGCGTGGGGTCGCCCCTGAAAACGCTTACGAACGTCCCTATATCAGTCGTCGAGATAATGCCGTCAGCCTGCCCGGCCCCGGCGTCCTCGAGCGTCTCCTTCGTCGACGACGACCTCGTTTCGGGATCGGGTGGCGATGTCGATGAGCGTGTCGTTTCCCGGCCGTGTCGCTGCGTTTCAACGCCCAAAGAGCTTCTCGAGAAGTGATCGTTCGTGGTGCTGCTCAGCAAGAATGACCGAACAGTCCACCTCGTCGACCACTCGCTGCGCGGGCGAACCTCGGAGCAACCGCCTCAACAGCCCCTGCTCGGATGCCCCAAGAATCAGTAGCGATGCATCGTCGGCGGCCCTGACGATTTCTTCCCCGACGGAACCGGACTCGACCCTGAGTGTCGCATCCGAGAGCCCCTGATCGGTGGCCCACTCATCGAGAAATGCCTCGTCTTCCGAACCCGAGTCGGTGACGTGAAGCAGAGTGATCTCCGACCCGTACTCATCCTGGATGAGCGACGCCACACTCGCTGCGTACTCCGACCCGGATCCACCGCGGGTCGGAACGACGATGTGGTCCGGATCGAACCCCCGGTCTCTGACGACCAGGAAGTCGGCGGACAGATTCATGGTGATCTCGTCGAACGCGCTCTCGGCACGTCCGGGTGAACCATGCGAGTCGGGCCCCCACCCCATGACCACCGTGTCCGCCTCGTGTGTCCGTGCAGCGTCGAATATCTCCTCGAACCCACGGTGAGAGAGGATCGTGTGCGTCTCGACCTCGACGCCGAAGGTTTCGGCGTGTTGACGAGCGTTCTCTAACAGCGCATCGTCGTCCTCTTGGCGTTCGTCCAGGTGGTCAGCCGCATACTCCAGGGAGGTCTGGTCGGGCACCGTCACGATGTGGACTGCGTCGACAACCCCGCCGTGGCGTTTGGCGATGGCACTGGCGAGCGTAATGAGGTCCTCCTCGTGATCCGGGTCGGCCAGGGGGACCATCACACGGTGCCGTCCGCCGTCCGGTCTGACCGACTCGGCCGCCGAGACGGCCGCATCGGGCATCGCCTCCGAGCGAGAGAGGATGTACTCCGAGAGGATGCCCTGCTTGGTGGTCCGTGTCCGGGCGTAGAAAACGTACCACAGTATCGACATTCCGATTATCGCTGCCCCGAACAGCCGTACCCCCGGTTCGATGTACGCGATCAGCGCGAAGGACGTGATCGCGCCGAGAATCGGCGTAAACGGGTACAGCGGCACGCGGAACTCCGGGCTGTACTCTTCCGGATCCGCGATGCGCATCACGATCAGCGCGAGGTTGAGCAGCCCGTAGATGACCAGATGGAGGAAACTCGCGATCCCGGAGAGCGTCAGGATCGCGTCACCGCCGATGAGATCCCCACCCAGGATGAACACCAGAATGAGTCCGCCGGTGATGGCGATGGACTTGTACGGCGTTGAAAAGCGAGGATGGACCTCGTTGAGGCTCGGGGTGATGATCTCGTCGCGACCCATCGCGAAGTTGATCCGCGAGGACGCGAGGATGGAGGCGTTCGCCGAGGACGCCGTCGCCAGCAGGCCGCCAAACAGCATTGCGACGGCACCGACCGGCCCCAGGAGTGCGTCTGCGACCTCTACGACGGCAATCTTGTCGGGGGCGATCCCTGCGATGAAGCCGGGTTCGAGGGATGCGCTCATCACGAACAACACGAGCGCGTAGACCCCGGTCACGAGCACGACGCTCCCGATGACCGCCCGCGGGAGGTTTTTCCCGGGTTCCTGGATTTCCTCGGCGACGCTGGTGATCTGGACGAACCCGAGATACGAGACGAAGATGAACCCGGTCGCGGTGAGCATCGGACCGTACCCCTCGTTGGCCGGGAGGTTCGACAGGTCGGCCTGGAGGCCGCCGACGAAGGTAAACACCGCCAGAATAGCCACGAGGAGTATCACGATCATGTTCTGGAGCCTGCCGGTCTCCTTTGCCCCGATGTAGTTGACGCTGACGAAGAAGGCTCCACCGACCAGCGCGATGAGCGTGGCGATATTCAGCGAGACCGGGCCCAGGCTGACCGCCCCGGAGACGCCGAGGATAAGCTGGATGTACTCGCCAAACCCGACCATGTAAAACGCCGAGGCAAACGCCAGTCCGAGCCAGTTCGCCCACCCGGCGACCGAGCCGAAAAGCGGGCCGAGCGCGTGATTGACGTAGTAGTACGCCCCACCGGACTTTGGCATGGCCGTTCCGAGTTCACTGGCAGACAGCGCCGTCAACAGTGCGATGGCACCGCCGACGACGAACGCCGCCACTGCCAGCGACCCGGCGGTCGTGACGGCGTCACCTGGCAGAACGAAGATCCCGGCCCCGATCATGGTGCCGACGCCGATGGTCAGCGCCGCGAGGGGACCGAGATCCTTCGCCAGTTCCTCTTCGCTTGTGCTCATGCACCCGAATCCTCCCGTGGTAGGGCGATCACAGGCCGATCAGCTCTCGTGACCAGTTTCAAAGAGAGATCACCGGAGAAGAACTTCATGAGTCGGTTTCCCTCGCGAGAGCGGTACGCGATGGCGCTGGCCCCGACCTCCTCGGCGGCCTCGAAGATCGCGCCAACGACGTCTCGGGCGTAGACGGTGTGGTCGTCAGCATCGGGGAAGACCCTGCCGACGGCAGCGTATGATTTTTTCGCCAGCTCTTCGGATTGTTCGACCGGGGTTTTGTCGGGGACGCCGCCACCCTTCTCGACCACGTGGAGTGCTGTCACGTGCTCCGGTTGGTACGGCTCGAGTTTCTTCGCCGTCGCCTGCGCGTCCGTCTCGTTGGCGACCGGCAGTAGCACGTGAGCGAGCAACTCCTGTTTCCCATCGTCGGTAGTATCGTTCATGTGTGGGTTGAATCACCCTGGAGGTAATGAAGATGTGGCCTTCTGGATCACTCCGTCCAGAACGCGCCGGTGAACATCACGAACACGGGGATGATCTCCAGGCGGCCGATCCACATCAGGAAGATCATCAGCAGCTTGCTCGTTCCGGGAAACCCGCGATAACTCCCGAAGGGGCCGAGAAAGCCGAATCCCGGGCCGATGTTTCCGAGCGTCGCCAGACTCGCGCTGATACCCTCGAGAACCGTCATCTCGAGGCCGACCCGCCCCGCATCGAGCAGGATGAGCGCCGTCGCAACGCCGAAGATGAGGAGATACAGCAGCGTGAACCCGTAGATGGCGCTGATGACGTCTTCGTCGATGACGTGGCCACCGAGGCGAACCGGCTTGACCGCGCTGGGATGCGCCGTCGTGAACAGTTGCCGCCGGATACCCTTGATCACGACCAGCCACCGGATGATTTTGATGCCACCGCCCGTGGACCCTGCCGACCCGCCGATAAACATCGCGAACAACAGCACTCCCTGTGCGGTCGTGTCCCACTGGGCGAAGTCACTCGTCGCGTACCCCGTCGAGTTCAGAAGCGAGGCGATCTGGAAGGTAGCCTGCCGTAGCGAGTTCTCGATGACGCCCTCGGTGGCGCCGCCGAGGTCCCCCAGCGGCGGAGCCGACCCCGTGAACAGCAGTCCCCACAGGATGAGGACTATGCCGGCGTTCGCGCCGAGGTAGGCCTGTAGCTCGCGATCCTGGAGGAACGCGGCGTACTCGTCCTGGACCAGCAGGTAAAACAGCGCGAAGTTCGTCCCCGCGACGAGGATGAACGGGATCACGAGCCACTGGACGGCCGGCGAGAACGCCGCGATGCTGTCGGCTTCCGGGGAGAATCCACCCGTCGGTAACGTGGTAAACCCGTGAGCGACGGCGTTGTACGGTCCCATGTTGGGGGCCATCTGCCCGTAATGTAACCCGAGCAAGAGGATTACGTACAGTGCCGTAAACCCGGCATAAAACAACCAGAGCAGGCGGGCGGTCTCGGCGATCTTCGGCGTCAGCTTCTGGAGCTCCGGGCCGGGCGCCTCCGACTCGATCAGTTGTGCGCCGTTGACCGCGGCCTCCGGGAGGATGGCAACCATCAGCACGATGATTCCCATGCCGCCGAGCCACTGGCTGAGCTGGCGCCAGATCAACAGCGCGTGGGAGTGCCGATCGAAGGAGATCTCCTCCGTGACGGTCGCCCCGGTCGTCGTGAAGCCGGACATCGACTCGAACAGCGCGTTGATGGGGTGGCGAAGCGCCGACTCGGTCCCATACCCCGCGATGACGTAGGGGATCGCGCCGATGAGTGCGACGGCTCCCCACGACAGCACGACGAACAGGAGCGCTTCGCGGGCGCCGAGTTCCGGATCGTCGTCGAGGCGCTCCAGCGCGAGGCCGACGATGACCGCGACAGCGATGGAGATCAGGAAGACGACGACATCCTCGCCGTACCAGAGGCCGATCGCCAGCGGAAGGAGCATGGCGACGGCGAGGTACGTGATGACGGTCCCGGCGAGCGCGACGCTCTGTTGCCAGTCGATCCGAACGTCCACCACCAGGTACTCTCGAGTGCCCATTACGGAGTGCCGCCCATTTTGATGATTTCTCCCTCCGAGTAAGAAAAATCCCCCGTTTTTAAGCTCGTG
>JBDGQL010000013.1:0-6271 GCA_042219105.1 Karumarchaeum halophilus (SeqCode) | reverse complement strand
ATCCACGACCGGGACCGTGACGTCCATGCGGTGATCGACGGCACCGCCATCTACCACCACAGCGAGGCGGACGATGAGGGTGGCGACGGGGAGGACCCATCCGATCTGCAGCCAGGACGGATGAATGAGGAAGTTGACGGCGTGGAGAGCGCGCCGGCGCCCGAAACGCGGGTGACGGACGGCGGAACTGACCCGGAGAACGCAGATCTACCGAGCGATTCTTCGAGTGTGGCTGACGAGGACTCGAGCTACTCCCTCGACCTGACGGGCGCGTACGCCATCACGGCCGTTCTGGGGGTCGTCGGACTGGCGATACTGTTGATCGCGGGCTATACAGGTCGACAGAAGTCTCGATAGATATGCGCCGGGTGCGGTGGAGGCCAATTCAATCAACAGTTCCGTCGGCCCGTATACCGCAACTCCGAGTCGACCTCCGGTACGTAGTTATCAGTCGTCCGCGACAGTGGGAGCCACCCGCGGTGCCGGCGGTTCCCGCGCCGACGCCCCGGCCGGCACCCATTCGAGGCTCTCCTCGTAGTGGAACGCCTGGTGATCCCGCTCGGGGTCGACGACCGTCAGGGAGAGCCAGCCGTTGTCGAGCAGTTCCGCCAGTTCGTCGTGATCCGCCAGCACGTCGGTCACGCGGTCGACCGGCGCGTGGATCACCGTCGAGAGCCGCAGGGGCTGGTGGTACGGTTCGTCCTCGGCGCTCATCAGGGACTGCAACGGAAGGCCAGTCATCAGATCCCCGCCGTTGCCCTGGTAGACGCCGACGTTGCCGACGGGGTTGTGGGTCACCTTCGAGCCGCTTCCATGGACCGCGTTGTCGACGGTGGCGAAGTAGTACTGTGCGTTGATCCACTGGGTGACGACCATCGGCCCGGCCATGATCGCCTCGAGGGCGTCGCCGTCCGGATCGGTCGACCAGTTGTAGGAGTGCAGAAAGGAGCGCCCGTCCAGGTCGAGACCGTCGGTGAGTTCACGGGGGCCGATGACGAAGGCGGCGTTGCCGGCCAGCCCCCACTCCGGGCGCGTCTCCGCCCAGTCGGCGGCACGGCGCTCGGTCTCGCGGACGCCCGAGTCGGTGTCCGCACCCAAACCCTCGGCGCGTTCGGCGTTGACGCCCATGTCCGTGGCTCGCTCCGTGGCCGCACCGGCGCGAGCGGTCGCCAGGTCGGCGCGGAGTTGGTCGATGTCCGCCGCGTGGCTCTCGGGCACGTCGCCGGCGTACAGTTCCACCTCGTCGGTCGTCGTGTTGTGCTCGCCGGCGACGAAGACGGTGTCCTCGGGAATCTCGATCCCGCGGTCGTAGAGTTCCCTCCTGACCGCGTCGTCGTTACAGATGGCCGCGAGAACGCGGGCGCTCGGCCCGCCGGGGTTGCCGGCGCAGGCGCCACAGTCCAGACTGGAATCGAAGGGGTTGTTCGCCGTCTCGCTGGCGTGGCCGGCGAAGACGACGACGCGGGCGAACTGCTCCCAACCCATGAGTTCGAACGCCGTCGCGGCGTATTCGACCCGTTCCTCGAGGGTGAGTCCCTCGGGGAGTTCGTGGCCAGCGTCCGAGTCGCTATCGAGCGTCGGCTCACAGAACTCGTGGTCGTCGGGGACGCGGTCGTCGGTGGTTTCGAGAAGGTCGTACACGCGACCCGGGAGGAGCGTCCGGGCGACGAGAGCGGTCCCGTACCCCACGCCGGCACCCTCGACGAAGCTGAACGCGGTCGCGGCGTTGTACTTGAGACGCGTGGCTGCCCGTTTTCCGGCATCGAGCGCGGCGTGCCAGCGATCGTGCGCGTCCCGTTCGCCGTCGGCCGCGCTCACGGGGCGATCCGCGATGCGGTGCTGTGCGTCGACGATCGGCGGGCAGGCGTCCACGGCCACCTTCGAGTCGTACTCCAAGTACCGCATCGGGATCCCGAAGAAGCCGGCGTAGCCGTGGGTGTCGTAGTCGCCGGCGGCCTCGATGTGCCGGCG
Organism: Karumarchaeum halophilus (SeqCode); assembly: GCA_042219105.1. Lineage (GTDB taxonomy): Archaea > Halobacteriota > Halobacteria > Halobacteriales > Hikarchaeaceae > CAYSJP01. The sequence continues at coordinate 4,300 of JBDGQL010000013.1, read as the reverse complement.
GATGATCTCCGAGCGGGTGTCGATACAGAACACCAGCTGTGCGTCCGGGCGATCAGTTGGGGAGCCCCCGGCGAGGGATTCGCTCGCGTCGGTGAGGTGCTCGAGGAGTTCCGAACGGTACGTCGCCTCCCACGCGGACAGCCAGACCTCGGGAAGCGGGATCCGGTCTCCCTCCGTTTCGGCGTCGTCCCAGGCGCCGGCACCCTCGAAAGGCGCGAGCGGCGCGTCGAACAGATCCAGGAGGGTCAGACGGACCGCAAGATATCCGGGTAGGGTGATCGGGTACGTCGACTGCCAGGCGCCTTCCCCGGAAACGCGCTGCTTGATGAACCCGGTCCAGCCCGGGAGCGCCGCCAGATGGAACTCGAAGATGTCGTTCCATTCGCCGACCGGATACGCTTCGAGACGATTCCGGATCGCGTCGACCGGCCGATCGGGGAGGTCGGCGATCGCCGCCGCGTCGGGGATGTCGCCGTCGTGGCGGCCCACGGCGCGGAACGCCTCGTAGAACCCCTGCTCGCGGTTCGGCATGGACCACTCCGCCTGCCCCTGGTCGAGGAAGGCCCCCAGCCACTTCGTCAGGACTGCCTCCGCGCGATCCGCGGGTGTCGTTGGCCTATTCGTTGCGTCCGCTGCGTTCGCCGCGTTCGTCGTCGCGTCCCCCGCGTTCGTCGCGTCGCCGGACTCCCCGTCGGCCATGCGTTCGAGCGACGCCTCGGGGTCGTCGTCGTAGCCACGGGCGGCCAGGTCGCTTCGCAGGCGTTCTGTGTCGATCCGGCCAGCCTCCCATGCCCGACGGAAGACGTCGGCGCTCGGATACCCCTCGCCGCCGAGCACCGCCTCGGCCTCCGCGGCGGCCTCGTGAAACGGCCGGTCCTCGAAGCCGGCGAGGGGGTTAGCCGTCACGAAGGAGTGCAGCGGCCAGGCGGGACCGACCGCGTCGGCTACTGACTCGATGCGTTCCTCGATGGCGGATTCAGTGCTCATTGTACTCCTCCGTGGCAGTCAGGTGAGTTTCGGGTGGGGGGTGGGACGCGTTCAGAAGGCCCACGTACAGGCGCTCGCTGCGCTCGTAGACGCCGGTCTCGATGGCGAGGTACGAAAGGAGAAACGCGGCGGCGACGACGCCGTGGACGACCGTCAGGTCCGCCGCCTGCCCGACCGCGTACCCGGGCAACAGTGCCTCGATCGCGCCGTACACCGCGGCGTAGACGGCGATCGCCGGGAGCGCGACCAGCGGGACGGCGCCGTACCGGACCGCGGCCGGGAGCGCCGCCCCCGGGACGACCTCACGAGCGGCGTGCAGGACCGTCAGGACGACGAGCAGCGTGAGCAGGAGCCCGGCGTTCGATCCTCCAGTCTTGCCGGTGAGGGCAACGAACAGCGCGCCGCCCGCGAGCGCCGTGATGACGATGACGGCGGCGCCGAGAAAGCCCGCCGAGCCGGGGGGCTTCGTCTCCGCTGGATGTTCGTGTGCGACCGCGCTGCCCGACGCGAGAAAGCGGTAGGCCTTGTAGAACCCATGGAGGATCAGATGGGTGATCGCCGCCGCGAAGAATCCCAGCCCGGCCTGCATGATCATGAAGCCCATCTGACCGACGGTCGAACAGCCGAGTTTGCTCTTGACGTCCGTCTGAACGGACTTTAGAATCTTCCCCAGCAGCGCGCTCGCCGCGCCCACGAGCACGACCACGAGCATGAACCCGGGGTCGACCGTAACCACCGGCGCGAACCGCACCAGCAGGATGCCGCCGGCGTTGACGAAGCCGGCGTGCATCAGCGCGGAGGCCGGCGTGGGTGCGGTCATCGAGGAGAGCAGCCACGTGTGAAAGGGGACGAGTGCGGACTGCACCATCGCAGCAAGGAGGAGGGCACCGGCAGCAAACAGGACGGGCGGCGATGAGCCCCCAACGTTCGACGCGAGTCCGGAGACGGTCGTCGTCCCGGCGTGCCACCACAGCGCCGCGAGCGCGACGCCGAGGAGACCGCTTCCCGCGAGAAAGTACCGGCGCGCCAGGGACGCCGCGGCGCGTGCCTGTGGCCAGCCCCGGCGGTGCCCGATCAGATCGGCCATCAGAAGACCCATCGCTACCCACGCGGCCCCGAAAAGAACGACGTTGTCGGCCGCGACCAGCACCATCACGACCAGCGTGAACCCGAACACCCGGGCGAAAAAGCGGTCGATGGCCCGGTTTCCGGCCATGTAGCGCCGCGAGTAGCTGTGGACGATGCCGCTGAAAAGGGTGACCGTCACCCACATCACGACTGTGAGTCCGTCGATCACGATCAGTCCCGCGACTTCCCAGGGGCCGCCACGCAGGAGGCGTGCGGCCAGCACGGCCAGACTCGCGATCAACAGGACCCACACGAGCCACGTCAGCGTCGCCGACACGCGTGATCCGCCCGCCGTCGGGGTCGGAAGCCCTCCGACGGTCGTCCGCTCGTGCCCCGCCATCAGTCGATCCCTCCGGGGCCGACCGCCCCACCGCCGAACCGTGCCGACCGCCCCAACCACGATATTCCGGTCATCTCTATCGTAGTAACGAACATACTGCTTAATAAATTTGACTATATTACCAAATCGTTCGAATATACTGTATTATAGAACATTATGATTTCTCCGGATGTTGTCCCGAACCAGTCGAACTTTTGAACTCCGGGATCGTACCGGTAGAGAGAGCAGACATGCAGGAAATCGAGGGGACGATCCTCGCGGGATCGTCGTTCGAGCCGGTCCGGGGTCGCGTCGTGGTCGAAAGCGGTCGGATCATGGCCGTCGAGGAGGCGGAGACGGGGTCGACGAACATCGTGGTGCCGTCGTTCGTCAACGCACACACACATATCGGCGACTCCGTCGCGAAGGAGGCCGCCGTTGGTCTGGGGCTCGAGGAGGCGGTTGCGCCGCCCGACAGCCTGAAACACCGGCGGCTGGCCGCGGCCGACCGGGACGAACTCGTGACAGCCATGCGCCGGACGCTCCGGTTCATGAACCGAACGGGGACGGTCGCCTGCCTGGACTTCCGGGAGTCAGGCGTCACCGGCGCGCGGGCGCTCCGGGCGGCCGGCGAGCCAGTCGATGTCGATCCGTTCATTTTCGGGAGCGGGGACGCGTCAGTTCTCGACATCGCCGACGGGTACGGGGCCAGCGGCGCGGCCGACGACGACTTTACCGAAGAGCGCGCCGCGGCCCGGGAACGCGGGGTTCCCTTCGCCATCCACGCTGGCGAGCCGGATCCGACGGACATCGACCCCGCGCTCGACCTGGGTCCGGACCTGCTCGTCCACATGGTCCACGCCGGGACGGACCACCTCGAAACGCTCGGAGAGGAGTCGATTCCGGTCGCGGTCTGTCCGCGCGCGAACACCGTTCTCGATGTCGGTCGACCGCCGGTAGGAGACCTGCTCGATCACACGACCGTCGCGCTCGGGACTGACAACGTCATGCTGAACCCGCCTTCGATGTTCCGGGAGATGGCCTACACCGCAAAGGAGTTCGACGTGACCGCCCGGGAGGTGCTCCGGATGGCGACGGTCGCCGGCGCGGAGGTCGCCGGCCTCGACTGTGGCATCATCGAGTCCGGGCGGCGGGCGGCGCTCACGGTTCTCGACGGTGACTCCCACAACTTGGCTGGCGCGGTCGATCCGGTGGCGGCTGTCGTCCGGCGCGCGACCGCGCTGGACGTCGAATTCGTCGTGCGTTACAGTAGCGATTGACCCTTTTAATTATCATTAATCGGTACTACCGTCGTCTTTCGGGGCTTCCCGGGAGTTGAATTTCCCGAAGGGCGTGGTCTCGTGGCTCCGGACGAGAACCTCATCGGCGACCGTGAGGCCCATCTCGAGGAGTTCGTTCGCGACAGGCGTAATGTCGTTGTCGGTCTCGCCGACGGCGGTCACGAGGAGGTTCTGCTCGCCGGTGACCAGCTCCTGGACGGACACGACGCCATCAATCGCCAGGATGTCGGGGATGTGATCGCCGCGCTCGGGGATCGCGGCGGTGCAGTACAGCAACATGCGAAGCGGGTATCCCGACTGCTGGTAGTCGACCTCGGCGCTGTAGCCTTTGATGACGCCGTCGGCTTCGAGTTGCTGGATGCGCTTGCGGACGGTGCTGTCGGAGGCACTGGTCCGCGCCGCGATGTCGCCCGAGGAGGTGTTCCGGGCGTCCTCCTGGAGCGCATACAGGATGTCCTCGTCGACGTCGTCGATGTCTCGGCCCATGCACGCACGTCCTCGAGGAAGCCACTTGTAGCTGTTTACCGGTGATCGCCACCCCCGGTGGCGGCGAGCACCGGTAAGA
>JBDGQL010000200.1:0-6508 GCA_042219105.1 Karumarchaeum halophilus (SeqCode) | reverse complement strand
TTCGTGGAGGAATTCGACACCCCGGGGTGGCGAATATCTCCATCGAGTCACAGCCAACAGTATCAGTCCTGTCGACCCGTATACAGCGCTTCGACCCGCTCGAGCGTGTCGGCATCCTCCGGAGCCAGGTCGCGTCGGATCCGGCGGAATCTGGGAAACCGAAGCGCGTACCCCGAGTCGTAGGTGGACGACTCCTGTATCTCCTCGTACTCGACTTCAAGTACCACCTCGGGCCGGAGGTCGGCCTCCCGTCCGTCGACGGATTCGATCAGCGGTTCGAGAAGATCGGTGAACTCCTCGAGGTCTTCGTCTGTGAAGCCGGTGTGCATCCGGCCCACCTCGAAAAGCTCCCCGTCGGGACCCCGACACGCGAGATACGGCCGGCCGAGAAAGTCGCTCTTGCGGCCCTGGCTCCACTTCGCCCGCGTCACGACCAGATCCAACGGCTCCATGGTGGGTTTGATTTTCAGCTGGTACCCAACCCGCGACCCCGGCTGGTAGGTCGCGTCGAGGTTCTTCACCATCGCCCCCTCGTGGCCCGCCTCCAGCGCCGTCTGATAAAACGTCTCGACGGGATCGACCGCGTCGATTCGGGCGTACTCGGCGCGTTCGATCACCCCCTCCTCGGGGGTGAGAATCCCCGAGAGCGCCTCGAGGCGGTCGTGAAGCGGCGTCTCGAGGTACGATTCCCCATCCAGATACAGTAGATCGAAGCAGTACACCCACACAGGAATCGACGCGGCCGTCGCGGCGATGTCGTGTTTGCGCTTGATGCGTTTCGAGAGCTTCTGGAACGGCACCGGCTCGTCCGTCTCGGGATCGTACCCGACGAGTTCGCCCTCGATGATGTAGGAGTCGGCATTTATGTTCCCCTCGACGGCCTCGATTACGTCCGGGAACTGTTCGGTGATCGCTTCGAGTCGGCGGGTGAACACCCGGGTTTCGCCGTCGCGATGGTGTAGCTTCGCGCGGACACCGTCGTATTTCACCTCGATGTGGGCCGTCCCGGTGTCGTCTCCCAGGTCAGCGATCGCTCCATCGAGGGTATCGGCGGTCCCGGCGAGCATCGCCTTGACCGGGCGGAACACCTCGACGTCGAGTGCGTCGAGACCGTCCCAGCCCTCCGATCGGGCGCGCTCGGCGACGACCGCGAAATCGTTGGTCATCTCGTAGGCCCGTTCGACCGCCCTCACCGCCGACTCCGAGCCATCGAGAACGGCGTCCGCAAGGGCGTCACGGACGAGCGCGTCACCCACGCCGAGTCGCATCGCGCCAACGACTGTCCGGACCAGATACCGGGCCTCCTCAGGGTCGGCGTCCGAAACCAGGCCGGCAACCGTGTCGACCTGACGGGTCTGACTCCCGGCCCCCCCGTAGGTCGAGAGTTCGCGGAGGGTTTCGTAGACGCCCTCGACGGACAGGCTCTTTGAGACGAGGGTTTGTTGGGTGCGCTCGGCTACCGCTTTCGCGGCCGCGTCCCCGAGATCACCCTCCTCGCGGTACCACGTCTCCAGTCGGTCGGCGTCGACTCCGGTGGCTTTCGTGATCGCCCTGGAGGCCAGCGAGGAAGATACGCCCAGGTCGCCGGGTTCCCACGGCGCGAACACCCGCCCCCGGACGAGACGGACCACCGCCGGAAGCAACTCGGGGTCGGTCGTCTCGAAGCACCCGGCGAGGATCGAGCGCTTCTCCAGGGTCTTCGTCGTGTCCGCTAACCGCTCGTATGTCCTCACGAGTTCGGCGTAGTCCATCACATGCCGGTACGTGTTCGATCCTCCAAAACACACCGTCTCGTCCTGAAAGGTGAGAGCCAGGATATTCTACGTGAGCGCCGTGATCGACCCCGATACCACGACCGGAACACAACCCGGTTTATTTTTTACTTTGTGTAAAAAAGTAAGGGTCGGCCTGTAACCGGTCCGTAATCTCCTGTGGTTCTCCGGCATCACACGTCGGACAGGCCGCCGGGGCCATTGGCTCGGCGTGGACCGTGTTACACTGAGAGCAGGCGTAAAACCGTAGTCCGAGCACGAGCAATTGTCCGGCCGGGAGTGACATAACCACCATGATGAGCGTATCGGATGGTATTCGGGACGACACTCCGACGGTAGGTCTGCTCTGTTAGACGGGTTCAAAGGGTATTCATCGTTGGACCAACTAACAATGGTATGCGGTTATTCTGGCATCAACGCGACCTGCGTACCCGTGACAACGTCGGGCTCGCGGTGGCGGCACGATCCGACACCGTACTTCCGGTGTACATCTACGACACGGATCTGCTCGAACACGTCGGACGACGACAGCGTGCGCTGTGGATGTCCGGCGTTCGCAAGCTCAAGGAGCGATATCAGGCCCTGGGGAGCGACCTCATCGTCCGGAGCGGCGAGTCCGCAAAAACGCTCTCGACGCTGGCCGAGAAACTCGACGCCGATAGCGTGTACTACAACGAGCACTACCGTCCGGCGAGACGCAACGCACAGCAACGCGTCGAGGATACGCTGGCGAGCGTAGGTATCGACACGGAGTCGAAAACCGATCTGGTTCTGGTCGATCCCGGGCGACTCGAATCGTCGTACCCGAACCACAGCCAGTTTCACTCCGACTGGGAGCAGGTGCCAAAGACGGCACCGTACGACGAACCCGACTCGGACGCGCTCGTGTCGGTGGAGGACACGAAGACGGTGCCGGTGCCCGACGTGGACATCGACCTGCCGCCGGCCGGCTACGAGGCCGCCCGCGAGCGGTTCGACGACTTTCTGGATGCGGGGATTCTCAGTTACAACGACACCCGCGACGACCTCCCACGGGCGGTTGAGGCGCCGACGGCAGCGGTATCGCGCATGTCGCCGTATCTCGCCGGCGGCATGATCGGGATTCGGGAGATGTGGGCCGGTGCGTCGGACGTCTATGATGCCGTCAGCGGGCGGGAGCGACGGAACGTCGACAAATACCGGTACGAACTGTCCTGGCGCGAGCAGAACTACCACCTGTTGTACCACAATCCGACCCTCGGTACGGAGAACTACGTCGACATGCCAAACGAGATCGAGTGGCGCAACGAGGAGAGCGATCTGGAGGCGTGGAAGGCGGGCGAAACCGGGTATCCGCTCGTCGATGCCGGGATGCGCCAACTCGACCAGGAGGGGTACATCCACAACCGTCCACGACAGGTCGTCGCCTCGTTTCTCACGAAACACCTGCTGATCGACTGGCGGGAGGGGGCCCGTCACTTCCAGCGACAGCTGATAGATCACGATTACGCGTCGAACAACGGCGGCTGGCAGTGGACGGCATCGACCGGGACCGACTCAGTCGACGTCCGGATCTTCGATCCGGTGAGCCAGGCGAGCAAGTACGACGACAGCGCCAAATACATCACGGAGTACGTCCCCGAACTCGAGGAAGTCCCCGCAGGCAAGATCATCGACTGGCCCAATCTATCCGGGACCGAGCGCGATCGACTGTCGCCCGACTACCCGGACCCGATAGTGGACCGGAACCAGGGGTACGATCGGGCCCAGCGGACGTTCGAGAGAGCATTGGGCAAGCGTTGATAGGGTCGGTTGCAACCGTGTTCGGGTGCGATACGGGTCGACAGAACTGTTGATAGAATTGGCCTCCACCGTACCCGGCGAATATCTATCAGGACTTCTGTCGACCCGTAGACCGCACGAGGAAACCCTTTGTGTGGACTCTCCCATAGCAGAGGTATGTTCACGACTGTCGTCACACCCGACTCGGATGAACCGTGTGCGTACTGTGAGTCGCCCATCTTCGATCACGACCCGATCTGTGTGCGGGACTGTACCGATGACTGTGGATCGCCCTCGTACTTCTGCAACCATGCCTGTCTCTCCGCGCACATAGACGAAAGCGATCTTACTACGGGTGATCGAGTGTGTCGTCTACAGCACTCGCACGTCGGCAGGAGTGATCGCGAGGTCTACGGTGCCGTCGGGGGGGTCCGTCGCGCCGGTCTTGACCAGCACCTCTCGGCCCTGCCACCCACAGTGCAGACGGTAGGCGTCACCGAGAAACTCCGCCGTCCGCACCGCCGCGGACAGGGTCACGCTGTCACCGGAAGCCGGCGTCCTGTCGCCGGGAGTCGGCGTGTCGTCGCCATCGACGGAAATCGCTTCCGGACGGACGCCGACAGTCACGCTCGTTCCGTCGACGCGGTCGGCGTCGGGTGGTAGCGGGAGCGCCGCGTCGGTGCCGTCGATCCGCATCCGGTCACCGTCGACTGTTCCACCGAAGAGGTTGTTATCGCCGACGAACTCCGCGACGAAGCGGGTCGCCGGCTGGCGGTACACCTGCTCGGGTGTGGCGACCTGCTCGACGCGCCCCCGGCGCATCACCGCGACCCGATCGCTGATAGCCAGCGCCTCTGCCTGATCGTGGGTGACGTACAGCGTCGTGATCGAGAGGTCCCGCTGGATCGTTCGGATGCGAACGCGCAGGCGCTGGCGGAGGTCGGCGTCCAGCGCGGAGAGCGGTTCGTCGAGCAAGAGCACCTCCGGGCCGGGCGCGAGCGCGCGGGCCAGGGCGATGCGCTGCTGTTGCCCGCCCGACAGCGCCTCCGGATCGCGGTCGCCAAAGTCGGCCATGTCGACCATATCGAGCATCGCCGTGACGCGCTCGCCGGCTGACACGTCGCCGGGCGGGTCCCGGAAGCGCAGGCCATAGGCGACGTTCTCCCGGACGCTCATGTGGGGAAACAGGGCGTAGTTCTGGAACACGATGCCGATGTCGCGTTCGTCCGGCGGGACGCCCGTCACGTCGTCGCCGCCGATGCTCACGGACCCCGTGTCGGGTGACTCCAGCCCCGCGACGGTCCGGAGCGTCGTGGTCTTGCCACACCCAGAGGGCCCGACGAGGGTGAAAAACTCCCCGTGCTCCACGTCGATGGAGACGTCATCGAGTGCGTCGACGGCGCCAAAGGTTAGCGAGCAGCCATCGATCGTGAGTCCGCCGGTCATCGTTCCCATCGGCCCCCGAAGCGGTCGATGAGTACGAAACTGACGGTCGTCACCCCGAGCAGGACGGTCCCCATGGCCATCGCCGGTCCGAGCGAGGGCCCGATCGAGCGGTTTCCCCTGTACCGTTCCAGGGCGACCGGCATGGTGTAGCTGTCGACCCCCTCGGCGAGCAACACGGTGGAGTCGAACTCCCCGACGCTGATGGCGAAGGCAAAGGCCGCACCGGCGACGAGTGCACCCGCCACAAGCGGGAGTTCCACGTCCAGCAGGGTTCGCAGACGCGTAGCTCCCAGCGAGCGCGCGGCGTCGGTCATGCGGTCGTCGATGCCACCGAGCGCCGGCGTCACCAGACGCGTCACGAACGGATAGGCGGCGACGGCGTGCGCGGCGACGATGGCCACCGGTCCCGTGATCGTGATCCGGTGGCCAAAGACGACGGTCCCAAACACAAGGTTCCGCAGGAGTCCCAGGCCGACGACGATGCCACTGACCGCAAGCGGCGCGGTCAGCAGGGCCTCCGCGACCCGTGATCCGCGCCCCCCACGGGTGGCAACGACGGAGACGGCCACGCCCATCGGGACGGCGAGGGCGAGCGTTCCCACGCCGAAGGTCAGGGAGTTGCGGATGGCCGTGAGGGGCCGGGTCGTCCCGACGGCCGCGCCCTCCTGGCGCTCGAACAGGAAGGCGTAGTACTGGAGCGTGAACCCCCCGTCCGGACCGGTGACGCTCTCGATCAGGAGGCTCACGAGCGGCCCGATAAAGACGACGAGGACAACGACGGCGTACCCCAGCAACGCGAGCCGGCGCGGGTCCAGAAGCGCCCGACCCCGGGCCAACAGCCGCGTTCGGGACAGGCCGCCGCCACTCGTCCCGGCACGGACCTGCACCGCCTCGTACCGAAGATAGACGTACGTGAGCACCAGCGAGAGCGTCGTTTCGATGGCACCGAGCGTCGCCGCCTCGGCCAGTGCGAAGTTCCGTGCCCGGGCGTACAGCCACACCTCCAGGGTGGCCAGCTGGAGACCGCCCAGCGCCAGCACGATCGGGAACGTCATGAACGTGAACACGAAGGTCAGCAGGGCTCCGGTCAGGAGCGCAGGGAGCAACTGCGGGACAACCACGTCCCGGAAGGCGCGAAACCGCGAGGCGCCCATCGTCCGCGCGGTCTCGACGCGGCGGCGGTCGACCGACTCCCAGGCCGTCGTCACCAGCCGCGTCACCAGGGGTGCGTTGTAGAAAGCGTGGGCGATGATGACGAGTTCCAGCGTGAACACGAGTTCGACCGGACCGAGACCGACGGCGCCAAGCAGATCGTTGAGCAGTCCTTGGTTCCCGAACATCGCGAGAAAGCCCACGGCGACCATGATCGAGGGAAGGACGAAAGGGAGCAGCGTCAAGGAGCGGATCGTCCGGCGACCGGGAAACTCCCAGCGCGCGAGCAGGTACGCCCCCGGGAGACCGAGGGCGACGCTTGCGACCGTCGACAGGACGGCCTGGTAGGCGGTGAACCCGATGAGGCCAGTCTCCAC
>JBDGQL010000053.1:0-6540 GCA_042219105.1 Karumarchaeum halophilus (SeqCode) | reverse complement strand
TATTCGCCGGGTACGGTGGAGGCTAATTCTATCAACAGTTCTGTCGACCCGTATGTGGGGCCGGCGTCGTGCTCGACCAGTTCGACGGACAGGTCGCCCGATCGGTCGGGCAGGAGACACTGCTGGGACGCCGGCTAGACCTCGGCATCGACACCCTCGGTTTCGTGGTCGCCCCGGCCGTAGCGGTCGCATGGGGGCAGTTGCCCGTCTGGTACCTGTCGCTGTCGGCCGCCCGGTACGTCTACCGGGGTCTCAAACGCCTCCGCCGGCTCCGCGGCGGCCAGCTACACGAGCGCCCGGACAGCAACCTCGGGCGGTACCTCGCGGACGGCCAGATGGCGTTTCTGACCGTCGTCCTGACCCCGCTCGTCTCGCCGGCGATGGCCACCGCTGTCGCTCCCTTCGCGCTGGCGCTTTCCGTCTCCGTGTTCCTCCGGGACTATACACCCGGACGTGATTTGTGCAAGCCGTGCCGTCACAAACCCAGGGTATCACGAGCCGAACGCATTGATCTGGTGTCGTGGCGCCTAACAGAGTCACGTCCGGGTGTATACCTGTTCGTCGCCGGCCACCTCCCGACGGGGAGCGACCGCATTCCGCACTGACCGGCCGACTCGCTCCGCGCCAGGGTGTTCGAGGAACCGCTGGCGGAACTCGCCGCGTCGACCGGCGGCACGCGGTTCCGGAACGCGGTCGCGCCGACTGCTCCCAGCGGTTTGTCGATCAGGTCCGGGAGGGCGGCTCCGGAGGCGGCCCACACCGGCAGCCCCGTCCATAGTCGCCCGAGGAGATCCCCCGCGAGGACGTGCGTGGGAAAGAGCACAGAAGAGCATGAGGCGGCGCCCAGTTATCACTCTCCTTTGAGCGAGCCCTCGATGAGGCCCTTGACGAAGTACCGCTGGAGCCCGAGGAACACGATCACGAGCGGGAGCATCCCGATGACGCTCGCGGCGGCGATGGCGCGCCAGTCGTTGCCGTACTGGCCCTGGAACTTGTAGACGCCGATCGAGATCGTGTGGAGTCTGGTCTCGCTGCGGAGTACGGTGAACGCGAGGACGAACTCCGACCACGTCAGCACGGTGTTGAAGATGGCGACGACGGCGATCCCCGGCGCGACGGGGCGGAGCAGGACGTGCCGAAGCGTCTGCAGGCGATTACAGCCGTCGATCCGGGCGGCGTAGTCAAGTTCCGTCGGCACGGTGTCGAAGTACCCTTTCAACAGCCAGATGGAAAACGGCGTCTGGATGCCAATATAGAGCAACACGAGGCCGGCCCGGGTGCGCAGGAGTCCGAGCGTCGACATCACCGTGTACAGCGGGACGATGATGATAACGGGCGAGATCATCTGGAACAGGAGGACGATCCCGAGCAGTCCGCGGCGGCCGCGGAATTCGAACCGGGAAAAGGCGTACGCGGCCGGGATCGATACGGCGACGATGCCCGAGACGCCAAGGACCGTAATGATCGTCGAGTTGAACAGCCAGGTCTTCACCCCGGCCTGGATCACCTGGTCGTACGCCGAAAACGACAGTTCCGGGGGGAGGAGCCGGAAGGGGTAGCTGAACAGTTCGCCGGCCGGCCGCAGGCTCGCTGACACCACCCACAACACGGGGAAGACGAAAAACACGATCGCGACGGCATACAGCGCGTAAACAAGCAGGTCGAGCGCACGCGGGCTTCGGATAGCGTCGCCGAGTCCGCCAGCGAGCGTGCTGAGGTTAGTCCCGGTCTTGGCGCGTGTCGCGTCGTCGGCGGCCGGCTCCGACTCCGTTCTCGTGCCCCCGTCGGGTCGGTGTGACTCATCCGTGGTCATATTTCTTCGCTCACGTCGAACGCATAGAGGTACACCCCGGTCAAGAGCAGGTTTGCGACCAGCATCACGACGGCGATGGCCGCACCCTGCCCGAGGGCGTAGTCCTGGAACGCCTCCTTGTACATGAACAGGGCGAGCACCTGTGTCGCCCGACCCGGACCGCCGCCGGTCAGCGCGAAGATGAGGTCGAACGTGTTGAGCGCGTAGATCGTCACGAGAACGATCGTGACGAACAACACGGACTTCAACTGGGGGATGGTGACGTGGCGAAAGCGCTGCCACCGGCCGGCGCCGTCGACCCTGGCGGCCTCATACAGGTGCTGTGGGACGCGCTGGAGCCCACCGTAGATCATGATCATCGAGAACGCGGTGCCTCGCCAGGTGCCGGCGATGATCGTCGAGACGAGCGCCAGCGTCGGGTCCGACCGGAACGGGACTGGGCCGACGTTCACCAGCCCGAGAATGTGGTTGACGGCGCCGAACTGGCTCTCGACGAGCATCACCTTCCAGACGAGGCCGATGATGATGCCCGGGACGATCCAGGCAAGCAGTACGGATACGCGAGTCGTGAGATGTCCACGAAGCCCCCTTCGGACGCCGTAGTCGATGGCGAGCGCCAAGACGAGCCCAGCGAGAACGTGGAGTACGACGCTGGAGAAGGCGTAGATGGCGGTAATCCGGAGCATCTCCCAGAACACCGGGTCGGTCGCGAGCCTGACGTACTGTTCGAGGCCGACGAATTCGGTGTTCGGCCTGATGAGACTCTCGTTCGTGAAGCTCATCCGGATGGCCTGGACCATCGGATACAACTGGAACACCGCAAGCGCGAGCAGCGTCGGGGCGAGCCAGGGCAGCGGGTGATCCAGCAGCCGTCGCCACACGCTCCGGACCCCCCCGGCGCCACGCCGGAGTCGCTTTCTTACGACGTCAGAGGTTGCCATGGACTCCTATACACCCGGACGTGACTCTGTAAACTGCCACGACACCAGATCGGCGTGTTCAGATCGTGATACCCCGGGTTTGTGACGGCACCTGTTACACAAATCACGTCCGGGTGTATATAGTTCGTTCGCGGGTCGGACCCGGTTCATGAGAGCGATCACGAGGATTCGTACTCGTCGTTGACCTGACTGATCATCGTGTCGGCGGCCGACCCGGGATCGGACTGTCCGGTGATGACGTTCTCGATGGCGGCGACGTACTCTGATTCGATGGTGCTGTAGATAGGGAAGGCCGGCCTGGCGATGCCGTCCTTGAGAAACTCCCGGAACTGGTCCATGTACGGAGAGGTGGGGTCGTACTCATCCAGGTCGTACACGGACTCCCGGGTCGGGAGAAAGCCCGTCGCCGAGCAGTACCGCGCCATGGACGTGGGTTCGGCGAACTTGGCGATAAAGTCCTTCATCGCGTTGGCGTCGTTGCCGTCGCCCCCAATGAACGCCCCCTCCGTCCAGCCACCGACGCCGGTCGTGTGTTCGCCATCGGCGGGCCGCGGAATCTTCGCGACGTTCCAGCGCTCCCACCGGTCGTCGGGGATGTCGTCGGCCGTCTGGATCGGCCGTTTCAGATTGCGCTCGATCTGGTCCTGATTGCCGATGAACATCGCGAGGTTGCCGTTCCGACCTTCTCTGGGAAGCGCCTCGACCTCTTCGATGCTCGCGACACGCTGGGGCGTGACTCCCGTGTCGACGAGTTCCTTGATAAACGTGAGCGCATCGACCAGTGCCTGTCGGTTGCCGTCCTGGTCCAGAACCGGCGCGCCCTCACTGTTGACCAGCGTGCCGCCCGAACTCCAGAAGTACGGGAGGTTGGCAAGCCCCGTCGAGGACTGGAACATGTACGCGTCCATGTCCTCGTTGTTGACGATCTCCTGTCCGACCGTTTTGAGTTCCTCCCAGGTTTCCGGTGGATTGCCATTGTTGTACGTGTCCATAAGGTCCTGACGGTAGTACAGGCACCGACAGCCAGTGTACTTCCAGGCAGCCAGCAGGTCGCCGTCCTGCATCACGGTCTCCCGGACGAACGGGAAGAAGTCGTCGATAGCTCCATCCTCGACGTAGTCGTTCAGCGGCTGGAGGTACTGATAGAAGTCCGCCACCCACTTCGAGTCGAGCGTCGACCCATCGGGAGGGTTGCCATCCGCGGCGCTGATGAGCAGGTTATTCTTCCACTGCCCAAAAGCGGGATATTTGACGTCGATCCGGTAGTCGGGATGGTTTTTTGCCCACTTCTCGTGTTGGGTCTTGAGTGCCGGCGCCGCCACCGGCTGGTCGCTTTTCGCCTTTATCGGCGTGTAGAACGTGCTCGTCTGGTAGGTGAGCTTCGTATCGCCGTTCCCGAACTATTGGTGTGAAATGAGGTTTTCCGACCCATCAGTCCCGGTGCCGGCACCACCGTCGTCGGTGGGACTGCCGGTGCCACCGTCGGAGTCCCCGCTACACCCTGCGATACTTCCCGCGATCGCTGTTCCCCCAACAGCTAGCACTCGCCGTCTCGTCAACTCGGAATATTGGTTCCGCATTCGTGATACACTTGGATTGGACGAATAAAAGCCTGCCTCAATATCATGAACCTACGTGAAAATTACACTATAAAAACCACGTCATGAGCGAACCCGCTCGTCCGGAGCGACAGAAGCGAACCATTAATATCGTCGGGTTCGGGCGTTGGATCATGGTACGAGTAGTCGGCCATCGTGGCGCATCCGGATACGCTCCGGAGAACACGCTAGCGGCGTTCGAACGTGCAGTCGAGCTCGATGCCGACGTGATCGAGTTCGACGTCCGGACGAGCGCGGACGACGAGCTGATGATTATACACGACGATACGGTAGACGAGGTGACGGACGGCTCCGGGGCGGTGAACGACCTGACGAAGGACGAACTCCAGGCGCTGGACGCCGGGGACGGTGCATACATACCAACGTACGACGAGACGTTACGCTTCATGGCCGACCACGACGTCGACCTCAGGGTCGAACCCAAGGAACTCGGGATCGGCGAACGCATCCTGGCTGGTCTCAAGGAGTACGGACTAGAAGACCGCACGTCCGTTGTTTCGTTCGATCCCGAGGCGATCGCCGAGATAACCGAGGCCGACCCGGAAACGCCAATCGATAAATCGTTCACGACGGGCGATCCCCCCGACGAGGAGCTGTTCGAGGCCGCCGAAGAACTCGGCGTCTCCTGGATCGCCGTCAACTCCGACGCGGCCGATCAAGAACTAGTCGACGACATCCAGGACCGGGGGTACATCGCCGAACTGTGGGTTGTGGACGACCCCGACGAAATCGAGACGGTTCTGTCGTACGACCCGGATTACGTGTGTTCGAACTATCCGGATCGCGTTCTGGAACAGCTGTAATACGGTCGGTTGTGACGACCAGTACCCATCGAGAGCAGTCGATATCACCTATACACTCGGACACGAACCAGTCAACATGATCGTTCCCTAATCGGCCGGGAGAAATAGTTTCGACCGAAGATAACCGACTCGCGTGTTAATTTATTCGTGTCTGGATGTATACGAGACAGGGTCGATCTCGACACGTTCGCCGGTGGGGGCGCTCTCGTAGGCGGCGTCGAGGAGGGCCGTGACTGCGAGGACGTCGTCGGCGGTAGCAGGCGGTTCCGTGTCCGCCAGCGCTGACTCCGCGAAGACCCCGAACTTGGTCGGAGACTCGTCGTACGGGAGGTCGGGCTGGCGTTCCCCGCCGGTAGCGTCTATCACCGTGAGCGCCCGGCGGCCCCACCCCTCTCCGTCGAGGTACACCGCGCCGTCGTCGTCCCAGACGTGGATGTGTTCGCGCGTGACCGGGGCAACCGCGGAGTCGGCGAACGTTCCGACCGCTCCGTTGGCAAAGCGCACAGTCATCGAGGACTTTTTATCGATCAAATTTGCATCGTCGTGAAACTCCATTTCGGCGCTGACCGCCACCGGGCGCAACCCGGTCAACCACAGCACCGATTCGACGACGTGGGTCCCGACGCTAAACAGGTGGCCCCGGCCGCCGATATCGGGGTCAGTCCGCCAGTTGGTCCCCTGCTTGAAGTACGCCGTCCAGTTCTGGGTGAGTTCGCCGACGACGTGTGACGGTACATGATCGCCCTGATAGCGCTCGCGAGCCCTAATAAAGCCCGGATTCAGGTGGCGCTGGTAGCCGGCCATGAACGTCAGGTCCGACTCCGCGACGCGGTCGCGCAGACGCTCGGCGGCCGGACGCCTGACCACGACTGGTTTCTCACAGAGGACGTTCAGTCCGCGGTCGAACGCCTCGTGGATCTGGTCGTCGTGAAATGCCGGCGGAGTCGCGATGACGACCGCGTCGAGCGCCGTCTCCTCGTACATCGTTCGCTCGTCCGTGTACAGGTTGGACCGGTCGAGGTCGAGTTCCTTGGACGCGCGGTCGAGCGTCCCGGAGTCGATGTCGACGACTGCCGACAGCCGTCCGTTTGGGTCGTCGACTATCTCCCGAGCGAGCCGAGCGCCGTACCCGCCAAATCCGATGAGCGCAGTTCGTAACACGCCACCGGTTTGTGATAGGGGAATCTTTTGCGTTTCGACTGGCCAGAGAGTCACACGCGCCTATACTGTCGGACAGAAGTATTGATAATTCGAAGGCCCCCCGTCCCGGGGGTTCGATTATCAATGTCTCTGTCCGACAGTATACTGACCGTATACGGGTCGACAGAAGTCCTGATAGATATTCGCCGGGTACGGTGGAGGCT
>JBDGQL010000205.1:0-6593 GCA_042219105.1 Karumarchaeum halophilus (SeqCode) | reverse complement strand
CCGAGGAGGTTCTCGAAGCGGAGCGTTCGCCCGCCCGTCTCGACCAACACGCCCCTGTTGTCGCCCGAGACGTGGAGTTTCGCTTCCGCCACCTGACCATCCCGTAGCGTCCCGGGTTCGAACCGGGCGAGCGCGTCGAGGAGGTCGTCTCGGTGATCCGGGCCGGTCGCCGGGTCGAACTCGGCTGACGGAGTCCGGAGGCCCGTCTCGAGGCCGGCGCTCAGCAGGAAGACGAGCAAACTCGCGGCCGCATCGGCAGTGTCGTCGGCGCGACCGGGAACCGCGTCGACCGCGACGGTGATGGCGTCGATCCCCTCCTCGCTGGCGGAGAACTCCGAGACGAGGAACCCCTCCTCGACCCTCTTTGCACTCGATTTCCAGTGGATGTCCTGTGTCGGATCGCCCGGGTGGTACTCCCGGAGGTGGTCGAACTCGCCACGTTCAGGACCGAGGTCGCCGTAGTCGGGGTAGATGTCACTTGGCGGGACGGAGATAGGCAACACCTGCGGGCGCACGAGTATCTCGTCAGTTTTCGGGTAGCTGTACGTGACGGACACCAGACCGAGAACGTCGGTGACCGTGATCGAGAGCGGTCCAACGGCGTGCTCGCCACGCTCGGACAGAGTAACGTCGTACTCGAAGACGGTGTCGTCCAGGGTCACGAGGCGCTCGTTTCCACTCGCTTCGAGCTCTGGAGGGACCGTGTCCTGAAAGCGTCCGCTGACGGCGTTTTCGACCTCGACCTCGAGGGCGACGGTCACCCTGTCTTTTCTGGACCCCCGCCCGGGAATGCGGCGTTCGACCTCCGGCGCGTCGATCCACCAGAGCTGTACCGCGCCCACGGCGAACCCGACGACTACCGGAACGATGATCGCATCGAGTCCCCGGGGACCGTGCATCGACGCTGCAACCGTCGCACCCGCGATGATCAGGGCGACTGCGTACCCGCGCCGCGTTGGCCTCATTGTACCGGGACGCGATCGAGCGCCCACTTGGCGACTTCGCGGCTCGCCTCGCCCCCGATCCGGTC
Organism: Karumarchaeum halophilus (SeqCode); assembly: GCA_042219105.1. Lineage (GTDB taxonomy): Archaea > Halobacteriota > Halobacteria > Halobacteriales > Hikarchaeaceae > CAYSJP01. The sequence continues at coordinate 5,563 of JBDGQL010000205.1, read as the reverse complement.
GTCGCTTCCCCGCCGTATCCGGTGTCCGAACACGGACAGCACCTCGGCTTTGATATCATCGGGGACGACGTACTCGCGACCGTCGAGCACTGCCCGTGCCTTCGCGGCCCGGACGAGCTGGATGGCCCCGCGGGGGCTCACTCCGAGGACCGCGTTCTCCCGCGTGTACGTCGCCAGGTCGATCACGTACTCGCGGATCGGCTCCTCGACGGTCACTCCGACTACCGTCTCGCGGGCCCGCAGGAGGTCCCGCGCCGTCGCGACGGGAGTCAGTTCCTCGATCGGGTGGTGACCAGCCGCCCGCCTGAGCACCTCCGATTCGTCCTCGCTTTCGGGGTAGCCTATGCGGAGCTGTTTCATGAACCGGTCGACCTGTGCCGCCGGAAGCTCGTAAGTGCGGTCGGTCTCGACGGCGTTCTGGGTCGCGATCACGACGAACGGCTCGGGCATCCCCCGGGTCTCCCCGTCGACGGTCACCTGTCGTTCCCCCATGGCCTCGAGCAGCGCGCTCTGGGTCTTCGGCGGCGCGCGGTTGATCTCGTCGCCCAGAACGACGTTGCCGAACACGGGCCCGGGCTGGAACTCGAAGGTCGCCGTCTGTTGGTTGTACACGTTCACGCCCGTCACGTCGGTCGGGAGCAGGTCAGGGGTGAACTGGATCCGGGAGAACTCACAGTCGATCGACCTGGCGATCGACCTGGCGAGCATCGTCTTCCCGACGCCAGGGACATCCTCGAGCAGGAGGTGTCCGCCCGCAAGCGCCCCGATGAGAACGTCCTTGATCTCCTCGTCCTTACCGACTATAACGCGGGACACGTTCTCGATGATTGACCTGGAGACGTCGGTCGCCTCGGACACCGTCATCGGTTCGATCGTATCTGGCAGCGACGCGCTCGGGGATTCCGGATTCGTGCGTGTCATGTATCGTAGGCGGCGGATTCGGGGATCCGAACGATGATCGTACACGATTAACAGGAGTCATGGTACGTATGTCTGTCGGGACCGTGTGGAGCACCCGCGTCACCACTCCTTGCAGTCCGCACACACGAACGCTTCCCCGGAGTGCCAGCGCGACTCGACCCGTTCGCCACATACGCCACAGATGCCACCCTCCGCCGACCACCGATACGTCGTTGCGATCGGATCGGGGTCAACACCTTCCCCGTTGTCGCTCGATTCCTCCCCGGACTCCTCGCGCGCGACGCCGCCGGCCCCGAGTGGATCCGACTCGTCGCCGGTCCGACTGCCCGACTGCCCGACGAACTCCTCGAGCGAGCGGTTCCCGTCCACGTCCCCTCGAAGGGCGTGTACCGACCTAAATGTGAGGGTCCGGCTTTCCCCGGTTGCAGAGAGATACGCACAACTGTTCGGAGCACACACGTCGTGGTATGGCCGAATCCGAGATAACGATCGTAGAGGCCCTGGAGAACATCGCGCTCACCGATCCGATCTCCACCGTGCTATTTTTATTCGGCGGACTGATCACCGGCGCGTCGGTGGTGGTGTTCGGCGGGCTCTCGTTTGGGTCCGCGGTGGATCTTCTCACGGAGCGGTAGCGTCCGCGAGCAGGTCGATCGCGGTCGCCCTGTCGGGGCCGAGTGGCGTCGCCGCGACGACGCCGTCCGCGTCCTCGCGGATCGCGTCGATCCGGCCGGCCACGTCCGCGGGCGTCCCGGCGACACAGAAGGCGTCGATCATCGGCTCGGACACCTTCGCGAACGCGGGCCGGAACTTCCCTGCGCTCACGAGCTCGCCGATCTCGCTCGCCAGGTCGACGTCGATCCCGTGACGATCGAGCACCGGCGGCGCAGCCCCGCCTGCGATGACCGCCGCGGCCTGGCGGGCCGTCTCGCGGGCCGCCTCGGCCTCGCCCGCGACGCTGACGCTGGCCTGGACGACGAAATCAAAGGAGCCACGGTCGGAGGGCCGCTGTGAGAGCCCCTCCGCGACGCGATCGGTCGCCCACCCCACGTCACGGGGGTGGGAGGCGTTGTAGAGGACGCCGTCGGCGTGTTTCGCGGCCATCCGGAGCATGTCCGGCCCCTGCGCGCCAACGTAGACGGGTAACGGATCGACCGCGTAGTTGAGCGTCGCACCGCGGGCAGTCACGGCGCCGTCCCGATCGACCGATCCGCCCTCCCACAGCTCCTGGGCCATCTTGAACGACTCGAGAACCCGCCTGAGTGGGCGGTCGCGCTCGATCCCGAGCGCGGAAAGCGTCGAGGCGTCGCCCGCGCCGATCCCGAACAGGGCGCGCCCGCCGCTCTCCTCCTGGAGCGTCGCAGCCCGCGAGGCCAGCGCGACGGGGTGGGCGTCGTAGGGGTTTACCACGCCCGGGCCCACCCGGACCTCCTCCGTCGCGTCGACCATCCGGCGGAGCGCGACGAAGGGATCGCGGTTGAAATAGTGACACGATGAGAGGATCGCATCGAAGCCGGCGGCCTCAGCGCGTTCCGCCAGCGCGGCGACCTCATCGAGTGGCTCCTCGGGGGTGAGTTCGACACCCTGGACGATCCCGTCTCGGTTGCTAGCTTTCTCATCCATCGTAGGACCACCCTCTGAGCGCCTGCCGGACGAAGTCGCTCTCGATGTCGCGAAACAGGTTCTCGTTGCCCTCGTGGTCGCCAAAGGACCAGTCCCGGATTAGGACGGCCGGCGTCCCGCCGTCTCCTTCTCCCATCAGGAGGTTGGCGGTCCCGGCGAGTTCGTCGACGACGCTCTGTACCGTCGCTTCGAGTTCGAACCCCTCGCGGTCTGTTTCGCCCCGCCAGTCGCGACTCGCGGGCATTCCCGCCCAGCCGATCGCGACTGCCGTCTGTCCGTGTCGGAACGGCCGGCCGCAGGTGTCGGTGACGACGACCGCAGGATCGGCAGCCAGGTTCTCCCGGATCCGCCGGGCACTCTCCGTCGGCCGTTTCGGCAACAGCAGGAGGTTCCCCTCGGGAACGTTCGAGCGATCGATTCCGGCGTTCACCCCGATGTGGCCAAAGCGCGTCTCCGTGAGAAGAAAGGGTGCCTCCATGATGATCTCGGTGCTCTCCTCTAACACCGCCTGTGCGAACCGCGGATCCTTCTTTTCGCCGGTCAGGTCCGCGAGCTGGTCTGCGACCTCCTCGGCCCGGGGCCCGGGCGGAAACTCGGCGAGCGCGGCGAGACGTCCTTCGGCCTTCGAGACGACGGTGCTCGCGACACAGAGCACGTCGTCGTCGGCCGGGTCGACTGCACCCTCGATCGCGGCTGCGAGGTCGTCCCCGGGCCCGATGTCCGGTAACCCCTCGACCGGGAGGACATTCATACTATCTTTCTTGGCCCCGCGCTCAAAAACCGCGCGGACCACGACTATACTGTCGGACAGAGACATTGATAATCGAACCCCCAGGACGGGGGGGCCTTCGAATTATCAATACTTCTGTCCGACAGTATACCACCACGTGCGGACAGCAACTGCCACCATGACGTCGGTCCGGCCTCTGGCAGCGGACGACGCTTATAGGAAAGAGACATCAATATCTCTGTCCGACAGTATATTAGCTCCCCGCGACAACGAACGTTCATGGAGTTACTTACCGAGGACGTCGTTCCCGACCCGGCCCGCAGGGTGAAAGCCGAGGCGCGCGAGTTCGCCGAGGAACACATCGCTCCCGATGCCGCGGCGTACTTCGAGGCTGGCGAATACCCGTGGGAGATCCTGGAGAAGGGACGTGAGGCCGGCCTCGTCGCACAAGACATTCCCGAGGAGTACGGCGGCCGGGGCTTCGACCTGGTGGAGATGCTGGCGATCGCCGAGGAGTTCTTCCGGGCTGACGCGGGCATCGCCCTGACCCTCCAGTTGGCAAGCTTCGGCGCGGAGATGATTGTCGACTACGGCACCGAGGAACAGAAGGAGGAGTACCTTCCGCCGCTGGCCGCCGGCGAGACGATCACGGGCCTCGCGGTTTCGGAACCGGACACCGGCAGCGACCTCGCGGGGATGACCACCCGAGCCGAGGCGGACGGCGACGAGTACGTGCTCGACGGCGAAAAGTATTGGATCGGTAACGGCGTCGAGGCCGACTGGGTCACCGTGTACGCTCGCACCGCCGACCACGACGACCGCTACTCGAACCACTCGCTGTTCATCGTCCCCACAGACGCCGACGGGTACGAGGCCGAGCACATCCCCGAGAAGATCGGCATGCGCGCCTCCAAGCAAGCCCACGTCACCTTCGAGGGAGTGCGGATTCCCGAGGAGAACCTGATCGGCCCCGAGCACATGGGGTTCGGTATGCTCGCGGACTTTTTCAACCACGGGCGGATCGTTGTCGGGGGCCACGGACTCGGTCTCGCGGCGGCTGCCCTCGAGGAAGCCTGGGATTTCGTCCACGACCGGGAGGGCTTTGGCCGGACCCTCAACGAGTTCCAGGCTGTCCAGCACGGCCTCGCGGACATGCGCATGGAGTTCGAGGCCGCACGGGCGCTGGCGTACCGGGCGGCAACGAAGGTGCGCGACGGCGAGGATCCCGGATTGTGGGCCGCGATGACGAAAACGAAGACGACGGAGGTCGCGACGAACAACGCCGAGCGGGGGATGCAGTTCCACGGCGGGCGCTCGATCTTCACCGATCGCCGGATCGCCCGCGTGTACCGGGACTGCCGGATCCCCGTCATCTACGAGGGCGCAAATGAGATCCAGCGCAACCTCATATACCGACAGTCGTGACAGGAACGACCCGATACTCGATTCGTTGTCCTGATGCCGTTTCAACTATCGCTCGTCGGAGTCGAGCACCCGGATCTGGTCACCGCGGACGGTGACCGGAATCGGCACGGTCGCCTCGTACAGTTCGACCGTGACCTGGTCTTTACCCTCGTCGATGCGCTGGACCTGTGCTTTCTCGCCCTTGAACGGCCCGGCGATGAGTTCGACGATGTCGCCCTCTGCAATCCCCTCGACGTCGGGTTTCGGCGAGAGAAAGTGCTCGACCTCCGAGATGCCCGACTCCCCGGGGACGATCCCGCGGGCGTGAGGGATCTCCTCGAGAGCGCGCTCGATCGGACCGTCGTCTTCAGCCTCGACCATGACGTAACTGGTCAGGGAACTGGGAGCGAGCACCGCGTGGATCTTCGACTCCTCGCGGTTCGCGATCATGTCGGCGACGGTCTGTTCCTGGCTTGCTGTCGTCTTGACTGCGTACATGCTCATGCTGATCACCCCGGAAGGAAACTCATTACGGCGAACATCAGGAAGCCAAGTAGCCCCACGAGGAGGATGCCGGCGCCCGCGATCTTCGATACCTGCGAGAACTCATCCCAGGAGGGTGTGCTTGCGAGTTTCAGCACCCTGATGTAGGATGCGAGATCGTACGGGACTTCCATACGACGAATTACACGTTCCCGGCTTTTTTATTTGTCGCACCGGGACTGTGCCGGTACGATCGGTCCCCTCTGATAAGGACGGATGTAATAATGTCTGTTGTAGCTGTTTACCGGTGATCGCCACCCCCGGTGGCGGCGAGCACCGGTAAGAGACTACAACAGACATTATAAGTCTTTACGGATGCGCTCGCGTGAGGCCGGCGGATTC
>JBDGQL010000033.1:0-6606 GCA_042219105.1 Karumarchaeum halophilus (SeqCode) | reverse complement strand
CGCCTGTCCCGGCGCGGGCTCCTGTGGCGGGATGTTCACCGCCAACACGATGGCGTCCATCTCGGAGGCGCTCGGGTTCTCCCCCCTCGGGTCGGCCTCCCCGCCCGCGGAGGACGAGGAACGGTACGACGAGGCGGCCCGCGCCGGCGAACTCGCCGTCGAGGCCATCGAGGCCCGCCGGCGTCCCTCCGACGTTCTCTCGAAGGCGTCCTTCGAGAACGCCATTGCGCTACAGGTCGCCGTCGGCGGGTCGACCAACGCCGTCCTCCACCTGCTCGCGCTCGCGGCCGAGGCCGGCATCGATCTCTCCATCGGGGAGTTCGACGATATCAGCCGGCGCACACCGAAAATCGCCGACTTCCAGCCCGGCGGCGAGCGCGTGATGAACGACCTCCACGAGGTCGGGGGGGTCCCGGTGGTGCTGAACGCGCTGCAGGAGGCCGGCCTGCTGGACGGCGACGCGCTCACCGTGACGGGCGAGACGATGGGCGAGGCGCTCGAACGCCTCGACCCGCCTGCCATCGCGGATCTCGACGTCGACTACCTCTATCCGGTCGCGGACCCGAAAAACGAGCAGGGCGCGATCCGGATTCTCACCGGGAACCTCGCGCCGGAGGGCGCGGTGCTGAAAGTCACCGGCGCCGATGATCTCCGCCACGAGGGCCCGGTGCGCGTGTTCGAGGAGGAGACGGAGGCGATGAAGTACGTCCAGGAGGACCGCGTCGAGACGGGCGACGTGATCGTCATCAGAAACGAGGGCCCCCGGGGCGGCCCCGGAATGCGCGAGATGCTCGGCGTCACCTCCGCGGTCGCCGGACAGGGCCACGCGGAGGACGTCGCCCTCATCACCGACGGTCGCTTCTCGGGCGCCACGCGAGGGCTCTCTATCGGTCACGTCGCTCCCGAGGCGTACGTCGGGGGTCCGATAGGGGTTCTCGAAGACGGGGATGTCGTCACCGTCGATGTCGCCGAGCGGGAGCTGTCGGTCGACCTGAGCGATGCGGAGATCGCGGCCCGCCTCCGGGATCGCGAGGACCCGGAGCGCGCCTACCGGAGCGGCGTCCTCGCGAAGTACCAGCGCGACTTCGGGTCTGCCGCCAATGGCGCGGTGACGAACCCCAAAGCGCAGTGGGAGTGATACTGATGAATACCCGCGTTGTATACGGGTCGACAGAAGTCCTGATAGATATTCGCCGGGTACGGCGGACGCTAATTCTATCAACAGTTCTGTCGACCCGTATATCGGTCCTGGACCACGCGAGCCCGTCCGGGACCTCTCACAGTAGATCCCGGACCTCCGAGTAGAACATGTCGTGGTGGTCGACCGCGCCGACGGCTTCGGCGATATCGACCGCCAGCGCGTGCCAGCACCGCTGGTCCGGGTCCGTGGGATCGAGGTTGTAGGCAGCGTCCTTGCAGGTGCAGCCGCCGTCCTCGACGACGTACTCCTCGGAGTGGCCGACCACGACGGTGAAATCGTTGTACTGCTTGACCCGCCCCTCGCCGACGGCATCGATGGCACGCTGGCCGCGGTCGCCGTGCTCCCGGAGGATCCCCTGGACGACCGGGGGCGTCAGCTCCCCCGCGGCTTCGAGTTCCGCACGCCAGTCCACCGGTGGCACGCGCCGCTGTACGACGGCCGGGGCCTAAACCGGTTCGATGGCCCGGCCGCAAAACCGACGGGCTTTCACCCGCCATCCCCGAATCCCTACCATGCACGAGGTCCGGGAAGGTGGGGTCACGATCGACATCCCCGAGCAGGAGGACGGGTCCGGTGGCGGGGTGTTCTTCAACCCCGAGCAGGAGCTCAACCGCGACCTCACGGTCGCCGTCCTCCGGGCATACCGGGAGCGAGAGGACGGCGCCGAGAGCTATCTCGACGCGATGACCGCCACTGGCGTCCGGGCCGCCCGCGCGGCCGCCGATGGCTGGGACGTCACCGCCCTCGACGTCGACTCCGACGCGGTCGAACTGGCCCGCGAGAACCTCCGGGCGAACGATCTCGAGGGGACCGTCCGTCGCAGGGACGCCAACGTCGACCTCCACGGGAACTACTACGACGTCGTCGACCTGGATCCCTTCGGGACGCCGATCCCCTTCGCCGACGCCGCCTTCCGGGGGACCCGCGACCTCCTCTGTGTCACCGCGACCGACACTGCGCCGCTGTGTGGCGCCCACTTCGATCCCGGGGTGCGCCGGTACGCCGCGGTTCCCCGAAACACCGAATACCACGCCGAGATGGGCCTGCGGATCCTGCTGTCGGCGCTCGCCCGGACGGGGGCACGCTACGACGTCGGCGTCACTCCGCTCCTTTCGCATGCCACCCGCCACTACGTCCGGACGTATCTCGAACTCGACCGGGGCGCGAGCCCCGCCAACGCCGCGATCGACGACCTGGGTCACGTCCACCACTGCGAGGACTGTCTGTACCGCGACACCAGGGGGGGCCTGATCGCTGATCCACCAGGGAGGTGTCCGAACTGCGGCGGCAACCGGGTCACTACGGCGGGGCCGATCTGGCTCGCGCCGACGCGGGATCGGTCGTTCGTCGAGCGCGTCCGGGGGGCGATAACCCCGGAGATGGGGACCGACGCCCGGGCCCGCGACCTCCTCTGCACGCTAGAGGCCGAACTGGACGAGCCGACACACTACGACCAGCACCGCCTCTGCAAGGCGTGGGGTCGCTCGGCGACGCCGATGGAGTCGTTTCTGGACGCGCTCCGATCGGCGGGGTTCGCCGCTTCTCGCGTCCATTACGCCGGCACGGCATTCAAAACGGACGCGAGCGTGGCCCGGATAGAGGGCGTGACCGAATGATCGACCGTCACCGGGCGCTCCAGGTGGGCGGCCGGCTGCTCGCGGTGGGTCGTGAAATCGTGCGCGTCATCCGCGAGCGAGAGATACCCTTTCTCGCGGCGGCGATCGCGTACTACGCCTTCGTCTCCCTGCTCCCGGCGCTCCTGCTCGCCGTGGCGGTCGCGTCGACGGTCGGCGGTGAGTCACTCGTGGAGCGGGTTCTCACGATCCTCGACGAGTTCCTTACGCCCGCCGGGCGCGACTCTCTCAAGACTGCGCTCACGAGCGCCCGTGGTCGATCCAGCGCGACGGTACTCGGCGCAGGGGTGCTGATCTGGAGCACGCTCCGTGTTTTCAGAAGCCTCGACCTGGCGTTCTCGCGGGTGTACGGTACCGAAACGACTCTCTCGATCGTCGAGCAGGTGGCCAGGGCCGCCGTCGTCTTGTTCTCCATGGGGATCGGGATCTGGGTCATGATCGTCGTCGGCGGAGCGTTCGCGGCGATCATCCCGCCCGGGTGGGACGGCCTGGGGTTCGTGTTTCTGCTCGTCGGTCTGACCGCCGTGTTCTTGCCCCTGTACTACTACCTTCCGAATGCCGGTCTGGATGTCCGAGACGCCCTCCCGGGCGCGGTGCTGGCGGCCGTCGGATGGGTGGTACTGCAGGCGGGATTTCAGGTGTACGCCGCGAGCATCACACAGTTCACCCTCTATGGCGTGCTCGGCGGGATCCTGCTTTTGGTGACGTGGTTTTATTTTGCGGCCATCCTCCTTCTGGTCGGCGTGGCAGTGAACCGCGTTCTGGCGGGAACCGGCAGTGCAAAGTCCCCGGCGCCTGACAGCCACGAGTGAGGCATGGGCGATCCCGATGCGAGCGACGAGTCCGACCGAGACGACGATGATGAGACCGATCGCCAGGTCGAGAGTGACCACGAATCGCTCCGCGAGGAACTCGACGACCTCCGGGACGACGTGGACGAGTTCGAGGCGGAGATCGAAGATCGCACCGTTCACCGCGAGGAGATCGAGGAGGACCTCCAGTCGTACGTCCGCAAACGGGTCCGGCGCGGTCACGCCCGCGGGTGGGGGCCCTATCTCGTCTTGCTGTACGGCACCGCGATGACGATCGGCGCGTTCGTCAAACTTTCGGGCGTCTGGGCGATCCTCGCGATGCTCGTGATCTGGCTGTCGACGCTCGGGTTGTACGTCCTGATGATCCTCGTCGGACTCGGCATCGCCGCGCTCTCCACGCCCGGGCGGGCCATGCGCGCCGTGCGGACTCTGATCGACACGCTCAGGAACGTGCGCTCCTGAAAACCGCTTATGTCGCGAGGGGTCGGCGGGATCGACGCGCTGCGCTCGCTTCTCCCACCGTGGGCGATCGACGCGTTCGCCGTCTTCACCACCCTGGGAGACACCGCGTTCCTGCTCGCGATCTTCCTCGCGCTGTACTGGTTTTATGACCGGGACCGGGGAGCGATCGCGCTCGCGGTGTTTCTGGGTGGCGTGCTCACCATCACGGGGCTGAAGACTGCTCTCGGCCTGCCACGACCCCCCGAATCGCTGCACGTCGTCGCCGAGGATGGATACGGGTTCCCGAGCGGACACGCCTTCGGCGCGACCGTCGGGTTCGGGCTGCTCGCACTCGTGCTCCGGACCCCGCGTCGGTCCCTCCGTGTCGCGCTCGCGGCCGCCGCCGTCCTGATCGTCTCCGCCTCCCGGGTCGTCATCGGCGTCCACTACACGGTGGACATCGCCGCCGGGATCGCTGTCGGCCTCGCGTATCTCGCGGTCGCCTGGCACGTGGCGTGGCCCCGTAGATCGGCGCTGGTGGACGCAATCGACCGGGCGCAGGCTCGCGTCCTCCGGTAGGTCGCCGCCATCTGGCATATACACCCGGACGTGACTCTGTACAGTGCCACGACACCAGACCTGACGTCGTTTCACCGCCGGATCGACGTGACTTTGCGCCGCCGGTCCCAAACCCGTTCGTGACAGTCGCCGGCGCGATCATCGATCTCGACGGAACCGTCTACCGCGGCGGAACTCTCCTCCCGGGCGCGGATCGGGCGATCGACCGCCTCGAAAAGCACGGCGTCGAGACCCTGTTCGTCTCGAACAACCCCACGAAACCCCCCGATGGATACGTGACCGACCTCGCGGAGATGGGGATCGACGTCGATCCCGGGTCGGTTCTGACCGCCGGCGTCGTGACTCTGGAGTATCTCGAGCGGAACCACGCCGACGACCGGATCTACCTGGTCGGCGAAAACGCCCTGCGCGAACAGCTCGCGGCGTTCACGTTGGTCACGGACCCGACGGCCGCCGATGTCGTCCTGGCATCGATCGACCGATCGTTCACCTACGACCGGTTGCGGGAGGCCTCCCGAGCGTTCCAGGGTCGGGATCCGGCCTTCGTCGGCACCGATCCGGACAGGTTGATCCCCGTGACCGAGGACGAACTCGCGCCCGGATCGGGCGCCATCATTGGCTCGATCGCCGCGACCGTCGGGCGCGATCCGGACCCGATGCTCGGCAAACCGTCCGCGGAGACGGCGAGTGCTGTCGCCGACCGCCTCAGCGCCGATCCGGCCGACTGCGTCGTCGTCGGTGATCGCCTCGACACGGATATCGCGCTGGGCGAACGCCTGGGAACCCGGACGGTTCTCGTCCGGACTGGCGCACATGACGAGACCGACATCGAGAACCACGACGCGACTCCCGACCACGTCGTCGACGCGCTCGGTGACCTCCCCGCCGTACTCGAACTGGCATAACCGTGTCACCTTACACCCGGACGTGACTCTGTTAACTGCCACGACACCAGATCAGTACATTCGGCTCGTGATGCTCCAAGTTTGTGACGACACGTCTTAAACAAATCACGTCCGGGTGTACTGCTCGAACTGGGGTCCCGTGCTGGGCCCACCGGCCGCCCGAACCGCCCATCACAACCCTTTAGCGCTCACATCATGAAACCAACACAATGAACGAACTCGGACATCCGCTCTCCCGGGTGGTCCTCTTGCTGGATCCCGGATCGGCGTTCGACGTCAGCGTGGATCTCTACGGGTCGACAGAACTGTTGATAGAATTAGCCTCCGCCGTGCCCGGCGAATATCTATCAGGACTTCTGTCGACCCGTATCGGTCCCAGCCTCGGCGGCGGCGCAGTCGGGGCGTTCCTGACGACACTCATCATCGGCGCGATTCTGATCGCGGTCGTGCCGGACTACGCACAGAGCACGATGACGTCGATGGCCCGGGAACCCGTCGGGTCCTTTCTGTATGGACTGCTCGCCCTCCTGGCGTTGCTCGTCGTGACCGTCGCTTTGATTCTGACCCTGATCGGCATCGTCGTGGCGATCCCGCTGGTTCTCTTCACGGGCCTCGTGTGGGGCGTCGGAGCGGCGATCGGCTATCTCGCGATCGCAGACCGGCTGATCGGCCACGAGAATGGCTGGACCACGCCTCTCCTCATTGCATCCATCATCAACGGGGGACTGACTCTGACGGGGGTCGGCGGACTCGTCTCCTTCGCGGTCGGCGCCACCGGATTTGGCGCCGTTCTCCGCGGGTTTCTGGGGTGAACAGTTCGTCGCCCCAGCACGTGACCCCCGACCGAGAGTTCGAAGTCTCCGACGCGGACACGGAGGTCGGATATGGGTGAGTGTGGGACCGCCGGTGTCAAAACGGCGACGGCCGAGTCCGGGGGAAGCGACAGGATTTAGTAACCGACTGTCCTTCTTTCGGATGCACAGTCCATTGGGGTAGCGGCCAATCCTGCGAGCTTCTGGGGCTCGCGACCCTGG
>JBDGQL010000021.1:0-6653 GCA_042219105.1 Karumarchaeum halophilus (SeqCode) | reverse complement strand
CGGCCTGGACGACCGGTCCGCTGACGCTCCGTATCGTGCCGTCCTCGCGGACGGTATCCGTGTCTGTAGCTTGACTCATTGTTCGTCCTCCATGAGATCGATACCGATAGCTCGTTTGATCTGCTCGCGCAGGCCGCTCGAGGCGCCCCCCCCCAGCGTCACCACGGTCGGCTCGACGCTCGTCTCGACGGCCTCCCGGACGTCCCGCGAGAGGTGCTCCAGGTCCTCGTTGTGCATCACGACGATGCCGACGCCATCGTCTTCGAGGACGTCCTCGACGGCGTCGTCGAGGCGCTCTTCCTTCTCGGCAGGTGGCACCTCAGCGAAGCGCCGGACGCCAGCGAGGCGAAACCCCGTCGTGAACTCCGGACTGCCGACGACCGCGATCTCCCGGCTCACAGCACCACCAGATTGGACTCGATCTCCTCGGCGTCGAGGCCGGCCTCTCGACCCCGGGCGATCGCTCGAATGTTGTCTACTTCCCGCTCCTTTGCGAGCACGTACGCCAAAACGGGACACACGCTCAAAGGATACCGGTTCGAGAGCGTGCTCGAATACTCAAGCAGCGCTACCTCGACGCCGTGCTCGAAGCCGACGAGGCTGTCGGCGTCCTCCAGTTGTCCGATGGCGGCCTCGAGCTGGTCGCCGTAGGTGCTCTCCCGGAGCCGCTCGATTAGTACGTCCAGGTCCGCCGCCAGCCCGGCGATCTCGCTCGCCTCGAACAGGCTGCCGCCCTCGATGAAGTACTCCTCTGGGTCGATGTCGGCCCCGCTGCGGGCGATCCGGAGCGCGTTGCGGACGTTCCGGAAGTCGATCTCCGCCTCGAGAAACTCCGCGTACAGCGCAGTCGGTCCTTCCGTAGCACCGGTGACGCCATCGAGCAGGTTCTCGTAGTAGGCGCGATCCACCGCGTTCTCCAGGGGGATGAGAAGTCCCGACTCATTGTAGTCGGTAAGGGCTGACTCAAGTGGGGCTCCGAAGATCGTTCCCGACAGCTCTCCGACCGCGTCTCCGATGGATTCGGCCTCCATCGCGGCAGACAGCGCCCCGCCGAGTTCGCCGGCCCGGATGAGGTCGTCCTCGACCGTCTCCCGGTCGGTGTTGGAGTACAACCCGCGAAGCACCGTTTTGACGTTCCAGGCGTCGAACTTCCGGAGATAGCGCGCGATCTGCTCGTAGAGCCGCCCCTCGGACCAGCGCAGCAGATCGTCGAACTGCTGTGCGAGGTCAGCGTTGAGCGCGTACTCGATGAGGTCGACGCCGTCGTGGCGGGCGCCGAGCGCGTTGATTTCGTCCCCGTAAGTGGACTCCTCCATGAATCGAGCGATCTCGCCCAGTCCCATCCGGAGGAGTTTGCGGTACTCGTCCTCCGAGAAGAGGCTGGCCTTGCGCGACCGCACGCGAGCAGTGACGTACTCGTGGTTCGATGCCCCGCTCGTGCTCATTCTTCGAAGAGGCGCTCGGAGATCTCTTTCAGGTTCGTCTCCCAGATGTCTTCGAGCACCGAGTCGAACGTGTTGTTCACGCGGAGCCGCGAGGCCTCGCTCTCGACGACGACCCCGCCGAGGCAGTCGTGCTCACCGGCGTAGGAAAACCCCGGATACGCCGTGAGGAGGTCCTGGATCAGCTCCCTGTCCTCGTCGAGGCTGTACACCTCGATGTCGTCGACATCCTCGTCCTCGAACTCCGTGGCGGCCGAATCGAGCAGGGCGGCGGTGAGTTCTCGACGGCGCTCCCCCGAAATGTCCGCTATCCTGGCCTCGACGTCCTCCCGGACTGACCGAAGCTGGTCCCGCCGGGCTTCGAGGCGTTCCTGTTTGGCCTCCAGGTTGGCGCTGGAGAGCTTCTGGTCGCGCTCGCGCTCGATTTCGCGTTCGACTTCGGTTTCCGCTTCCTCGATGATCGCTTCGGCGTCGGCTCTGGCCTCCTCGCGGATCTCCTCGGCGTCGGCTCTGGCCTCCTCGCGGATCTCCTCGGCGCGCGCGCGCGCTTCCTCCCGGACGTCCTCGACGACTGTGTCCAAGCTCATTGTAGGAACGTCGCGGCCGTTAGATCAGGAAGAAAGTCACGATTGCCAGGATGACCAGCGTCTCCGGCAGCACCGTGAAGATGAGCCCCCTGATGAACATGTCAGAATCCTCTGCGACGGCCCCCACTGCCGCGGCGCCGATCCCACGCTCGGCGATGCCGGACCCCAGGGCGGCCAGCCCGACCGCCAGTGCCGCGGCCGCGTTAGGCGGGATTGCGGGCTCAGATTGCTGCTGCAGTACTACGTTACCGAGTTCTGTGGTAAGCTCAATCATGGATGTGCAACGTTTTCGGTGTCTCGGCAGACGATTAGATGTGCCGTCAGGACTGATATAAAGCTTCTCAAATCGCAATCTCGGCGCTCGAAACCGGCGATACCGGCAATATTCATGTCTCTGAAGTTGACACGCGATGTCCCCGAAACCTGCCAGCCATACGGGTCGACAGAACTGTTGATAGAATTAACCTCCCCCGCACCCGGCGAATATCTATCAGGACTTCTGTCGACCCGTACAGGACCGGTCGCGAGGCGGCTACTCCTCGGCCGTGAACGACCGGTCGTACCCGAAGGGATCGTACGGCTCGCCGCCGCCCTCGTAGAACTTCGAGAAGAACTCGTAGTACTCGAGGCGGACCGCCTGCAGGCCGGCGCTCGTGAGCCCCAGCACGAGCACGACCGCGTGCCCGAGGATCAACACGACGAACCCGCCGATCAGACTGGCGATCCCGCCGTGAATTAGTCCCGGGAACATGATCGCCGCCTCGCCGTACTTGTCTATGAAGTGCTGGGGACCGTCGGTCATCATGAAGTGGAACTCGCCGTCGTGCTCGTAGGCGCCGAAGAAAAGCAGGTTGACGACGAACGCCATCCCGGCCTTCGCGAGCAGGACCGCCGCGAGACGGGTGTAGGAGAGACCGTTGGTGAGTACGAGCATGAACGATGCCTCGATGGCCTCCCCGTACTCCCGGGAGACCCAGATGAACAACAGTCCCAGGACGAAAGCGCCGAGACCGATCCAGCCGACGGTCGACGAGAACCCGTTGAACCCCAGTTCGATCACCGCACCCGCGTGCTCTCCGGACGCCTCGGGGGCGGTTCCGGTGCCATCGAAGACCGTAAACAGGAACGCTGGCTTCTTGCCCGTGGCGATACGGCTGAACACGAACAGCCAGAACCCGTTCATCATCAGCAGCCAGGATCCGGTCTCGAGGATCGCGTCCTTGGCGCCGTGCAGATCGTACAGTTCGGCGAAGTCAAGGACGTATCCGATGTCGAGGTGGAAAACGGCGACGAGCACGCTGACGAAGAGCCACGTCTGGGCCCACTTGGCCTCGGCGGGCTGGAGCCCCTTGTGCAGGGGGGGGGCATCGAGCACGTAGATCGACTCGAGGATCGGCGTCGAGCCCATGTGCAAACCGAACAGCTCGCCGTACAGTATGCCAAACAGGATAGTGAAGCCGCCGGCCCACATGCCGACGCCACCCATGCTCGAGATGGCGTCGCTCTCGAAACGCGAGTACAGGTAGTACCCGATGAGGGCGTACACCGCGCCGTACCCGACATCGCCGATCATGAACCCGAAAAACGTCGGAAACGTCAACAGCAGGACGACCGTCGGGTCGAACTCCGAGTACTTCGGGCGCCCGACGGCCCGGACGAGGACCTCGAACGGGCTCGCGATCGATGGGGTGTCCTGCAGCACCGGCGGCTGGTCGTCGACCGTCATCCCGCCGTCGGTTGCGACCTCCTCGTCGTGGTGGACGCCGCTTCCGGTGTAACTTGCGCGTTCCAGTTCATCCAGTTCGACGCTGTCACCGACCGCCGCCGAAAGCGCCGACTGTAGCCGATCGTACTCGCTCGTCGGGATCCATCCCTCCGCGATAAAGGCGTTCTCCGTCGTCGCGAAGCTAAGAGGTGCCTCGGCTTTCTGGACATCGATGGAGAGCCGTTCTTCGGCGGTGAGGAGGAACCCGCCGGCATCGAGTTTGAGCTCCTCGATTTCGGCCTCGATGCTCTCGACTCTCTTCTCGATGCGATCGCGCTCGTGTTCGAGTTCGTCGACGAACGTCCCGGGTGGCCCCTGCTCGTTGGGCACGTCGATCTCCCGGAACTCCGCGCCGACGAGCACGTCATCGAGTTCCGCTTCGTCCGTCCGTGCGAACACGGCGACCAGATTCCTGCCGGCGAACGTCTCGACCGGACAGTCCAGATCGGAGACGGCTGCCTCCACCGCCGACTCCTCGGCTTCACCGACCGCGACCGAGAGCGAATCGTAGCCCGAAAGCAGGTCCAGGTCGATCCCCAGATCGACGAAGGGCTCGACTACCTCGATTCGCTCTTCGATCCTGCGGAGTTCCTCGCGCAACTCGCTCCGACGATCGTCCAGCTCGTTAACTTCCGTACGGACCTCCTCTAGGCGCGTATCGAGGCCGGGGCCGGCCGACGCGCCAGCCGGCCCGGCGTCCTCCGGGTCGAGATCCAGAATGTTCTCCAGCGAGCGGATCGTGACGAGTTTCTCCGAAATCTCGTCGGCCCCTTCGATCGGGTCGCCCGGTTCGAACCCACTCCAGGAATCGTCGTACTCCGTGATGTGGACACGGTTCAGGTCGTGAACCGTCTCGATCACGTCATCCATCACGCGCTTGGTCCCGGTCACCGAGACCTTCGACATCCTCTCAGGTCTGAGCATGTACCGCCTCCTCAAAGCGCTCGATAGCGTACTCGGTGGCGTCGTCCTCGTTGGCCGCCGCGAGTTCCTTTAGCTCCTCGCGTTCGGCTTTGCCCTCCGCGAGAATGTCCTGGCGCTCGGCCTCGATATCCTCACGAGCTGACTCGAGGCGCTCCTGACGGAGGTCTTCGGCCTCTTCGTGGGCCGCTTCGCGGATTCGATCGGCCTCTTCTCGGGCCTCCGCGATGATCTCCTCGGCCTCCTCCTCCGCGTTTTCGATGATCTCCTCGGCCTCGGCTTCTGCCTCTCTGATTTCCTCGAGTACCTCTGGCCTGGCCATTATTATGGGAGTATCCGGACAGGCCCTATTTGGGCGTTACGAAGCACTTTTTCGATACAGGGACGTTCGACAGCATCAGCTATACACCCGGACACGAATAAATTAACACGCGAGTCCGTTATTTCCGGTCGACACTATTTTTCACGCTAATTAGGTAACAATCATGTTGACTGGTTCGTGTCCGGGTGTATATCGATTGCAGGATCGAACAATTCTTCGATTTGACAGTCAAAGTGGCTGGCGAGTTTGAACGCCAGTTCCAGAGATGGGTCGTATCGTTCTCGTTCGATCGCGTTGATCGTCTGTCGGGACACCCCAACCGCGTCTGCGAGGTCTGCCTGACTCATATCGGCTTGCTCGCGGTGGATACTTACGTCGTTTTTCATCGGTATCGAAGCCAGAGATACGCCACTGCGAACAGCGCTACCTGGACCGCAACCGTCAACAACACACCGTCGAAGGCCGGTGGTGGCGTGTAGATGTCGGCCTCCGAGAGAACCAGCACCGCCGGCCATAGCAGGATCATCGCGAAGGCGAAGACGTTGAACCCGATGAGGACCGCGCGGCGTTCGAGGGCCCGATCCCGTTCGTCGAACAGCGTTACCGACGTTCCCCGCCAGACCACCAGAAAGCCGACAAAGCCGATCCAGTAAACGCTGACGCCTACGATGGGAAAACCGGCCGATTCCGCGGCAATAAAGCCGACGGTGCCCCCGAGGACGCTGGCGAACATCAGACGCCGGTACCGTCGGATGCGCGCCAGTCGAGTAGAGCCACTCACGGCAGGAACCTCCGGACGCTCCAGTACAGCCCCTGTGCGGCGTTTCGAGCAGTTTCGGCCGGCGATACGCCGGCGTCAGGGTTCTCTGCGGGCTCGAAGTCGGCCTCGAGCGTGGCCCTCTGAACCGACCGTAGCGTTCCGGGATGGACACGCCGGCCGTCGGCGTCGGCGACACGGAGAAGCGTCACCTCGTCGCTGGCCCCCACGACACGGTAGACACCACCTCCGTGGCGGCCCTGGACGGGACGGTAATGCTCGCCGACCTCCATCGTCAGCACCCCGGGGCCGCCGTGGCTCTGTCACGGTCGACCAACTGCGAGAGAACTGCCGGCAGGGCGATCCACAATGCGATTGAGACGGCGAACGAGACGACAAGTCCGTCGACGGGTCCGACGGCGAGCCGATCCTCGAAGAACGTGATGGGGCTGATGGCGAGGCCACCGACGAGCAGTTGCAGATACCACGGCAGTATCTCGAGCTTCGCGTCGGAGCGGACCCGCCGCTCGACCGCAAACCCGACAACAAAGATGCCGACAATCACCCCCAGGTTTGCGAGTGCCGCGAGACTCATCGGTGGTCACCTCCACGGACAGGAGTGTCTGCGTTGCGGTGCGTTCGGGTGTGCGTGTGGTCGTGCATTGTCATTCTCCTGTAAAGCGGCCTTTCCGTAAAGCTCGCTTTACAGTAAAGGGTACTTTACACTGATTATTAAATCTGTCGGGGTGTCGCTCGCTCTGATACACTATCGGACGGAGGGATTGATATACGGGTCGACAGAAGTCTGATAGATATTCGCCGGGTACGGTGGAGGCTAATTCTATCAACAGTTCTGTCG
>JBDGQL010000050.1:0-6731 GCA_042219105.1 Karumarchaeum halophilus (SeqCode) | reverse complement strand
AAGTTCGAGGAGACCAAACGGGCGTACGTTGACGACGATCCGGCGTACGTCTGTGCCGCCTGCGAGGAGGCCGTCACGGAAGCGTTCGATCACTGTCCCAACTGCGGTGAACCTGCGGTGGAGCCGATAGCGGACGCCGAGGGATCCGGATAACCGTTCGCCGGGTCCGGGTACTAAGTCGCCGGCAGGCGTAATTGCGGGCATGGAGACGCTGATCTTTGACACCGAGGCCGTTGAGAGCGCCGCCCGGACGGAGGCGGTTGTGAGTGCGGTCGAGGACGCCTTTGGCGCCTACGAGCGCGGAAACGCCATCATGCCCGCGAAGTCCTACATCGACCTGCCACAGTACGACGGCGACTTCCGGGCCATGCCCGCGTATCTCGATGTTCGTGGAAGCGACGCGTCCGCGAGCCAGCGAGACGTATCGGAGGAGTCTCGTACTGGCGAGGGGTGGGATGCCGCCGGGCTGAAGTGGGTTAACTCACATCCCGACAACCCTGACTCCCACGACCTCCCGACAGTGATGGGAACAATGATCTACTCCGATCCGGAGACGGCGTTTCCGCTGGCGATCATGGACGGGACGGTCCTGACCAAACGCCGCACCGGCGCGGCGGCGGCCGTGGCGACTGACCACCTCGCAATCGAGGACGCCCGTTCGCTGGGTATCGTTGGCGCCGGGGCGCAAGCGTATGCACAGACGGAGGCTATCGCTGCGGTGCGGCCCATCGAGACGGTGGTCGTCGCCGACAGAAACGCGGACCGCCAGGCCGCGTTCGTCGAGGCGTTCGACGACCACTTCGATGTCCGACCCGGCTCGATCGCCGAGGCCGCCGGCCGTGACGTGCTCTCGACGGTGACGCCGGTCGCGGAGCCGATCGTTCCCCGGGACGCTGTCAGCGAGCACACCCACGTCAACGCCATGGGCGCGGACGCCGTGGGCAAGCGAGAACTCGAAGAGGCGATTCTGCTGGACGCGACACTCGTCATCGACGACTACGAGCAGTGCACCCACTCCGGGGAGATCAACGTTCCCTGGAGCCGTGGCGTCCTCTCCGATGCGGACCTGCACGCGGAGCTGGGCGAAGTCGTGACCGGCAGAAAGCGAGGCCGCACCGACGCGGACGGGATCAGCGTGTTCGACTCCACGGGCCTCGCGATCCAAGACGTTGCCACCGCCCACGTCGTCTACGAGGCGGCGACCGACACGGGGAACGGAGAGGCAGTGTCGCTGCTGTCCGACAGTATATGAGGCGGGCGGTCGGCGGCGCTATTTGTAGCCGCGCTCGACGTCTTCGCCACCGCCGAACAGCCAGGAGGCGAGCCAGATCAGCGCGATGAACGGGAGAAGCGGGATGAGAACCAGAACGAGGCCAGCACCGTACAGCAGACCGATAAGGTTCATCTCGAAGTCCGCCCGGCTCCGGTAGGTCTCCGTGACCGTGTCGAGGATACCGCCGTCCTCCGCGTCACTCATACGTGGGGGTAGCCCCGTCGTCCTGATAAACGTGCTCATTATACTGTCGGCTGTGACTCGATGGAGATATTCGACACCCCGGGGTGGCGAATTCCTCCACGAACTTACAGCCGACAGTATTAGAACCGCTCCCGGAGAAACACCTCGGCGGCCGGAAACGCGTCCCCGAGGAGTGTTCGCCCCGGATCGTTCTGTACCGTCGCGTCGCGCGTCCGTACCACGTTATCGACCGACCGGTAGCCGACGTACAGCTGTGAGAGGGCGCCGACACCGAGGGTCAGGTCGGGCGTCCCCTCGACTACGTCGACACGCGCCTCGCCCTCGTCGAACGTGAGTCGGAAACACGCGTCGTTTCGGTCGAGAAGCGGGTCGTCGACCCCGATAACGACTGTTCCGCTCGCGCCCTCCGGGTATGAGCGCCGCCGGAGCGCATCGGGAACGTCGACGAGGCGAACCATCGGGCCGGTGTGAACGGTCGCGTCGATGGCTTCAGGGGAGGGAGCGACCTCGAGGAGTCCGGCGTCCGGTTCGTGCATTCGGACCGAGTCGACCTGTGCGTCCTGATCGGCCAGAAAAGAGAGCACTGCGAGGCGGGCCTCCCAGTCGGCCCACGCGCTTTCGACGGTCTGGAGGTTCGTCCCCCCGTCGCTCTCCTCGATGTGATAGGCCACGTAGGCCCGGAGGTCGCCATCCCGCTCCCAGCCGTACACGTACGGCTCCCCGTTCCAGGTGTCGAACACACGCTCGCGCCACCAGTCTTCGGTGCGATCGATCACGACGTCGAACTGGGCGTCGTGTGCCGCGATCACCGAATCGAGGCGGTCGTGTGCGCCCGGATCGAGACGGACGAACGATCCCTCGCGCTCATCGCGGGCGAAGGCGAGCGCCTCGGGAGTCGTCTCGAGAGTCACGTACCGGGTCGCCGTCGCCCAGCCGAACTGCGCGTAGAACGCATGCTCGAAGGGCCACAGGACCGCAAGGGCGAACTCCCGGTCGCGGTACTCAGCGAGCGACGCCACGAGCAACCGCCGGGCGTTGCCCCGGCGCCGGTGCTCCGGCGGGACGGCGAGGGCAGCTACTCCACCTATCGACAGGCGGTCCGCCCCGACGTGGGCGGCGAACGGGTGATGCTTGCAGACGGCCAGCAGGTCCTCCCCCTCGAACAGGCCGCGTCGCTCACCCAGCGGCGAGACGGTCGACTGTCCATCCTCGGAGTCAAACGTGTGTGGTCCCGAGGCAGGGTCGAAGGCGTTCGAGACCATCGAGGCGAACGCTGGTTCCTCAGCCTCGGAAAGCGGACGGTATTGGGGCACGTTTCGGTCACGGTTCAGACCCCACGATGAAAAACTATAGCATCGTTCGCCACGGATGACGGCACAGCGACCCGATCTACGATGCAACGCGAAATCGGATTCGACCACGCCGAAATCGAAGCGAAGTGGCAGCGCCGCTGGGAGGCGGAAGACGTGTTCCACATCCCCGACTCCGCGGAGGATCCCGCCTACGTGCTCGCGATGTTTCCCTATCCATCCGGGGAGATGCACATGGGCCACGTCCGCAACTACACCATCACCGACGCCTACGCCCGGTTCAAGCGGATGCAGGGCGAATCGGTCCTGCACCCGATGGGCTGGGACTCCTTCGGGCTTCCCGCGGAGAACGCCGCCAACGAGCGCGACGTCGATCCACGCGGGTGGACGATGGACTGCATCCAGAATATCAAAGACCAGATGAAACTCATGGGACTGGGGTTTGACTGGGACCGGGAGGTCACCACCTGCGAACCCGAGTACTTCCGGTGGAACCAGTGGTTCTTCCTGCGCTTTTTCGAGGAGGAGTTGATCGAGCGCAAGGCGACCGAGCTCAACTGGTGTCCCTCCTGTGAGACCGTCCTCGCGGACGAGCAGGTCGAAGGGGACGAGGAGCAGTGCTGGCGGTGTGACACGCCGATCGATCGCCGCGAACTCGACCAGTGGTTCCTGGCGATCACCGACTACGCCGACGAGCTGTACGAGTCCCTCGATGGGATGGACGGCTGGCCCGAGAACGTCCGGGAGATGCAGCGCAACTGGATCGGCAAACAGGAGGGCGACGCCGTCGCCTTCGAGCTTTCGACCGGCGATTCGGTCGAGATTTTCACCACCCGCCTCGATACGATCCACGGCGCGACGTTCTTCGCGCTCGCGCCCGGCCACGAGGTCGCACAGGCGCTCGCCGAGGAGAGCGACGAGGTCGCGGCGTACATCCACGAGGCCGAGCACGCCGAGGACGACCTCCCCCAAACGTCGGGCGTGTTCACCGGCGAGTACGCCACGAATCCCGCCACGGGCGAGGAGATTCCCGTGTACGTCGCCGACTACGTTCTGGAGGACATCGGCACGGGCGCGCTGTACGCGGTTCCGGCCCACGACGACCGGGATCACGCCTTCGCGGAGGAACACGACATCCCGATCCGGCAGGTCGTAGAACCAGGCAAGGACGCCGATGTCGACCCGGACGACGTCGATGTTCAGGAGGCAGCCTACACAGAGGACGGCGTGCTCGTCAACAGCGGCGAGCACGACGGACTCACGAGCGCGGGGGCCCGCGAAGCGTTCGTCGACGTCTTCGACGGCGAACACCGCACCGAACACTCTCTGCAGGACTGGTGTATCTCCCGGCAGCGCTACTGGGGGACCCCGATCCCGCTGGTGAACTGCCCCGAGTGTGGGTACGTGCCGGTTCCCGAGGAGGAGCTCCCCGTGAAACTCCCGGAGTTCATCAGGACGCCGGGCAACCCCCTCGACGCCGCCGAGGAGTGGAAAGCGGTGGCGTGTCCGGACTGTGGCGGCCCCGCCGAGCGCGAGACGGACACCATGGACACGTTCTTCGATTCCTCGTGGTACTTTCTCCGCTATATTTCGCCGGACCTGGAGTCGGCCCCCTTCGACACCGGGCAGGCGAACGACTGGATGCCCGTCGACCAGTACGTCGGCGGCATCGAGCACGCGACGATGCACCTCATCTACTCGCGCTTCTTCACGAAGGCGCTCGCGGACATGGGGATGCTTGACGTGCGCGAGCCCTTCGAGGATCTTCTCACCCAGGGCATGGTCCGGAAGGGAGGGACGGCGATGAGTTCCTCGACGGGCAACGTCGTCTCGCCGCGTCCCTTCGTCGAGGAGTTCGGCGCAGACACCGGCCGGCTGTTCATGATGAACGCCGCACAGCCCGAGAAGGACTTCGACTGGACCGAGGAAGGCGCAAGGTCCGCCCGCCGGTTCCTGGCGAACGTCCACGGCCTGGCGCAGGCGCTCGCGGAGGGGGAGGTCACGACTGGCGAGCGCGGCGCCGCCGGCGACTACGTCGCCCGCGAGGCCGAGGCGGTCGCCGCCAACGCCACCGGGGAGTTCGAGGCATTCCGGTTCAACCACGCCCTCCAGGGCGCCCGCGAACTCCTCGCCCTGCTGCGGCGCTACCGGGACCACACCGACCCCGACCCGGACGTGTTCGAGCGCGCTATCGAGGTAACGGCGAAACTGCTCGCACCCGTCGCCCCCCACGTCGCCGAGGAGGTGTGGGATCTCCTGGGACGCGACGGGCTGATCGCAGAGGCCGACTGGCCGGCCGCGGAGACGCCCGCGGGCTACGACATCGAGCGCCGCCTGATCGAGAACACTCGCGAGGACATCCGGGACATTGTGGACGTCGCCGGCATTGAGGATCCCGAGCGGGTCACCATCGCCACCGCGCCGGGGTGGAAACACGATGCTCTGGAACTCGTTCTCGACCTCGATGCGGGCGCGGACGTCGTCGGGAGCGTCATGCAGGACGAGGAGTTGCGCCGCCGGGGGGAGGCGGTCGCCGACTTCGCGAAGGACCTCGCGGCAGAGGCACAGTCGCTTTCCGAGCAACTGCCCCCGGAGCGCGAGCGCGAGGCGCTGTCGCGGGCGGCGTGGCTGATCGAGCGTGAGTTCGGCGCCGAGGTCGCGGTGGTGGCCGCCGAGGACGTCGAGGAGTCGGTCGCGAGTGGGGCGGAGCCGGGGCGGCCGGGGATCGACATCGAGGAGTAGATACGGTTCACTCCCAAAGAGCATCGCATCACTGACGAAAGTGATTTTTTAACCCTACCGAATCGTTATAATGCAGCCGACCAGACCAGATCGAATATGGTGCTCACAGAGGCAACAGGGGTTCTGTGTGTGCTTGCTGGAGGATACGCACTCGCTCGCCCTCTGTCTATCCGCACCTACCCAAGTGCAGATCAATGGGAGTCAGACCCCGAAGATGCAAAACAGGAACAACGCGCATACGCCGCTATGGCGGCTTTCTTTATGATCCTGGGCGGGATCATCCTCATCATCCTCGGTCTACTTGGGCGTGGCCCCTGACCAGCTAGACTAACTACTGCTCTTGTCTCTTATCGGGGAACGGCGATAGCACCGTGCCGGATGCCAGCGGTCGAGCGTCCCGCGAAACAATTTTGCGTATGGGTACACATACAAAAACCATGAGCAAGAACATCGCGATAGCTGACGATGTCTACGAGCGATTGAAACGCGAGAAGGGCGACCGGAGCTTCAGCGAGGTGATCGCGGCGAAGCTCGATTCCGGCGGGCGCCTCGCCGAGGTCACCGGCCAGGGCGTGCTTGATCCCGAGGCCCACGAGGCGGCCAGGCAGGAAATCGAGCGACTGAGCGCGGGCACGATGGATCGGCTCGACGATGAAACTCTGTGACACGTCGGTCCTCGTGGACATCGACCGCGGCGGCGTCGACGAGAAGGTCCGCAGACTCGACGAACAGGGTCGTCACGCCATCAGCATGATCTCCGTGACGGAACTCCGTCTCGGGGTAAACCTCGGATACGACGTGGGAAGCGAGAAACACGGAGAGGCCGTGGACGGCCTCGACCGTCTGCTCGCCCGGTTCGAGATAGAGCCCGTCTCGCGTGCCGTCGCAACGGCGGCGGCAGACATCATCGTGTCACTCAAACGCGAGGGCAAGCCCCTGAACGACCTCCACGACGTGTACGTCGCCGCGACGGCTCGCACCGAGCAACTGCCGGTCCTGACGGCGAACGTCGACCATTTCGAGCGCATCGAGGACGTCGGCGTCGACGACTGGGCGACGTTTTAACCCCGGCGCATCTCGGCCACGTCCAGATCCACGTCCGCCTCGGCGAGCACCTCCTCCATCTCCTCGCGTTTCTCCTGGTGGTCTTCGAGGAACTCCTCCATCAGCCGGGCGGCCTGCTCCTTGCAGTCCCCACAGAG
>JBDGQL010000235.1:0-6752 GCA_042219105.1 Karumarchaeum halophilus (SeqCode) | reverse complement strand
TATACTGTCGGCTGTAAGGAACACCGGGGAGATGGAACGCCTCTCACGATCAGGCTTCGAACTCCGCCTTCGTGATGCGCACGACGGTCGTCTCCGCGACGTCCCGGAGGTCG
Organism: Karumarchaeum halophilus (SeqCode); assembly: GCA_042219105.1. GTDB lineage: Archaea > Halobacteriota > Halobacteria > Halobacteriales > Hikarchaeaceae > CAYSJP01. The sequence goes on along the minus strand of JBDGQL010000235.1, from coordinate 6,639 downwards.
TAGGTGGGATGGTTGCCCTCGACCCGGCGGGCGAACATCGGCTCGGCCAGTTCAGGGGGACCGGACTCGCGATGGACCAGCCCGTAGATCTTGAGATACTCGCCGGTGTCCGCGGGGTCGATCTCCCCGTCGCGGATCGTCTCGGCGAGATTCCGCGACAGCCACTCGGTTTCGCTCACGCTCGGTTCGAGGACGAGCGTCTCCTCGATCAGGCGGACGATGTACCACTGGAGATCGTTCAACAGGGACACGGCGGCCCCCAGGCTGATCGTTTCGATCGCCATCGCGTTGGCGAACGGTTCCTGGAGATCGTAGGAGGAAAGCGCTTCCCGGGCGGTCTCGTAGGTCAACAGGTCGACGGGGAGGTCGGTCTCCGCCGCGCCCAGAAGGCAGGCCCGGGTCATAGGCCAAGCGACACGATCCGGCGAAAAAGTCCTTTCCCTCGACAGGGGATCAGAACGTCGTGATGTCCCCCTCGATGACGCGGTCGGTAACCGTCCGCACGTCGGCCAGTTGCTCGTCGACGATGGCCTCCACGTCGGGCTCGATGTCCGCCAGTTCGACACCGTCCTCGGTGACGGCGTGGGCGTCAGCGACGTGGGGTTCGTCGATGGGGCGGCCGATCTGGGAGAGCAGGCGGATCCGCAGATCCCGGATACCCGACACCTCGGCGACGACCTCCTCGGCGATCTCGGTCGCGAGGACGTTGTAGATCTTGCCGATGTGGTTGACGGGGTTCTTTCCGGAGGTGGCCTCCATGCTCATCGAGCGGTTCGGCGTGATGAGGCCGTTCGCGCGGTTGCCCCTCCCAACGGAGCCGTCGTCGCCCTGTTCGGCGCTCGTGCCCGTGACGGTGAGGTAGATCGATCCCGTCTCGTAGTCGTCGGCGGTGTTGACGTACACGTTGACCTCGCGGTCAGTGTGGTCGTCGGCGACGTCCGCGACGAACGCCCGGACCGCCTCGACGGTTTCCTTGTACCCTTCCATGTCGGGAACGTGTGCGTCGATCATCGCGGCGGCGACGGTGAGGTCGATCCGGTCGCCCTCGCGCTTGCCCATGATCTTCACGTCGGGGCCGAGCGCGGGACTGTCGGCCGCGAACTCGCCGTTCAGCCGGCGCTCGGCCTCCCGGACGATCCGCTCGGTCTCCGTGAGCGGTGCGTGACCGACGCCGAAACTCGTGTCGTTGGCCATCGGAATCCGGCGACCATCCTCGCCGAACACGTTCTGTAGGTCGCCGCTTCCCTCTCCGAGACGGACGTCGATGATGGCGTCCTGCTCCAGGTCGATCCCGGGAATCTCCGAGCGTAGATACTCGCGGGCGGCCTCCAGCGCGATGCTGTCGACGGGGATCGTCTCGCCCTCGTAGTGTTTCGTCGCCCGGCCGACGATGAGAACGTAGATTGGTTCGAGCACCTCCCCGCCGCCGAACGCCGGATCGGAGTTCCCGGCGACGAGCTGTGTCTCGTCGGTGTTGTAGTGAAGCACCGTCCCAACACGGTCGAGATACGTCCGGGCGAGCGCACTGGAGACGTGTTCGGCGATGCCGTCACATATCGAGTCGGGGTGGCCGATCCCCTTGCGCTCGACGATCTCGATGGTTTGGTCCTCGACTGCCCGACGATCGATCGGTTCGACCCGGATGTTCCGCTCCATACACCCGGACTCGATGCGCCACAATCTATAACTTGTGGAAACACCTCGGCAGCGTTGTATGTCCCGCAGTTATTATTCGCCGGCGTCGAGAACCATCTCAAGGTACGATGTCCGGACGTGATCGTCGGGATCGAGACCGAGGTCCCACAGCAGGTCCCGAGCGCCGTCTCGCAGCGTCTCGATTTCGTCTTCGGTTCCCTGGCGTTCGACTTCGACGAACGAGCCAATCCCCTCGACCGCATCGAGCGTGACGGTGTACTCACCGACGGCGAAGCGCTCGCGCTCCTTTGACACCTGGGGGATCGGGTCGAAGCCCAGTTCCCGGAGGAGCGAATCGAGCGCCCCGGCGTCTCCCACGTCCGTCTCGATCTCCTTGCGGGTCTTTGAAGCGGATTCGACGAGCGGTCCCTTGTAGGTGAGACGCGTCACGGAGTCGCCGTCGGGGGGTTCCTCGCGGCGGATCCGGAGTGCCTCGTCCGTCGCGGGGAAAGAGCGTGCGGGGTGGTCGTAGTAGGTATCGACCTGACGGACCCGCCCGACGCGGTCGGCGTTTCGGTCCTGGAGGCGGTCCCTGACCGGGCCATGATCGGCCCGAACTTTCAGCTCGATCTCGTACATGTGTGCGCACACGGGTGGCGATGTTCTGATACTGTCGGTCACGACTTGATACTGTCGGCTGTGACTCGATGGAGATACGAACCCGTCGGTCCCAGAACCACCCATCGATTCGCGAACCGTGTGGAATCGTGCGTCTTAAGGTCGAAACGACAGTCCGTCGGTGTATGAGTGAAAACGACGAAGAGAAGTCCGCGGTCGAACCAGAGGGAAAAGCGGACGTAGAATCGGACGCGGAAACCGAAGACACCACCGCAGAGGCGCCGGCGAGCGAGGCCGAGGAGACCCCCCGGAAAGTCGAGCAAGACGACTTCGTACGGCTCAAATACACGATGCGGACTGTCGAGGGCGGCCGCCTGGTCGACACGACCGACGAGGAAATCGGTGAGGAGGAAGGGATCGATACGACGGAACGCGACTTTGGACCCCGGGCGTTCGTCGTCGGGAGCGGACAGCTGTTCGCCGCCGTCGAGAACGACCTCACGGGTAAAGCGGTCGGGGAGGGCGGGACGGTCACCATCCCGGCCGAGGAGGCCTTCGGGGAGTACGATCCGGAGGAGGTCCGGACGATCAGCGCCGACCGGCTCCCGGAGGACGACCGCCAGCCCGGTTCACAGGTCACCGTCGACGGCGAGCAGGGGTTCGTGGAGACGGTGATAGGCGGGCGCGCCCGCGTCGATTTCAACCACCCGCTTGCAGGCGACGACATCGAGTACAACTACGAGGTCGTCGGCTTCGTCGAGGACCGCCTCGAGCAGGCCGAGGAACTGCTGGCCACGTATCTCGACATGCGTCTGGATGTCTCGATCGGTCTCGAGGAGGAAGAGGAGATCGTCTACGACGAGGAGGCCGAAGAGGAGACGACCGAGACGGTCGAGTACGAGACGCTGTACATCGAGGCGACGCCCCAGCTCACGATGAACCAGCAGTGGATGTTCTCGAAACAGCAGATCGCCGACGACCTCCGCGGGCGGATCGGCGTCGACCGTGTCGTCGTCCGCGATGTAATCGAGGGCGGCATGATGGGCGGTATGGGAGGCATAGGCAGCATGGGCGGCGACATGGACGAAGAGGACATCGAATCGGCCATCGAGGAGGCAGACCTGGACGAGGACGTCGACGCCGACGAGGTCGTCGAGGAACTCGAAACCGGCGCGGACGAGGAATAGCTTCCTGGAGGGAAGCGTTTGCGACCCCCCGTCACTAGGCGATGTCCCGGCTGGTGTCGACACGGACCCGCTCCCTGAGTTCGAGTTTGATCGTCGCTGTGAGTGCCCGTCCGCCACGGAGCTTCGGGACCGCGAGGCGGGTTTCGATCTCGGTCCCCCGCCGATCCTGGCGGAGGTGGAAGACGACGTCGGCCATGTGCTGGGTCGTGGATCGGAGCGCCGGCTCGACGTCGGCCCGCAGGCAGTGGAGGAACGCCAGGCTGCCGGTGTTCCGGACGTGGTTGCTCAGTTCGTTCAGAAAGCGCTGGTAGCGGTCGCGGTCCGTGCGCTCGAGGGGGTCGCCGGCGTCGACGATCACGGTCACATCCTCACCGGCCCCCCGGACCATGCGGCGCGCGTTCTCGAGGGGCGCGTCGCCGGGGACAAAGCGGATCTCCGGGTCGCCGGTGGCACAGGTCGTCGTTGCGAGGGCGTCCGCGACCGCGTCCTCCGAGCGGTCCGTGGTGAGATACAGGGTTTCCCGGGCGGCAGTGAGTCCGTACAGGAGAAGCTCGCTCCCGCTTGCCGGGGGTGCGCAGTAGGCGACCACACTCCCCGGCGGGAGGCCGCCCTCTAGTTCCCGGTCGAGCGGGTCGATACCGAGCGAAAGCCGCCGCGAGCCAGTCACGCCCGTAGTTCGTGCGTCTTCACTTCTATACTGTCGGGGCTTCCCGCTATACACTCAGACGTGATTTGTGCAAGCCGTGTCGTCACAAACCCAGGGTATACACCCAGACACGAACCAGCCAACGTGATTCTCCTCTGATCGAGACCAAGACATCGTGTTGACCGGGAATAAGATATCCGTATGTTAATGTAATCGTGTCTGGGTGTATATCACGAGCCGAACGCATTGATCTGGTGTCGTGGCGCTTAACAGAGTCACGTCGGGGTGTATATGGTCGCGGGTCGACGGGTCCTCGTGACCGAACGGTTGAAGAGGGCGGGACACGCCTACTCAAGCGATGCGTCAGCTCATTACCACGACGGACCTCTCGCGGGAACGGATCGAAGCGGTGCTCGATCACGCCGCGGCGTTCGACGGTGACCCGGTATCAGCCCGGGATCGCCACCCCGGGACGATTCTGGGGCTCATGTTCTACGAGCCGAGCACGCGCACCCACATGAGCTTCGAGACTGCGATCAAGCGCCTGGGTGGGGACGCAGTCGACATGGGCTCCGTCGAGAGTTCGAGCGTCGCCAAAGGCGAGACGCTCGCGGACACCGCGCGCGTGATCGCGGGCTACGCCGACGCGCTCGTGGTCCGCCACCCCAAGGAGGGCGCCGCGTCGATGATCTCGGAGTTCGTCGACGTTCCGCTGATCAACGCAGGCGACGGCGCCGGACAGCACCCGACCCAGACACTCCTCGATCTGTACACCATCCGGAAGAGCCACGGACTCGACGACCTGACGATCGGGATCATGGGCGATCTGAAGTACGGCCGGACGGTCCACTCCCTGGCGGGGGCGCTGACGAACTTCGACGTGCGACAGCAGTTCATCAGCCCCGAGAGCCTCCAGTTGCCCGCAGGGGTCAGATACGACCTCCACGAGGCCGGGGCGAACGTCCGGGAACACACGGACCTCGAGGAGGTCCTCTCGACTCTCGACGTCCTGTACGTCACCCGCATCCAGCGCGAGCGGTTCCCCGACGAGAACGAGTACCGCGCCGTAGCGGGGGAGTACCAGATCGACGCCGGTACGCTCGAGGACGCGGACGACGATCTGGGAATCATGCACCCGCTGCCCCGGATCGACGAAATCGCCCCGGAGATCGACGACACCGACCACGCGCGGTACTTCGAACAGGCACACAACGGCGTCCCGGTCCGGATGGCGCTTCTCGACCTCATGCTGGAGGAGGCCCGATCATGACCGACAGAGAACTCCGCGTCTCGAAGATCGAGAGCGGCACCGTGATCGACCACATCACCGGCGGCCAGGCGCTGAACGTCCTCGCTTTGCTCGAAATCGACGGCTCGACCGGCGAGACCGTCAGCGTCGCGATGAACGTCCCTTCGGATCGACTGGGCCGAAAGGACGTGGTGAAAGTCGAGAACCGGGTGTTGAGCGACGCCGAACTCGACGTGCTGTCCCTGATCGCGCCGGAGGCGACGATCAACATCATCCGGGCCTACGACGTCATCGAGAAGAAACGCGTCGAGCGCCCCGAGCGCGTCGTCGGCGTGCTGGCGTGCCGGAACCGCGAATGCATCACGAACACGAACGAACCAGTCGACGCCAAGTTCGACGTGCTCCCGGAGGGGGTGCGGTGTGAGTACTGTGGCACCATCATCCGCGAGCACCTCGCCGACCACCTGGCTATCTGATGACAGCTCCCAGTGACGGTTGTCCGGGCGTCCGGGGATGGGCAAAAACTTTACCACGGGCGCTCAAACCGGTTGACGTGTACAGAACACTCATCAAGATCGCGGTCGTACTGGTCCTCTTGGCACTTGTCTGGCGCGTTCTGCTGAGTGGCGACGAGTCGCCGGACGAGGCCCCCGAGTAGCCGACGCCACCCCACTCGCGCCGTGTTTTCCCGGGGGCTAGAAGCCCCGGCTTCCCGAGGATATTGATTACTCTCTCCGGGGTGATCGCCCGGGGACGCTCCGGTGGATAATTGAGCCAGTAGTCACTTCTTCACCAGAGGATGAGAACTCAAAATGTTACTACGCAGTATGTATAATCTCAACAGAAATAATTGCAATATGTTCAATCTAGAATCTTAATTTTTTAATGACATTTTAGGCGACGTTCCGACTCCCGTGGACGAAGTGTTAAAATCGGAGGTCATAGCAGTAGAGTGTGGCGTTGTGGAGCGCCGGCAATATACACCCGGACGTGATTTGTGCAAGCCGTGCCGTCACAAACCCAGGGTATCACGAGCCGAACGCATTGATCTGGTGTCGTGGCGCGTAACAGAGTCACGTCCGGGTGTATATACGGGTCGACAGAAGTCCTGATAGATATTCGCCGGGTACGGTGGAGGCTAATTCTATCAACAGTTCTGTCGACCCGTATATACTGTCGGACAGAAGTATTGATAATTCGAAGGCCCCCCGTCCTGGGGGTTCGATTATCACTGTCTCTGTCCGACAGTATATACACCCGGACGTGACTCTGTTAACTGCCACGACACCAGATTAGTACATTCG
>JBDGQL010000062.1:0-6837 GCA_042219105.1 Karumarchaeum halophilus (SeqCode) | reverse complement strand
CGTCCAGGGCGACCGGCTGAACGTCCACCTCACCCAGCGCTCGGGCGACGTGGCGCTCGGAATCCCGTTCAACATCGCGGCTTACTCGCTTCTGGCCCACGCGGTCGCCGGACGGACGGAGTTCGAGGTCGGCTCGTTCGGTCACACGGTCGTGGACGCCCACGTGTACTGCGGGACGGGTGCCCGTGGGGAGTGGTACGCCGACAACCTCGACGCTCTCCAGTCACGCCTCGCCGACGTGGACCGGAAGGGGGGGTATCTCGACGTGTGCGACTGGCTGGAGTCGACCGCCCCGCCGGAAGTCAACCGCGAGGAGTCCCACGACCACGTGCCCGGGCTGCTCGAACAGCTCTCGCGGGAACCGACCGGCCGACCGCGCATCGAGGTCGCAGACAAGCCCCTCGACGAACTCGCTTACGACGACATCGAACTCCGGGGGTACGACGCCGCGCCCGGCATCGAGTTCGCGGTCGCGGAATGACGGAGTACAGGAGCTACTCATGCATATCACGCTCATCGCCGCGGTCGCCGCGAACGGCGTCATCGGAGCCGACGGCGAGATGCCCTGGCACTACCCGGCCGACCTCCGGCATTTCAAGAAGACGACGATGGGCCATCCCGTCATCATGGGACGGCGAACCTTCGAGAGCGTCGTCGATCGTATCGATGGCCCGCTTCCCGGGCGCACGAGCGTCGTCCTCACGAGACGGGGGATCGATCCTGCGATCACCGACGGTGATGTCATCGTGGTCGCGTCGGTCGCGTCGGCGGTCGCGGCGGCCGAGGAGACGGGGGCCGACGTCGCGTACGTCGTCGGCGGCGCGTCCGTGTACGAGCAGTTTCTGCCCCGTGGCGATCGGCTCGTGCTCACTGAGATCGACGAGCCCTACGAGGGGGACACGTACTTCCCGGAGTTCGACGAGGCGGCGTGGACGGAGACCGCCCGCGAGGAAGCTGGTGACCTGTCGTTCGTGACCTACGAACGAAGCGAGGGGTCATGATTATACACCCGGACGTAATTTGGTTATAATGTCTGTTGTAGTCTCTTACCGGTGCTCGCCGCCACCGGGGGTGGCGATCACCGGTAAACAGCTACAACAGACATTATTAAGCCGTGCCGTCACAAGCCCAGGGTATCACGACCCGAACGCACTAATCTGGTGTCGTGGCGCGTAACAGAGTCACGTCCGGGTGTATAGCCTGTAAAGGTTAAATATCACGGCGCACAACGGACGTATGGAGTAATATAATGGCAACCGGAACGGTCGCGTTCTTCCACGATCGGAAGGGCTACGGGTTCATCGAAACCGAGGACGCGGACGACGACGTGTTCTTCCACATGGAGGACGTCGGCGGTCCCGACCTCGAAGAAGGCCAGGACGTCGAGTTCGAGATCGAGGAGGCGGATCAGGGACCGCGGGCGGTCGGTCTACAGCGCCTCTGAGAGGTGTCGCGCGGATACCGTACCCACTTCTGGTGATCGCCCTCACGACGCGGTCACCGACGAACAGTCGCAATACCGCCTGCGCTTGGTCAGTTTTCGCCGGGCGGATCACCCTCGCGGCGTGAGGCCACGAATCGCCGTTCGGCCCGGGTTAGATCGGATCGGTCCGCAAACAGCTCAATTCCGCGGCGATACGCGTCCCCGTTTTGACTGCCGGGACGTTCGAGTACCAGTTCGGCGAGTCCGGTCTGTTCGCCGACGTAGCTAAAGCCCGCTTTGTAGGCGGCCTCGAACGCAAAGGGGTTGTTGACGGCGATACGGACGCGAGAGAACGCCCCCGGACCACCGGCGCCGGCTAGCATGCGCTTTGCGAGTCGATCGAGCAGCGTCGGACCGATCCCTTCCCCGCGCCGTTCCGTTCGGACTGTGATGTAGCGGACCCACACCGTCGTCTCGTCGGTCCGATCGCGGTTGAACGCGGCGGCACCGACCACAGAGCCCCCCTCGCGGGCCAGTGCTTTCCCGGTGTTCGTCATCACGAACTTCCCGGCGTAGGCGAACGCCTCGTGGTCGAGGCGGAGCGAGGGCCCCTCATCAGCGGTTCCCAGTACCACGACATCCATGCCGGGCGTCCGGGCGGCGACGGCAAGAGGGTGTCCGTCCCGGGGAGGGCGGGTCGATCCGGAACGAACTCCCCTCCGATAGTATATACGGGTCGACAGAAGTCCTGATAGATATTCGCCGGGTACGGTGGAGGCTAATTCTATCAACAGTTCTGTCGACCCGTATACCAGCGCTCGCTCACTCGAGGTCGGACTGCCAGCGCTCGATCCGGGCGAGGAGTTCCGCAGGGGTGATCGATGTCGTATCGAGGTCGCGGATCTCCGCCAGAACGTCCGCCTCAGCGGGATCGAGCCAGTCGGGATCAGTCCCGCCCCCGGCCTCATCGGACTCGACGGTTCCCGCGTCGTCCCCGGACCCGACCGCGCCCCCGTCGGCGGTCCGCATTTCCCCCGAACCTACGTCGAACACGACCTGCTGGGGTTCGCCGCCGCCGGTGCCGCCTCGGGCCTCGATGGCTTTCTCCTTCCGGAGGCGGTCGAGCACCTCTCGGGATCGATCGACCACGGGTTCGGGAACCCCCGCGAGGTCGGCGACGTGGATCCCATAGGAGCGGTCGGTCGGCCCATCCCTGACCGTGCGGAGAAAGGTCACGTCGCCGTCGCGTTCCTCGGCAGCGCGGGACTCCGTCCCGCTGGTATCCGGCGAGCGCGGCTCGCCGGCGACCGCGACGTGGACGTTCTCCACGCGTGGCAGGTGGTCCGCGAGGCTCGTGAGTTCGTGGTAGTGGGTCGCAAACAGCGTCGACGCCGCGACCTCGTTGTGGAGGTACTCCGTCGCGGCCCACGCGATCGAGATGCCGTCGTAGGTGGCGGTGCCACGACCCACCTCGTCGAGGATCACCAGCGAGTCCTCGGTCGCGGCGTGCAGGATGTTCGACAGTTCGGCCATCTCGACCATGAACGTCGACCGGCCCTGTGCGAGTTCGTCGAGCGCGCCGACGCGAGTGAACACGCCGTCGACGGGGTCGATCTCCGCCCGGTCGGCCGGGACGAAACTCCCGATCTGTGCGAGCAACACGATCAGTGCCGTCTGGCGCATGTACGTGGACTTGCCCGACATGTTCGGCCCGGTCACGATCAGGAACTGCCGGTCGGAGTCCAGGCGGGCGTCGTTGGGGACGAACTCCGTCGTTTCCTCGACGACCGGGTGTCTGCCCGCCTCGATGTCGATTCCGTCGCCGCCGATCACGGGGCGGGTCCAGCCCTTCCCCGCCGCGTGGGTGCCCAGTGCCGCGAGCACGTCGCACTCCGCGAGCGCCCGTCCGGCGGTCTGAAGCAGGTCCGACCGGTCGGCGACCGTCTCCCGGAGATCCTCGAACAGTTGCCGTTCGAGTTCCTCCCGGCGCTCCTCTAAACGGAGGAGTTCGCGCTCGCGCTCCCGGAGTTCCTCGGTGGTGTAGCGTTTGGAGTTTTTCAGCGTCTTGATCTCCTCGTAGGCGTCGGGCACGTCGCCGGTTTCGGAGTTACCGACCTGGATGTAGAAGCCGTCGGTCTTGTTGCGGTCCACCTGGAGGTGGGTGATCCCCGTTGTCCGTTTCTCCCGACCCCCCAAACTGTTCATCCAGTCGGTCGCCGCCTCGTGGTCCTCGATGACAGCGTCGAGTTCCTGATCGAACCCCCGCCTGAACATCCCCCCGTCGGTGACGTTCCCCGATGGGTTCTCTCGGAGGGCCGCCTCGAGTCGCTCCCGGAGGGCCGCCGTCGCCTCCAGGTCGACGCGGTCGAGCACCGCCCCGACCGGAGTGTCCCCGAGGACTGGGTCGCCCTCGATCCGCTCGCGGAGGTCCGGGAGGACGGCGAGGGTTTCCCGCACCCGGACCAGATCGGCCGCGTCCGCGCTCCCGTGAACCGCCTTGCTCACGGCCCGTGCCACGTCGGCGGTCTCCGCGAGCGTCTCCCGGATCGCCTCGCGGGCGAGGGCGGACTCTGTGAACCCCGCTACGCAGTCAAGCCGGCGCGTGAGTGCCCCCCGGTCCCGTCGCGGGCGCGTGAGCCACGAGCGCAACAGTCGGGACCCGGCCGAGGTGACGGTGTGATCGATCGTCGCGAGAAGCGACTGCCCGCCCTCGCTCATCGGCTCGACGAGTTCGAGGTTGCGCTGGGTGGTGGCGTCCAGGCGGACGCCCTCCTCGGCGCGGTAGGGCTGGAGGCGGGTCATCGACTCCAGCACACCGACGCCCGTCTCCGCGACGTACGCGAGGACCGCCCCGGCCGCCCGGACCGCCGGCTCCTGGAGGCCGAGCGTGTCGATCACCTCCGGGCCGAACTGCTCGCGGACCGTGTGGCGGGCCGCGCCGGGCGCGAAGGCGTTGGCTTCCGTGACTGTGACGGTCGCGTCGGTCGACTCCCGGACTCGCGAGAGAAAATCGTCGTCGTTGCGCAGGTCCGGGCCCGGCAGCGTCTCGACCGGATCGAACCGGTAGGACTCCGCCAGCGCGTCGTCGACGTCGGCGACCGTGGTGGCGTGAAACCGTCCGGTCGTCACGTCGGCGAAGGCGACCCCGACCCCCGCCTCCGTCCGGACGACGCCGGCGAGGTGGCGCGCCTCCGCGGCGTCCGTCTCCAGGAGCGTCCCGGGCGTGACGACCCGGGTGATCTCCCGGGTGGTGTCGTCCGGGCCGCGCTGGTCGGCGACCGCTACCCGGTAGCCGCGCTCGATTAGCCCCTTGAGGTGTGGCGTGAGGTCGTCGACAGGGACGCCGGCCATCGCGTAGGAAGCGCCGTGACTCGACTTCTCGGAGATTTTGAGACCGAGTTCGCGCTCGACCGTCCGGGCGGCGTCGCCGAAGAACTCGTAGAAATCGCCGACCTGCATCGCTACGAGGTCGGCGTCGGTCTCCTCCGCGAGGGCGAGGTACTCCCCGACGATCCCGTCCTGGCTCATACTCATCCCGGCGGGCGGCGACGAATAAAGTCCTGTGTTCTCGGCGGCGTCACACTAACCCGTCGATCATCTCTCCGACACGTTCGACCTCCTCGGCGTTGATCGTATGGCCCATCCCCGGGTAGATCCGCTCGGTCACGTCGGCGCCAAGACCTTCGAGAATCGCGCTCGTCGCCTCGACACGTTCCAGGGGAATGTGGGGGTCGGCGTCGCTACACCCGACGAAAGCGGGGGTTCCTTCCAGATCGCCGGCGTAGTCCTCGGGAGCCACCTCGGGGCCGATCAGGCCGCCGCTGAGGGTGGCGATCCCGCCGTAGCGTTGCGGATTACGGGCGGCGAACTCCGAAGCGAGGCAGGCGCCCTGCGAGAACCCCAGCAGGACGGTTCGTTCGGCCGGAACGCCGGCCTCCTCGACCCCTGCGAGACGGTCGCCGAGCGCGGCGAGCGCCGAATCGAGATGTGGCTGGTTGGATTCGACCGGCGCGGTGAAGGGATTCGGATACCAGGTGCGCCGGGCCGCCGCGGGAGCGAGGTATGCGATACCCGGCGTGTCGAACTCCCGGGCGAGCGCGAGGACGCTCCCGGGAGACGCTCCCCTGCCGTGGAGCATGAGCACGGCGGCATCCGCTGATTCGAGTTGCTCGCCCGCGGTCTCGACCGGCTGGCTCCCGTGGATGGTGTCCGTCATCGAAGGACGTTCACACGGGAACGGTAAGTATCGCGGGAACTCACCGAACCAGCATACCTCGCGATCCGACACGCTAGCGGGCGTTTTTTTACCCTCCAGTCGTGTCGGGACGATATGGACGACTCAGAGGACCCGGAACGGTGTGGTGTCGGCATCCGCGGCGTCGCCATGGCGATCGATTCCGTCGTCTGGATCGCGCTGTTCGCGACCGTCGTGATCCTCGTCGGCGCTGCCTCCGGGCAACTCCAGACGAGCGCGGGCGAGGTCAGTTCACAACTCAAGGGGGTGCCTGCCCTCGCCGCCCTGATCCTCTGGCTCGCCACCTCGATCGGATACCACGCGCGCTTGAGTGGCGCTTTGGCAAAACGCTTGGGAAGTACCTCGTGAGCATCCAGGTGCGTGGCGGCGATGGATCGACGCCGTCGCTGCGGTCGTCGGTGGTCCGAAACGTCGCGCGACTCGTCGACTGGCTGCCGTTCCTGTACGCCGTGGGCATCGTCGTGCTCGCGCTCTCGGATCGGAACGAACGGCTCGGCGATAGATTAGGAAACACGGCCGTCGTCAGAGTCTGATATTCTGCTCGCCCCGCGTCGGGCGAACGAACGCATCAACAGTTCCGTCCGGCAGTATGATTCGACACCCCGGAGTGGCGGATATCTTTATCAGGACGTCGACGACGGCGACGCTGCTACATGAACTCGCCCAGTCCGGCCTGTGCCTCGTCCTCGTCGTCCTCGCCGTCGTCCGACTCGTCGGCCCCCGTGTCGTCGTCGGAGTCGCCCGGTTCCTCGAGCGGGTCGTCGTGCTCGTGGGCCTCCGGAACGTCGAACGCGCCGCCGGCGTGCTCTTCGACCGCGTCCGCCCGCAGCTCCGCGGCGTCCTCGACGATCGATGCGACCTTGTTCGTACTCTCGCCGCTGCCCGTGACGAAGGCGACGTCGCTCTCGTCCATGTCGTAGGCGGCGGCCATCGCCACGGTGAGTTCGCGGTTCTTGCAGTGGTGGGTCATGACCGAGAGAAAGGGAAGGATCTCCCGGCGGGCCGTGGACATGCTCGTCCCACTCTCGCGGGCGATGGCGCGGGCGATCCGGTCGCGCTGTTTGCGCGTTCCGCTGGTCCGGCCGAGTTTCGACCAGTAGCTGGGCGGGCCGTACCGCGTCCAGCCGCCCTTTGACCCCTGGCGGGCGGCGGCGACGCC
>JBDGQL010000002.1:0-6877 GCA_042219105.1 Karumarchaeum halophilus (SeqCode) | reverse complement strand
CCAAGAAGTGCACCTACGAGCGGCCGATGCGCCACGCCCTCGCGCACATCGTCGACGAGGAGTTCATTGCCCAGGCCGTCGGCCAGACGTGGGAGCCGTTCCAGTTCATCGAGGGCCGCGTCAGCATCCCCGACCTCGAGACGGGGAAATTCGACCCCCGCGGACTCTTCTACAAACACTGGAAGAACGCCCCGAGTACCGAGAAGGCGAAGGAACTCGTCAACGCGTCCCGGGACTACGTCTTCGAGGACGGCCAGGTGATCTTCGAACCGACCGGCGAACAGGCACAGTGGCGGATTCTCGGTGGCGGCCCCGTCGCTCAGTCGGCCGCGTCGGCGGTGAACGAGTTCGGATTCAACGGGTCCATCGCCCAGAACATGGATCGGATGAAAAATCCGGTCGAGAGCTACTCCGACGACACCGCGATGCCTCCCACGTCCGTGGACCCGACCGCGTTCGAAATCGCGTGGTTCAAGAATCTGTACGCGACGCCACCCGTCCAGACCGTCCCCGAGTACGGGACGATCGACCTGAAGTCGAACATGGACGAACTCCAGACCGGATAACGTCAAACGTGGGCGGGTTCCAGTAGACGACTCCAGCGGTTTCTCCTTATCGCGTTCCGTTTTTCTCCCGTGACTCTTAGATACCGTCGGGCATCCACGGGATTGTAACGATCAAAAGGAACAAGTACCACTACACCAATGTGGCCTCTATGGTAGGATGGAGAGTCCGGCGAATAGGGCAGGCGGTGATCACCGTCTACGTCGTTCTGACGCTGTCGTTCCTGGTCACGTACACGATGCCCGGGAGCCCGGTCAACGCGCTGTTGGAAACGCTACAGGAACAGGGGATCACCGGACAGGCGGCCCTGCGACAGATACAGACGCTCATAAGTATCGATCCGAGCAAACCGGTACACCTCGCGTACTACGACTACATGGTAGATATGCTGCAGGGCGATCTCGGACGGTCGATCTGGAGCAACAGGCCCGTGGCCACGATGATCGCCGAACGAGCGCCGTGGACGGTGTTCCTGTTGAGTTGGGCGACGTTCATCTCGTTTTTCGTCGGGATCATCCTCGGCGCGTTCATGGCGTACTACGAAGGCGGGAAGCTTGACGTCGGCCTGTCGGTGTACGCGATGATCGCAGGCTCGGTACCCTACTACATCTGGGCGATCGCGTTCCTCGTGCTGTTTACCCTGATCTACCCGATCTTCCCGACCACCGGCCGAAAATCGGTCCTGGTGGAGCCGGGATTCACGCTAACGTTCATCGTGGACATCGTCAAACACGCGGCGTTACCGCTGGCGTCGCTGATCATCTCGGGGAGCCTCGCCTCGCTGTCGATGCGGGGCAACAGCATCCGCGTTCTCGGGGAGGACTACATCTACGTCGCGCACGTCCGGGGACTGTCCGACACCCGGATCGCCCTCCAGTACGTGCTCCGGAATGCGGTCCTCCCGCTGTACACCGGGTTCCTGATCTCGATCGGGGCGATGCTCGGCGGGGCTATAATCCTAGAGCAGGTGTTCAACTACGCCGGCATGGGCCTGCTGTTCCTCGATTCGCTCAGCCGACGGGACTACCCGGTGATAATGGGCTGTTTCCTGGTGATCACCGTCGGGGTCGTGATCGCGCTTCTGATCGCGGATCTGACCTACAGCAAACTCGACCCGAGAGCAAGAGGTGGTAGCCGTGAATCCTTCTAAGGGCGACGACGGGAGCGAGAACCCGATGGAGACCGACGGCGGCAGAGCCAGTGGGAATCCCCTCCAGACGCTCAAATCGCGGTCGAGCGCCGACGTCGAAGACCCCAATCTGATCCTGGAACTTCTCCGTACGTACATCATCACGCCGGCGTCGGTCCTGATACACGACTGGCGGGCCATCGTGGGGTTCTCGCTAGTCGCGTTTTACATTCTGATGGGCACGGTCGGAAAGATGGTCGTAGACGAGACGGGTGTAGGGGACGGGCCGTTCCTCCTGCCACCGTTCCAGAACATGAAGTACCCGCTCGGAACCGACGACCTCGGGCGCGACCTGCTGGGCGTGATCGTTTACAGCACTCCCGATATGCTGATTATGATGGGGACCGGGGCGGCGTTCACGGTAGTGATGGGGGGGCTCGTCGGGATCACCGCCGGCTACAAGGGCGGCGTGGTGGATACCATCCTTTCGACGGTGACGGACATCGCGATCAACCTCCCCGGGATCCCGGTCGTGCTGGTGCTCTCGGTGATCTTCCAGCCCACGAGCCCGTTCGCACTGGGAATCCTGTTGAGCCTGGCGGCGTGGTCCGGGCTCGCGAGAGCGCTCAGGTCGCAGGTTCTGACCCTCCGGAACGAGGCGTTCGTCGAGTCCGCCCGCGCCATGGGCATTCCCGATTACCGGATCCTGGTCAAGAGCATCCTTCCACATCTCGCACCGTACATGGTGGTGAACCTGGTCCAGGCGGCGCGGAACATCATATTCGCCGCGGCAGGACTGTACTTCATCGGTGTCTTGCCCTTCGACCGGCCCAACTGGGGCGTCATCCTGAACTGGGCGTACGAGAAACGGGCCCACCAGCGGCCGGAACTCCTCTACTGGCTCGTCGTCCCGATGGTGACGATCATCGGAATTTCCATCGGGATGATACTGCTGGCACAGTCGCTGGACCGTGTGTTCAATCCCCGCCTGCGGGCGAAGTACAGCCAGGCGGACGTCGAAGAGGAAGACGAAGGCGGGGAGGCGGAGTCGGCAGCGGACGAGGTACGGGCGATGGAAGGTTGGCAATGACCGTTCGACACGACACCCTCGACGTCACGTGGCTGGGATACGCCTGCGCCCGCGTTTCTGCGGCCGGCGGGCCGACCGTCTACGTCGACCCGGGACGGTACGGCGCGCTCGATGGGACCTGGGAACAACAGTACGGCGGAGTGCCACACCCCAGCGGTCCGGCGTACGACGCTCAGGACGGCGACCTCGTTTTGATCACCCACGACCACCACTACCAGTCCGACGGAATCCGCCGGGTTGCGGACGACGACGCCACGGTCCTGGTCTACGAGGCCGTCGACGCCGAGGAGATAAACCCCGACCGCAACGTCGAGGCCCCGGAGGAACTCCCCTACGACGTCCGGCGGGTCGCCTACGGTGACGACCTGTCGGTCGCGGGCGTCGACGTGGACGTCCTCCCCGCGTACAACCACGCTGACGGCCCCCGGGTCGGGGCTGATGGCTCACCCATACACCCCCGCGAGTTCGGCTGTGGCTATCGGTTTACCGTCGATAGCACCTCCGTCTTCTGGACCGGCGACTCGGACGTTATCGAGGACCACTCGGACCTCGACGTGTCGCTGTTCCTGCCAACCATCGAGGGGTCGTTCACCATGAACCGTCAGGAGGCGGCCGAACTAGCGGTGGACCTCGACCCCGAACTGGTGGTCCCGATCCACTACAATAGCTTCGAGGAGCTCCGCGCTGATTCGCGGGCGTTCGCCGCCGACGTCGCGAGCCGGTCCATCCCCGTCGCGCTCGATGAGGGCTGGCCGGAGTGGGCCTGATAATCAGGGAACGCCGGCGTACTCGCCGACCGGCGTCTCGCCGGCGACGACCCGGAACAGGTCCGCGATCAGCCTGACGTCCGCCCGGGCCTGCGCGAACGTGGTCGACACCTCGCGGTCGCCGCGGGCACACGCGACGAACCGCCGGAGTTCGCGCTTGAACGGCTCCTCGTAGGACCCCCGGAACGTCTCATCGGAGAGTTCCTCCGTCCCGCGGCGGACCCGTAGTTCTGCCGGCGTGTTCTTTACGAACGGGTTGAAATACTCGAGGGTCACGGCCGTGCTGGGGGTATCGACGCGGATGAACTCCTCGAACTCTCGCCGGTCGGAATCGCCCGAGTGGAGCACACACCGCAGGTCGCCCTCGTAGCGAAGGTGGGCGGTCGCGTACCTGCTCTCGGCGTACAGGTCGACGTGGTCGATGCGTTCGACCTCGCCGAACAGTCCACGGAGCAGGTTCACGTCGTGACAGGCGTGTTCGAGGTGCCAGTTGTAGTCCGCCGCGAGGTCCGGGTCGTCGGTGCCGACGGCCGACATCGCGTCGTTTTGCCTGATTTCGCTGCTCCGTTCGAGGAGAGCGTCCGGCACGGATCCGCCGACGAGGTCGTACACCTCCCCCAGGATCCGACCGTGGTCCGGGTCGACGTCGTAGGCGGACACGCGGTCGATTCCGTCGAGGTCGGCGACGACCTCCCGCGCTCGCTCGTAGGCCGGGGCGTACCGCTTCATGTACGCGACCATCGCCGTCGCGTCGCTTTCCTCGGCGGCAGCCACCAGGCGGTCTGCGTCCGTCAGGGAGGCGGCCAGCGGTTTCTCGACCAGGGTGTGAACCCCGGCGCCGAGGGTCGCCTCGACCGCCTCGAGGTGGTGTTGCATCGGCGTGAGCACGATCGCCGCGTCGAGTTCCTCGCCCATCTCCTCGATCATCCCCTCGGCGTCGCTGAACCGACCCCGGACGCCGTACCGGTCGGCGAGGGTCTCGACCCGGCCGGTCGCCGGGTCGCCGAGTGCGACCAGTTCCGTCTCCGGCAACTCCACGGTGTGGGGGATGTGCATCGTCTGTGCGACCGTCCCGCAGCCAACGATTCCGATCTGCATGTATCTCCCTCACCGTGTCGAGTGTTGTATGTTTCGGGGGAACATTCGGCGGACCGGTTTCCCCTCGCGGCCCAGTCAGATCTCGACCAGCACTTTCCCGTCGATCCGCTCGGCGGCTCGCGCGACGGCCTCCTCGGCCCGCTCCAGCGGGAACTCCGAGGTGACCAGCGGGCGGTTGTCGATCCGCCCGGCGGCCATCAGCCGGATCACGCGCGGGTAAACACCCCGGCCGGTGTGGCCCTCGGAGCCGTACAACTGCGCACTCGTTCCCTGGTACTTTCGGAGCGCGATCGAGGGATCCTCGGTCGCGTTGCTGATGTGGACGACGCTGGCCCCCTCCGCGAGCGTGTCTTCGATCACGGGATAGGTCTGGCCCACGGCACCCGCAGTCTCGACGTGGACGTCGGCACCGCGGCCCCGCGTGACCCGCCCGATGACCTCCACGGGATCGACCTCCGTGGGATCGTAGACGTGCTCGAAGCCAAGATCCGCCGCGATTTCCCGGCGCTCCTCGACCGGTTCGAACCCGACGACAGCCCCCGCGCCCGCCGCCCGAGAGACGTTCATGCCCGTCAGCCCGATCGGCCCCAGGCCGTGATAGACGTGGTAGTCGCCGGGATCGACGCCGTCGGCCCGCCGGAACAGCCCGTAGTAGGTGATCGTGGTCGGCTCGACGGTCGCCCCCGCCCGGAGGACCGCCTCGTCGGTGCCGTACTGCTCCCGGAGCGGGGCGAGGTCCCAGAGGAGGGTCTCCGGGACAGTCACGTACTCCGCGAGCGCCCCCGGGACGGTGAACCCGAGCTGTTCGAAGTTCTCGCAGTGGGCGCGGTGGCCGGCCTTACACGTCCGGCACCGGCCACAGTACTGGGTGACTTCCGAGGTGACGAGGTCCCCCGCGGCGAACCCCTGGACCCGGCCGCCGACGTCGACCACCTCCCCGGCAAACTCGTGGCCGATGACGTTCGGGAGGTCGGCGTAGGCGGAGTAGTGGACGTACCCCTCCTCGTCCGTTTCGACGAGCGACACGTCGCTCCCGCAGATACCGGCGTACCGCACCCGGACGAGCGCCTCCTCGGGACCCGGCGTCGGTCGGTCGCGCTCCTCGATCCGGAGTTCGGGGTGTCGGAACGTCCTGGACGCGTTTACAGCCCGCCCTGATCTCCTGTCGGTTCGTGGGACGCCCTCTGGAGGGTTCCATTCGGCGGCGAGAACGAGCGCCTGCATGGATCAGCACCGGGTCGGAGACCGTAATAATGATTTCGGTAGTCCGTGCTGGGAACCTCAACGGGGTGATCGTGGGACTATTCAGTTTCCGCGGGCGTCTCCTGATCGATCGCGCGTTCGAAACGGTCTTTCGCATCCATCGTGGCCGTAGCCAGCGATGCAGTATCCTTTCCGACGATGAGAAAGTCGAACCCCCGTCGCACGCACCGTTCGATGCCATCCGGGTCCACGGAGAGCGTCCCGACGGGTACATCAGCGCTCCGTCCCGCCGCGACGATCCGTTCGACGGCTTCATCGAACTCGTCTGCCGACCGATCGCCGAACAAACCTAATGACGCCGAGAGATCGGACGGGCCGACGAAAAGGGCGTCGACGCCAGCAACGTCGGCGATCTCTTCAACGTTTTCGAGTCCGGTTAGCGTCTCGACCTGGACGATCGTGCTAATCCGAGCATTGACCGTTTCGACGTACTCCTCGAAGTCGCGTCCGTAGCCGGTGGCCCTGCCGGAGGCAACACCCCGTATCCCCTCTGGCGGGTATTTGACGGCGTCGACGAGATCTCGGGCCTCCCCGCTCGTTTCGATCATCGGAACCATGACCGTACTGATTCCCGTATCGAGGATCTGTTTGAGCCGGACCGGATCGTTGTCGGCGACCCGGACGACGACCTGGGTTTCCGATCCGGTCGCTTCGACGGCCCGTATCATGTTTTCAACAGTTTGGAGGTCGATCGGCGTGTGTTCGAGATCAATGAGCAGAAAATCAAGTCCCAACTCAGCTGTTACTTCGGCGACGACCGGATGACCGATCGAGATCCACGTCCCGACTGGGCGCTCCGAGGTGGAAAACACATTATAGGATTCCTGAGTCATATTTGGTCTTCGGGTACTGGTCCCCGTCTTCACTGCTCATGGGGGACTCCCTTACAGTACACGAACGCTCGTTTGTTATAATATTTGCTCACCCACTACGGCGCAGGCGAATCCTATCAACAGTTCTGTCCGA
>JBDGQL010000255.1:0-6877 GCA_042219105.1 Karumarchaeum halophilus (SeqCode) | reverse complement strand
CCATTCAAATTGGCAATCCGGCTATATATGTCAGACATTACCCGCCAGAGTACAACTATACGGGTCGACAGAACTGTTGATAGAATTAGCCTCCACCGTCCCCGGCGAATATCTATCAGGACTTCTGTCGACCCGTATACCACATGCTCGACCGAGGGGAGGGGTACGATCCACCGGGGGTGAGTGCATAAACCAGAAGGGCTGAGGGCCACCCGACGGGGGCCCTCGAGGGCGAGCGTGGGAACAGAGAGCACCAGCTACAGCAGTCACGTGTCCTCCGCCTGCCGGACGATCAGCGATCAATCGGATCGCCGTGTGGCGGTTTGTCGTCAACAGAGGTCAGTCAGCTGAGAGGATCCGAAACAAATATATCCCACCCGGTGGTTTGATCGGTCAGCAGCGTTTCCATAGGTGTTTACCGCCGATCGCCACACCCGTTGGCGGCGACCGGCGGGAAGAGACGAGAGTAATCATTATGATACCGTCGGCTGTGACTGAATGAGTATACTGATTAAGAGCCGAAACAGTCTAACGGTTGCCTTGTCGATACCAACCATGGACGCCGAGCAGATCCTCAGGTGGTTCGCCGGACTCGCCCGGCCGTACCAACTCCTGGTCGCCGGCGCGGTGCTCGTCGGGATGATGTCACTCATGACTAGCATGGCACTATCGAACCCATGGTTTCTGCTCATCGCAGCCTTCTGGTTTTTCGTCGCGCCGGCAACGGTCGCTCTCGCGGACGCCAGAGAGTGATGGAGCGCGACACGCGTCAGCGCTGGATCGCAAGTACCGGCGTGTCACCGTCGCGGATGACCTGTTCGGTGATGCTTCCGTACAGAAACCGCCCGACACCGGAGCGAGCGCTGGTGGCCATGATTATGAGGTCGCCATCACGGGTGCTCGACTGTTCCAGGATGACCCGCGAGGGGACACCCGTTTCGACGACACCCGCGGCGTCAACGTCGGCTGATTCGGCTTCCGCAACCCGCGACTCGACCTCGTTGCGTCGAGTCGCCCGCCGGTCCTCGAGCGCCTCGCCCTCGCGGGCTTCCGGCACCGCGGTTCCGGACATCTCGACGACGGCAAGAAACACCAACCGGGCGTCGTGCGCAGCGGCCTGACACATGCCGTGATCGGCGGCGTCCCCGGCCGCTTTGCTACCGTCAACCGGCACGATGATAACGTCGTACACGCTCTTAGTTCGGCACACAGCCTAATCAATCACCGGTCAACGCAGGAACTTTCGACAGAAGCGTGTTGAGCCCGGTCCTCGGCAGGTGTCGTCGGTGAGAAGCCGACTCAAATGCACATATACGGGTCGACAGAAGTCCTGATAGATATTCGCCGGGGACGGTGGAGGCTAATTCTATCAACAGTTCTGTCGACCCGTATACACCCGGACGTGACTCTGTTACGCGCCACGACACCAGATCAATGCGTTCGGCTCGTGATACCCTGGGTTTGTGACGGCACGGCTTGCACAAATCACGTCCGGGTGTATATAAACGAACACCGTCCAGCGAACGGAATAGAACGCGAAACAGCGATAACGGTAATTAGAGTTTAAAAATGCCCAACCCGATGCGATACCGGCTCGACACGGAGAACCGCGAGCACAAGATGAACCAAGCCCGCGAGGTCCTCGACATCGACAAAGAACGGTGGCGCGCCGACGTGATCGACACCGGGCTCACCCACCTGATTGAATCCGAGGCGAACATCAACGCCGCTCGCGAGGACCACGACCCGCGCGTGATCCAGGAGTTCGCGAACACCTCGGTCCTCGGATTACACTGCCGAACCGAGACCCGCGACAAGTGGCGATGATATGTCTTAGTCGATCACCGACGCGACCTCCAAGCAAATCATCACGAGTGGGGTGACCGATACACGGCGCGTATCGGTCACCAACGATGGTCACTCACGGCTCGGTTGATCCGATACATACAGATGGAGAACGCTCAGTCTCCTCACTGATCAGAACGAGCCACCGAGACCGAGATACGCGAATATTCCAACGACCGTCGCTATCACGTCTAACACGAACAGAATCGCGTACTCCTTCGCTTCCATATAGGGACGATGTCCGACTGCAACTTAGAGGTGCTGGAGGCTTAAATCGCCATCTTAGTTGTACTCTGGCGAGTAATGTCTGACGCGTAGCTGACATTCTATGCATAAACAATAATCAGGAATTAGACGGCCAAAGATGTGTACCGTCGTTTTCTCCAGGATCGTCATCACAACGACTTCCCCTTCCAGCTGTGGAATCATCTCCATACCGTGAGCAACGGCTGCCAGTTCTGGTCCAATCATGACCTGCCTTGTCGATCCGTCTGTTCAAACAAACGCTACGAATACCGGCTGTACCGTCTGATTTCGCCCTGTTTGGCCACTATCACTCTCATATCAGTTTTGGAACATATGTCAGACGCACGGCAGACATGTCTCACCAGAGTACAATTAGATACACCCAGTTGCCGGGATTTGAATACGTAGCATATTCTAATTTCTTGCTGAACTCAACCTCCAAGTCGCTCACTCGCCAAAACGACCGCTAATCGAACCATCACGACTAGCGGGGGTGGGGACCCCACGCAGGTTGTCCGTCTATCCTCACGGACTGACAGTTCACTTCCAGTCGGATCGCCGGCGATCCGTCCTCGCTTTCCTCGATCCATATTTCGATCCCCGCGTGGGTTGGCTCATCACAGGGCAGCTCCGGATGTTCGAACCCCGGCCAGTCGCGTTCGAACTGAGTCCCATCAACCGCCACCATGACAGTATCGGGGTCATCTAATGCGGGGAATGTGGCGTCCTCATCAGATTCGTTGCTATCCGAGAGACTGTACTCCTTCTTGAACAACGTAGACCCAGCTTCGTCACTGACTGTCACGATTACCTCATGAGTGAGCTCACGATCACTCAAGTACACGCTCACAGTGTGTACAGGCTCCTCAGAGTCGGTTGGGGTTGGGTCCTCCGACCCGATCACGGAGTTACATCCGGCCAGTCCAACTGCGGCAACGGCCCCGGCAGCACCGAGGAAATCACGCCGCTGCATTGACCCGCGTCACCTTGGATGTCTGGTGGATGTGGTTATGGCGATGCTGTTCAATCCGGAGCGGGCAGTGTTGTCTCGTCAATCCCATATCTGAATCAAGAGGGCCACTGTACTAAATACCGCTCAAGATTCAAACATCCATTTGTATTATGAAATTTCATGAAACAGCTGGACACGACCGGTCCGATTGGACATCGTTTATCGGGAAAATCACCCGTGATATTGCTGAATGCATCTTCTGATAATGTCTGTTGTAGTCTCTTACCGGTGCTCGCCGCCACCGGGGGTGGCGATCACCGGTAAACAGCTACAACAGACATTATGAGGGCACAGTAGAAAGGGGCTTTCGAACAGCAAACTACGCCAAGTGAATAACCTCGGCTCTCCTCAGAGGTGTTTCTACATCTCAGTCTGATTACCTCTCCGCTTGGCAACATTAGTTAAACTCGAATGATATTTCTTGATTGGAAATCTGCTATACTGCGGTACAATTACTAAAAGTAATTAACTTTAATTTATAATTAGCTATCGGTTTTTACCGTAAAATATTGCTATTTTACCGTAATTTTTCTCGTTATCTTCCTCTGGCCAGCTGAGTGCATCTTGAAATTGGTCGATAGCACTTCTCATGCCCCAGATTGAGTCTCTCAACAATCTCTTCAAAATAATTATTTATTTTATACTAAAGTTGCCAAGCGGAGAATGCTTTGTAATATATTATTTTGGCATACATAATAATTTGTTTTCACGTTCCGAGGCATCAGGAGGCCTCCGGTTCGGCGCTTGATTTCACATTCCTTGACGACTGGACGGACAACGGTCCGGGCCGCAATCCCAAGTACGATCGTTCCAGCATGCTCAAGGGCCTCCTCCTCTGTGTCGCCGATAACATCTTCAACTACCGAGCCATCAGAGATCGGCTCAAAACCTGATCAGCTTGGTATCTACGGCGACACCTTCGGGCTTGACGCAACCGATCTTCCCTGCTCAGAAGATGATCCTGATGGTTCGTTGGGGTGGGACGACATCGAAGACGAACCGTACTACGGCTACGGATCCTCGAATGACTTGATCATCTGACCGACAACACCAGCGTCACCCAGACTCTCGGCGACGCGTGGTTTGATACCCTTGAGTACCACTACGATTGTCTCGATCGGGACATCCGTCCGATCTCGACGTTTAATCCACGAAATACCGGAGAGGACTACGACTATCGCATTGAGAAATTGGTCGATCAAGGCGAAGCCAATCTGGAATGGATCGAGGACGACGATTTATACACCCGGACACGAACCAGTCAACGTGACTGTGGCTTGTTTGGCCGGGAGACATCATTTTGACCGGGAACAATCAACCTGCGTGGTGAACTATTCGTGTCCGGGTGTATAGACGACGAGTTCAGCGGCCGATTAGCTGCTGAACGCTTTCACACCGTCCTCAGAGAAGATGATCAACGCCTCGATTTTCGAAGCCACGGCAGAGACCGTGTCGAAGCTCATATTTATCTCGTATTGATAGATCGGCTTCTCACTGCACTGGGCAAATGGCTGGATAATCCAAGCGCTAATCTACGATCGATCAGATGAAATCGAATTACCGAACAGGGTCCGGTAAAGGTATTCGGCCGCCGTATAGTGGCTATACACCTGGACGTGATTTGTGCAAGCCGTGTCGTCACAAACCCAGGGTATCACGAGCCGAACGCATTGATCTGGTGTCGTGGCGCGTAACAGAGTCACGTCCGGGTGTATAGGTTCCGCTACCGCCCGTCGGCGGGCGATCAGCCCAGATCGGCGAACCGGTTGAGAGCGTAGACCGTACGCAGGATGTCGCCGGCCCGGCCCTCGGTAAACACGAGTTCGTCGGTCTCCCTGACGTGTTCGAGGACGCTCTCGGAGGCGTGTTCGGGGGCAGCACCGATGCCCGCATCGTTGGCCTGCGCCCAGCGCATGACCCGCAGATCGCTTTTCGAGTCGCCCATCACGATCGCGAAGGGGTCCTCGATACCGAGCACGTCCAGGGCTGCCTCGACGCCGACGACCTTGCTCAGTTCGCGACTGCCGATTTCGGCCGCATCACCCTCGTAGTACCCGATGTCGATGCGTTCGAGGAGGTCTTCGATGTCGGCCGGTATCCCGCTAGCGTCGAGGTCGGGTAGTCGATCCTGGTCCGCCAGCACCGCCCGGATCTCCGCGTCCTGCTCGGCGTAGTAGGCGCGCGTCCAGGTCGAGACGCCCGGTCCGTCGCCCGCGCCGACGCCGAGGTTCGCGATGGCATCGCCGAGGAGGTCGAGTTCGTAGACCAGCGCCTCGTCGATGACCGCGGTCGCGTCGTCCGACCCCGTCTCGAAGTTCGGCTTCATCGTGATGTTGAACTCGTTGCCCTGGAGGTGACACCCACTTCGGAGTCGCTTGGGCGCTTCCGAGAGAATGCGCCCTCTGACGTCCGTGAAGACCTGCTGGATCTCCTCGTCGAGGTCCTCATACAGGAGTTGTTTGCTGTCGGCGCCGTGTTTCGGCGTGAAGACGCCAATCCCGGTCTCGTAGACGATGCTGAGATTTCCCGAGTGGATGATCTCGCTGCCGAGGCCCTGGATCGCAAACCCCTTGACGCTTTCCAGGGTCTGGCCGGTGCAGATGACGATCGGCATTCCCTCCTCGTGGAACATCGAGAGCAGGTTGAGCGTGTCACGTGGGATCTCGTTGTCCGTACTCCCGGTCGAACGGAGCGTTTCGTCGACGTCGAGAACGAGCACGTTCACCGCGCGGCCGTACTTGTTGTAGAGGTCGAGCCCGGCGAACGCCTGTTCCTGGCGGGCTCTGGTTGCAAGCTCCGCGAAAATCGGCCCACAGTCCGGAAACGCGGCTTCGATCCGGGCTCTGGACTCAGTGAGGTCCTCGTTGATCGACTGCCAGCGGTCTAGTGCCACCGGTGACTCCACGAGCGGGTAGAGATTGACCAGATCCTGAAGCGTCCGCAGGGTGTCGGTATCGTGTTCCTCGTACAGTTCGTAGAGGTCGTCGTAAAGGTCCATACGTCTGATTGCGTGGACGGGGATATAAATTGACACGCCGCTTTGCACCCCCTCATTCCGGTTCAATCAAGGCTCTTCCCTAGCTGATCGAAGCAACGATCAGATTAGCGATATTATTACTGGTTGGCGTGCAAGATGTAACGCGCATAGATGGCGATTCTATCCTATCAAATTTAGATACATTAGAAGTCGGAGTGAGCAATATACTCGCTCCCTCCGGTCGCTCGCAATCCATGAAGAAAGCCTCCGATGTGTCCGGGGCGCGTCGCTGACGCGCCCCTCTGTACACCCAGAATGACGAGCGAGCGCGGCGGCGGGCCGGACGGCCCGCCAGAGCGCGAGTGGTAGATCACGCCCCTTCGTGGCGGTCAGGATGAACGAACCGCGAGCGAAGCGAGCGGTGAATGAATCCTCTCTATGTGTCACTGCATTCCTAACAATATATAATTACGTTCAACAGACTGGGATAACTCGTTGGTCTATATTTTCCACAACCCGATCTCTAATTTCGAGATAGATACCGCTGTTTCGCTGTCTTCGGTAAGAGCCCAATCAATTTTCCCTCTGGCGATTAGTCGACTATACGCCGAACAGGCGCAATACCACGCCGTTCACGGCGTGGATACGCGCCGTCACCCAAGGGCAACAGTCCACCGCTCAAACGGCTGCCTTGAGTTTCCAATCGTAAATTTTAATTGACAGGCCACCTAACTAAGAAGTGGGAATCGGTCGGAACGGAGCGGATTCCGAACCGTCCTGCGGAGGCGGCCTGTCCG
>JBDGQL010000264.1:0-7006 GCA_042219105.1 Karumarchaeum halophilus (SeqCode) | reverse complement strand
GCGACAGCAACGACAATCAGACCTACGACTTCGTCGACGGGAGTGGGGACCCCCCGTACACCGAAGGCGGCAGTGCTGTCACCGACGCCGGTGAGGTGACGGTCGCGGAGGCGCCGGCTTCGGTCACCTTCTCCGACCAGACCCGGGATGGAACGACGGTGACGGTCGATTCGGTTCGCATGGACGAGGGCGGGTTCGTCACCATGCACGATTCGTCGCTCCTCGACGGTGATGCGGTGGGGAGTGTGGTCGGCTTTTCCGAGTATCTCGCTCCCGGATCCTACGAAAACGTCATCGTCGAACTCGACGAACAGCTAACGGAGACACAACAGCTCATCGCGATGCCCCACCGCGACAGCAACGACAACCAGACCTACGACTTCGTCGACGAGAGTGGGGACCCCCCTTACACCGAAGGCGGCAGTGCTGTCACCGACGCCGGTGAGGTGACCGTCGTGGCGGCGCCGGCTTCGGTCACCTTCTCCGACCAGACCCGGGACGGGACGACAGTGACCGTCGATTCGGTTCGCATGGACGAGGGCGGGTTCGTCACCATGCACGATTCGTCGCTCCTCGACGGTGATGCGGTGGGGAGTGTGGTCGGCTTTTCCGAGTATCTCGCTCCCGGATCCTACGAAAACGTCATCGTCGAACTCGACGAACAGCTAACGGAGACACAACAGCTCATCGCGATGCCCCACCGCGACAGCAACGACAATCAGACCTACGACTTCGTCGACGGGAGTGGGGACCCCCCGTACACCGAAGGCGGCAGTGCTGTCACCGACGCCGGCGCGGTGACGATCGACACCGGCGACGATGTCGACGCGAGTGCCCCCGGATTCGGTGTGGCTGCCGGCCTCGCCGGACTGGGTAGCCTAGGTGCGTACGCCTACAAGAGGCTGAACCTCGACGCGGAACCACCCACCCCCGCCGAGGACGGACTCGACGAGGACGAGGATCAGTAGGGTCGTCATCGGTCTTCGGTAATCCGGCAGCGTCCCCGTCCGCGTCGCGTCTCACCGACCGAACCACGTGGTCGACGTCATCACTCCGGGAGAGCGGAATCCGGCGATCCGGTGAACAGCATCGCGAGAAACAGGCGTTCGAACAGATCCGCATCGATGGCTTCGACGACGCGGGTCCGTGGTTCGCCGTCGGTGATACCGGTCTCGTCGACCGCGGAGTAGCCACGCGTGAGCCCCTCCCGCTCGTCCACCTCGACGTGGTAGGTGCTCGACTCGGTTATCAGAGTGGGCTCTATGAGGGCGGCGAGCAGCGCCGAATCCGGCTGTGTCGCACGATCCTCGCCGTATTTCTCCCGGTTGAACGTGCGGACCTGCTCGGAGACAGTCAGGAAAAACTCCGCGAGCGGCGTCGAACGTTCCTCGATACGCGCCAGCGTGTCGGCGTCGAACCGGGCGTCTCTGACGGTGAGCCCCCAGTCGAACAGCGTCACGTCGAGTTCCTCGATCACGATCGATGCCGCGTCGGGGTCGACCCAGAAGTTGTACTCGGCGGCGGGAGTAACGTTCCCGAGGCAGTTTACATTGCCCCCCATCACCCATACCTCATCCAGCAACGCGCCCAGATTCGGCTCTTTTTGTAGCGCGAGTGTAACGTTCGTCAGCGGCGCGATGCAGGCGAGCGTGATCTCTGCCGGATTCTCGCGGGCGGTCTCGACGATGTAGTCGACGGCGTGTTGCTCTCCCGACAGGATTCCGGTGTCCGGATGGAGGGTGCCGCCCATCCCGCCCTCGCCGTGGACGTTCTCCGCGAAGTCGTGGTCCTTCTGGAGCGGGGACCGGGCACCCTCATACACCGTCACCTCCTCGGCACAATCCACGAGATCCAGGGTGTACTTTGCGTTCTCGACCTGCCGGTCGAACGCCACGTTGCCGGCACAGATTGTCACCCCCTCGAGGTCGATACGATCGGAGGTCGCGGCCAGCAACAGCGCCTGTGTGTCGTCGCCCGCGGTGTCGGTGTCGACGATCACGCGTCGCGTGGCGTCGGTCGCCATACGCCACACACCGGTCGGCGGCGTATGATAGTTCGGGATCGCGGTCGTCTTTATACTGTCGGCTGTGACTCGATGGAGATATTCGCCACCCCGGGGTGGCGAATTCCTCCACGAACTTACAGCCGACAGTATTAGTCCTGTGTGAGGGCGTCCTCAGCAGCCGCCGTCGGCTTCTCGTGGCTTTCGGCGCTGGTCCACCTGACGTCGGTGAACCGGCTCCACAGCGCGATGATGCTGGGCAGCACGAACACGCTCGCGACGAAGGCCGTACTCAGCGCGACCACGACGATGGACCCGAAGCTCTGCATTCCGGGGCTGGGGACGAGTATCAGCGTCGCGAACGCACAGACCGAGGTGAGGGTGCTCCCGAGCAGGGCGCCGCCGGTTCCCGTGACGGCCCTCTCGAGTGCCTCGTAGGTGTCCGCGCCCTCGCGGCGTTCGTCGGCGAACCGGTCGCCCAGGTGGATGTTGTAGTCGATGCCGAGTCCGATCACCAGGCTCATCAGGAGGGCGGTGAGCAGGTTCAGCGGAATCTCCAGCAGATACATCCCGCCGATGACGAGTCCGACCACGAGTATGATGGGGACGGCGACGACGACACCGAGCGTGGCGGTGCCGTGCATCAGCCTGAAGATGATCGCCATCACCACTATCGCCGCCGACAGAGCGATAAACATCGTCAGCAGGATGCCCGACTGGAGCGCATCGAGTTGCGACTGGGAGATGGCGAACGACCCCGCGACGGTGGTGGCGTGTTCGCCGCCGTCGCTCATCGTGGCCGCGCCGCCTTCCAGGATGTCCACGTACTCTCCCCTATCGGTCCAGTCGTCCGTGTTCAGGGTCACCGTCACCAGCAGGGAGCGGTACTCGCCGTCGGTGCGTTCGATGACCTGACCCGCCATCTCGCTGTCGGCGTCATAAAAGGCGTCGTACAGCGAAGCAAGGTTCTCCTCGGGGACGCCGTCGCCGTCGGTGTCGGCATTATCGAAGGTCGCCGCGAACGACTCGTTTTGCTCCGCGGTCGCCTGCATCGCCGTCACCGGGGAGACGACGGGCGGGCTCCCGGAGGCTTCGAGTACGATGCCCTCCTCTCTCAGCTCCGTGGTGCCGTCGTGAATGTCCTGGAGGGCACCGTCGTCGGTGACGTTGTTCTCGATGAGGATCCGTGACTGTGTCGAATCGACCGCCCCGGCAGGTTTGTACGCCTCATCGACGTGGCTGCTTCGTTCCTCGTACTGGTGGGTGTCCCAGCCAAGCGGTTCCGGGAGGTCCTGTTTCCAGTCGGCGATGTCACCCTCGGCGCCGCCGAACTGCTCCTGATCGATGTCAGCCCACAGGAGACCGCCGGCGGCAGCCCCGGCGACCGCCAGCACGATCACGAAGGGTGCGGCCCGGCGTGCGATCCGCACGCTCGATCCCAGCGCCGGCGCGAGAAACCGCCCACGGCCAAGGGCTCCCTTCGAGCGGTCGAGACCGAACCGCTCTAAGAGACCGTCGATGCTGATCTTTAGCGCCGGGACGATCGTGGTGAACAGTACGAACGCCGACACCACACCGAGCGTGATGCTAACCCCGAGGTTACGGATGACCGGCAGGGGGTTCGCCAGGTTCGACAGAAATCCGATGGCGGCGGTCACCGTGACCAGGATCAGCGCGGTCGCCACGTACCTGACGCCGCGGTTCATCGGCGCGCGGATGCCCTCCTCATCGCCGCGTTCCTCGCGGTAGCGGTTGAACACGTGGAAGCCGAAGTCGACGCTCAACCCGGTTATGAGGACGGCCGGGATGATGCTGATAGTGCCGGCGGAGACGCCGAGCCAGCCCATGATTCCGAACATCCAGATAACCGACAGTGCGACCCCGGTCATGCCGACCACGACGTCTACGAGGTCCCGGTAGGCGAACACGAGCACGAACAGGATGAGAAGCAACGCGATGGGGAGAACCAGTTCGGTCGCCTGCATCGTGAAGTGCGCGTTGTACTCCGCCGCGGCGTTGGGCCCAAGGGTGAAGAATCCAGCCTCGGACCGATCGCTCGCGGCGTCGTACAGCGTCTCGGTTGCGCCTTCCTGTTTATCCTCGGACACCTCGGTGTCGATCGTGAACAGGAGGCGCCTGTCCTCTGCCGTCGTGGACTCGGGGTCGTGATCGGACGGCAGGAACCGGAGCGCCTGCGGGTCGTTCGCGAGCGTCTCCGCGACGAGACTCTCGACCTCGGCCGCGCTCGAGGACTCGAGTGCCTCGATCTGTGCCTCGAGGCTCGGATCGTCAACCCCCGCGGCCCGGGTCGCGATCAGGTTCGAGATGCCAACCATCCCGTTACCGTCGCGCGCAGCCTGCAGGGACGCGTTGTCGCTGACGGCCTCCTGGTACCGGAGCCCCTCCAGAAGCGACGCCTTCGAGAGGACGTTTCCGCTCTCGTTGCTGACGTACACTGTCGCTACCGTCGTGTTCGCGTTCTCTCGTTCTCCGTAGTTATCCGAGATGTACTCGGCCGTCTCAACCCGCTCTAGGTCATCGAAGGCATCGGCGTCCGCCCCGGCCTGGCTCTCGGTGTCCAGCATGGGAATCCCGGCGACGACGACGCCGGTCAGAATGAGCATCACGAGAATGGTGATGCGGTTGTGTTTCGTGACGCCGTCGACCACCTGCTTGAGACCATCACGTATCATCGCCAGTCACCCCATCGTGCGAGCACTCCCTTCGGAGCGATACCCCTGATCATCTCGCGCGATCGCCCCCCGGACCCGGGGAAGCCGGAAACGATCGGCGCCCGCTTCTGTTCGAACCGATTCGATGGATGGTGTTTCGGTATACACATCGTCCGTGCCTGTTTGGTGTCACCGAGGGGGCCTGTGTGTCGGCGCTAACTATCGTGGGCGCGGTGCAACCGACCTCTAGCTATACAAAAACGCGTTTTACCGGCGAACGTCGCGACGTACCGGCGAACACGGATATATCCGCGTCCGGTTCGTACCAGTGGTGATGGCACGGAGTGTGGTGACCGATCGCGAGCGGTCCGGGGCGGCTGCAGTCGGGGACAACGACGCCGCTGGCGACTCGGACGATCCTGCCCTCGAGATCGAGGGCATCGCAAAGCGGTTCGGGAGCGGCGACGACGCGGTCCTCGCGGTCGACGACGTGAGTCTGGCCGTCAAGCGCGGCTCCGTCGTCGGCCTGCTCGGACCGAACGGGGCCGGCAAGACGACGCTGATCAAGTGTGCGCTGGGGATTATCGTTCCGGACGCGGGATCGACCCGGGTGTTCGGCACCGACGTGGCCGGAAGCCGGCGGGCGGCGTACGCCGACGTCGACGCGATGCTTGAGGGCGCCCGCAACGACTACTGGCGGCTCACGGTTCGGGAGAACCTGCGATACTTCGCGACCATCCACGGGGTCGACCCGGATTCGGTGGCCGAACGCCACGACCGGCTGCTCGAACGGTTCGATCTCGCCGCGAAGGCCGACACGGCGGTGCGGGATCTCTCTCGCGGGATGAAACAGAAGGTATCACTTGCGAGCACACTCGCGGGCGGGGCAGAACTCGTCTTTCTCGACGAACCGACGCTCGGACTCGACGTCGAGAGTTCTCGGACGCTCCAGCGTGAACTCCGCCGTCTCGCCCACGAGGAAGGACTCACGATCGTCCTCAGCAGCCACGACATGGGTGTCATCGAGGATGTCTGTGACCGCGTCGTGATGATGGCCGAGGGGGAGGTCGTCGCCGACGGTACCGTTTCGGAACTGCTTGCCGGGGACGGCCGCGACGCGGTCCGGATCACGAGCGCCGACATCGACGACGGGGTCGTCGCGACGCTCCGGACGCGGTTCGAGGTGAGTTCCGTCGAATCGATCGACGGTCACACGAGAGTCGAGGTCGGCGCCGCGGGCGATGGCCTGTATGACCTGATGGACACGCTCCGGAAGGCGGGCGTCACGGTGGAGGACATCCACACTGTGCAGCCGGAACTGGAGGAGGTGTTCGTCGACCGGACCGGCATGGAACCGGACGGCGCCGACACACGGGGGCGGTCACAGTGAACCCAGACGCCGACACGCGGAGGCGGTCGCCGTGAGCCGGGACGCCGACGCGGCTGCGACAGCCGGCAGTGGTGAGGAGGCATCGCCGCCCAGCGATGCCGCCGACCCCCGCCCGGCCACCTACTACCACCTCGCGAGGGCGGTGCTGTACCGGGAGTACCTGATCTTCGTCCGGTATCCGGCGAACGCAATCGGCGGCGTCGTCGTGGCCCTGTTCTTTTTCGGGGTGTTGTTTTACGGCGGGCGGATCGTGGCCGGGCAGGCACTGACGGACTCGCTTTCGGGGATCATCGTCGGCTACTTTCTGTGGACGCTCTCTGTTGGCGCGTACTCCTCGGTGTCCAACGACATCGGCAGCGAGGTACAGTGGGGCACCTTAGAGCGCCACATCACCACCCCCTTCGGGTTCGCCCCGGTCGCGCTGCTGAAGGGGGCCGCCAAGGTCGTCCGGACGTTCCTCACGAGCGCCGTCGTCCTCGCGGTTATGCTGGTGCTCACGGGGACGCGCCTCAGTCTCGATCCGATCACCGTCATCACGGTCGCGGGCCTGTCGATCACCTCCGTGCTCGGACTTGGCTTCGCGGCCGGCGGGATCACCGTCCTGTACAAGCGGATCGGCAACTGGCTGAACCTGCTTCAGTTCGGCTTCATCGTGCTGATCTCGGCGCCGGTGTTCGAGGTGCCCTGGACGCGCGTGCTCCCGCTGGCCCACGGGAGCGCGATGCTCCAGCGGTCGATGGTCGAGGGCGTCCGGCTGTGGGAGTTCGGGCTCGCCGATCTCGGACTCCTCGTCGGCGTCGCCGCCGGCTACCTCGGGCTCGGATATCTCGTCTTTCATTACGCGACGCGGCGAGCACGGCGACTCGGGGTTCTGGGGGACTACTAATGGCGTGAACTACCCCACCCTGCTCGCGCTGACGCGCTCGCTGAGGGTGGGGCTTC
>JBDGQL010000054.1:0-7023 GCA_042219105.1 Karumarchaeum halophilus (SeqCode) | reverse complement strand
TTAGCCAGTTGCCCGCGGTGCCCTCCCCGGTGAAGGAACCGTACGTCGCCACGTTCAGCGTACCCGATAGGGGTTGTTCGGTCCCTGCCGTCTCGGTTTTTTCGTCGGTGTTCGTCCCCGTACTCCCGTCGCTGTCACCAGTACAACCGGCCAGTGCGATACTTGCAAGACCCACACCGGCACTCTTGATGAACTTACGGCGTCTCATCTCCCGGATGTATTACCGAGTGATACTTGAAGGATTCGGGATGAGACGGCCGTGGGTGCATCCCACATGCCCGGGAGTCCGGGCGATAGACGCCAATTTTTTATTCCGATCGATATATGTGTTGTCTCATATGGTTTCTCTCCCACAGTCGATACGGGGAATTGATTTCTCCCGACGAGACCGGCTCGTTCTGTACTATTTTCTCGGCCTCGTGGTGGTCGTCGTCGTGTATACGATCGCGTACAATCTCGCGCTGGCGCGGCTTGAGGGTGTAAACCAGTCGATATTTGCGTCCTTCGAGTTCGTCGTCCAGACGATGACGACGACCGGGTACGGCCAGGATTCGGGCCTCTGGAGTCATCCGGCGACGTTTCTGTTCGTCTCACTGACCCAGATCTCCGGGATCGCGATCGGATTCTTCACGCTCAGACTGATCATCATCCCGTTGTTCACCGGCGCCGAGGTGAATCTCGACAACCGCCTCACGCCCAAGGAGGACCACGTCATCATCTGTGAGTACCGGCGTGATTCCATCGTGTTGCTCGACGAACTCAATGAACTCGGCATAGACTACGTGCTGATCTCCTCCTCGGAGGAAAACGCGAGGTCGCTCTCCGACGACGGCTACTCCGCGATTCATGGCTCCCCACAGGACGCGGATGCCCTCGAGCGAGCGAGCATCGACACTGCGAGGGCGGTCATCACCGACGCTGGGGATGCCAACGTGAACACGATCCTGACGGTGCGGTCGTTGCGCTCGGACGTCGAGATCATCGCGCTCACCGACGACAGCGACCTCCGCGACGTGCTGTTGGAAACCGGCGCCGACAGCGTTCTCTCGCCACACCAGGTCCTCGGACACCAGCTCGCCGAAAAGGCGGTCACCTCCTTCAGCTCGGAGCTGACGGGAACGATCGACGTGGGGTCTGATATCAAGGTGACCGAGATCCCGGTTCATCAGGAAAGCCGGCTGGTCGATACGCGTATTCGGGACTCGGATATCAGAGAACGAACGGGTGCGAACATCATCGGCGCGTGGATAGACGGCGAGTTGCAGCTGCCACCGGACCCGGACGCGGTGATCCGTCCTAACACTGTGTTGCTGGTTTCGGGAGGATCCGACACGTTAGAGGAGATGAGCGACTTCGTTCGGCCGACACGAACGGTCCGACGACACGAGCAAATCATCATCGCGGGGATGGGTGAGGTGGGACAGGCTGCATACTCGGTCGTCCAAGAGGCGGATATCGACACCGTGACGATCGATATCGAGGACAACAGCGGGGTTGATATCGTCGCCGATGCCGGGTCGAAGGAGGTTCTGCGGGAGGCAGAAATCGAACGCGCGGAGGCGATCATCGTCGGCCTCCCTGACGATTCGGCGAGTCTGCTGACGACGGTGCTGGCACGATCGCTGGATTCGACCATCGAGGTGTTGACGCGGGTGAGTGACACCGACGCCACCAGAAAAGCCCTGAGCGGAGGTGCTGATTACGTGCTGTCGGTACCCCGCGTGAGCGCCAGGATGATCGCCAAGGAACTTCGTGGCGAGGACGTGCTGGCACCGGCAAGCCAGGTCCGATTTGTTCGGGTCCCGGCGAGTTCGTTCGCAGGATCGACGCTCGCGAAATCGGGTATCTACGAGCGGACGGGCTGTCGTGTGATTGCCATTGGAGACGAATCCGGGCTGTCCGGCAACCCGGACCCGACCAGTGAACTCACCAGCGATGAAGAGCTGACGATCGTCGGAAGCGACGAGGCGGTTCAGCAGTTTTTCAAGCAGTTCGACGTCCCACCGAGCGAACGAGCCGAGCGGTCGGGGGAGTCCCCTGATACCCGAACTCCGAAATAGTCAGGGTCAAAACAACAGTGTATGTCTCTGAGCGGCGATTCGGTCATACTCGTGCCGGTTGACGTCTCCGAGGACGATCCGCTAGCACAGTCACTCATCGACTTCTGTCGCTCAGTCGAGGTCGTTCTTCTTGGCTACTATCCGGTTCCGGACCAGGCGGCGCCCGCACAACTCAGGCAGGATCACGAATCCGATGCAACGGCGACGCTGGAGCGGATTGCCGGCGCGTTCCGTGACAGCGATGTCGACGTGACCGACGTTCTCGTCTTCACCCACGACCGTGAGGACACCATCGACCGCGTCGCCAACCAGTACGACTGTGATGCCGTTCTGACGCTGGGCGAGGCGGAGAACATCGAGACGGTGTTTGTCCCGGTGCGCGGGGATACGAACCTCGAACGGATCGTCTCGCTTCTCGCAGGCGTCATGCGGATGAGCGACGCATCGATCACGTTCTTTCACTCCGTCGCCGAGAACAGCGATCCGAGTCACGGCGAGTTCCTGGTCCGCGGTGCCGTGGACCGTCTCGATGAGGCCGGAATCGACCGCGAACGGATCGACTGGCAGCTCTCGGAGGAGGACTCACCACACGACGAAATCATCGAACTCGCGCCGAGGTACGACCTCCTGGTCCTGGGCGAGACGAAACCGTCGCTTCGCGAACGAATCCTCGGAACCGTCCCGTCACGCATCGTCGATGAGGTCGACAACCCGGCGTTCATCGTGCGAGACATCGATTAGCGGGGCCCATATACTGTCGGACAGAAGTATTGATAATTCGAAGGCCCCCCGTCCCGGGGGTTCGATTATCAATGTCTCTGTCCGACAGTATACACCAGATCAGTGTTTTTGCATCGCGACATCGCGTTGTCAGACTCATGTGTGACTCGGGCACAACTGTTACAAGCCCATCCATGCTATTTAGATACGATCAGATTCCGCCTGCGTGGGCGGCAAAAAGTGTCGCGGCGGCCAGCCCCCGCGAGTAACCAAGTCCCCCGCTCACGTATGTACGCGAATCCACACAAACGACCTGCAGGCTGTGATCGTCCCGATTGCCGGAGGATTCACACAGCAACACGCCTAATACTGTCGGTCACGACTCAATGGAGATATTCGCCACCCCGGGGTGGCGAATTCCTCCACGTACTTGTGACCAACAGTATAAACGAAACTACGCCGCCGAGTTCCTTCCCGGGTGCTCCGAAGCCATCACGACCCGCAAGGCCCGGCCCGTCATGACGGTCGACGCCGGACAACTCGAACGGAATCTCGGATTCCTCGAGGCGATGACCCTCGGCGGCGGAACGATGATCGGGGCCGGTATCTTCATCCTCCCGGGACTGGCCGCCAGGGGTGCAGGACCGGCCAGCGCAATCTCGTTTCTCATCGCTGGCTTCGTCGCCCTGCTGGCCGCGCTGTCGCTGGCGGAACTGGCCACCGGGATGCCGATCGCCGGCGGCAGCTACCACTACGTCAACCGTGCGCTCGGCGGCCTGTTCGGAAGTATCGTCGGCTGGGGGATGTGGACCGGGCTGATGTTCGCCAGCGCCTTCTACATGATCGGTTTCGGCCAGTACATCGTCGTGCCGCTCCCGTTTCTCGACGGCCGGGCGCTCATCGTCCTGTTGGGTCTCATCGGACTCGGGCTGATCACCGGCATCAATTTCTATGGCACCGACGAGTCCAGCGGCGCACAGAACATCATGATCGGGGCGGAACTGGTCGTCGTTCTCGCTTACGTCGCATTGGGCGTATTCTTTATCGAACCCGGCAACCTCGAGGAGTTCGCACCGACGGGGACATCGGGGATCGTCGCCACGACGGGCACCGTGTTCGTGACGTATCTCGGATTCGAGATCATCGCCACGGTCGCCGGCGAGATCGAACGGCCGGGGAAGCTCATTCCGTTGAGCATGGTGTTGTCAGTCGTTCTGGTCACGCTCCTGTACGTGGCGATCATGCTCATCAGCACCGGCGTAGTCCCGTACGGCGAGTTGGGTGGTTCGCTCGTTCCCGTCTCCGATGTCGCCGCGATCACCATGTTCGGGACAGCCGGGGTGGCGGCCGTCACGGTTGCGGCGGCCATCGCCGCTATCTCGAGTTCGAACTCGTCGGTTCTCGCGGCGTCCAGGGTTATCTTCGCCATGGGGCGGGACGGACTGATGAGCGAGCGGCTGAACGTCACGCACAGCCGGTTCAGCACGCCCCATCGGGCGATCATGGCGACGGGCGCGGTGACCGGACTGCTCGTCCTCGCCGGGCTCCGCGTCCAGAAAATCGTCGAGCTACTGGCGCAGGTGGCGAGTTTCAGTTTTCTCGTAACGTACGGACTCGTCCACGTCGCCGTCGTGGTCTTTCGCCGCGCTGACCCCGAGGCCTACGATCCGGACTTTGAGATCCCGTGGCTGTTGTATCCGGTCGTGCCGGCGCTTGGCGTGGTGATGACCGGCGTCGTCATCTCGCAGATGAACGAACTGGTCATACTCGTCGGCACCGGGATCGTCCTCCTTGGCGTCGTCTGGTACGTCGTATACGCCCGAAGTCGAGGCGTGGAACCGGGTCTGTTCGATGAGGCGTTCGGCGGCCTCCTTCGGGACGTGCGAACTCGTTTCCCGGGAACGGTCTCCACCGTAACCTCCGGCGACTCCTACAGAGTCGTCGTGGGGGTGGCGAACCCGAAGACACAGCGGGGCCTACTCCGACTCGCGGCGGCCACCGCACGTGCACACGCAAGAGAGGGAGTCCCCGAACTCATCGCGGTGAATGTGATCGAGGCCACGCAAACGTCTGAACGGAACGTCGCATCCGACCGTCTCGATAGCCAGCGTGCGTTGCTCGAGACAACTCGCGATATCGCCGCTGATATGGACGTTTCCCTCCGAACGAACGCGATCGTTGCCGAGGACGCAGGAGACGCGCTGGTCAACGTCATTCGAGAGGAGAACGCCGATCAGGCCCTCGTCGGGTGGCGGGGACGACACGAACGCGAAGATCGCGTGTTCGGCTCGACTCTCGACACCGTCGTCACGCAGGCTCCCTGTGATGTCTCCCTCGTGACCATCGAAGACGAGGCGATCGGCACGCCCGTCGCGCTGGCAGGGTCAGGTCCACACGCTCCCGTCGCCGCCCGCCGGGCCGCCGACTTCGCCACCGTGTCCGATTCCACCGCGATCCTCCTGAACGTCCAGCGGTCCTCCCCGGGGGGAGAGGACGAAACCAACCACGTGAAACAGGGACGGGAGACGATCCAGTCGGTCGCCGAGCGTGGCGGATTAAACGCCGACGAATACGAGAGCGTCGTGGTGGTTACGACGGACGTCACCTCGGCGATCATGCAGGCGGTAGGGGACTACGACACTGTCTGTGTGGGGCTGTCCGAGGAGAGCGACCTTTCGCAGGTGGTGTTTGGCTCCATCGCCGAGCGTATCAGCCGGGAAACCCCCGGAAATGTCGGCATCGTCCGAAGCGCCGGGGCGATCGACCGGCCGGAACCGAAAGACGAGTGATACTGTCAGTCACAAGTTCGTGGAGGAATTCGCCACCCCGGGGTGTCGAATATCTCCATCGAGTCACAGCCGACAGTATGACCGACAGTATAAGAAGTTATTTAATACAATTATAGCGTAATTTTATCATAGTAACCGAGTAAACACGACGTAGTCACCGGACAGCGACGCGCCAGATGGCGCGGACGGAGCCACGATATTCCGCGTCGGGGGCGTCCGTCGTCTCGCCGCGTGTCGTCGGTGACGTACGAACCATGACGCTACGAGAACGACTGTTCGACGGAAGCACCGACAGGGCGGTATCGCCAGTGATCGGGGTCATACTGATGGTCGGCATAACGGTCGTGCTTGCGGCCGTGACCGGGGCGTTCGTGCTGGACATGGCGAACAGCACCGGAGAGACATCGCCGCGCGCGAGTCTGTCGGTCTCCGCCGACGATCCCGACAGCATCACGATCGAACACACCGGCGGCGACGGCCTGAACTCCTCGGAAACGAGACTCATCGTCGAAGCCGGCGGCACGACGACGTTCGACGCGAACGGGAGTGACGTACTCTCGGTCGGGGAAGAGGCGACGATCACGCTGACCGCCAGCGACGACACCGTCGCGTGGGGAACGAACTCGACGACCTACACGACCACCGGCGACGCGGACACCTTCGCGTCCGGCGACGAGGTGACGATCACGATCATCGACACCACGACCCAACAGCAGATCTACGAGACCACCGTGACCGCCTGATAGAGATACGAGCGCATATACTGTCGGACAGAAGTATTGATAATTCGAAGGCCCCCGTCCCGGGGGTTCGATTATCAATGTCTCTGTCCGACAGTATACCCCCGCCTTCCGCTTCTCGTGTTGACATCCTCCTCCGCGTGAACGCGGAGGAATCCCGAGCGGTGGGAGTTTCAGGTTTGACAGCCCACCGGGAATACCCCCGTTACCCCTATCCTCGACCCGCATCGGGACGCCCGGTGTTGTTTTTGCCATAGGGCGTCCGGCGTGGCGTCAGTGGAGTTGGGGGTAGCGTTTTGTCGTGCTTTCATACTGTCGGCTGTGACTCGATGGAGATATTCACCACCCCGGGGTGGCGAATTCCTCCACGAACTTACAGCCGACAGTATCAGCAGTCGGCACGGACCACACGTTTCGAGCATGTGGCGTTCTCCGACTGGTTTTTCGGATACTGTCTCATTGCTGGGGGCGGACAGGCCGCCTCCGTAGGACGGTTCGGAATCCGCTCCGTTCCGACCGATTCCTACTCCTTGGTTGGACGGCCTGTCAGTTAAATGTCACCGTGGGAAACTCCGAGGTGTATTTGAACGGTGGTCTGTTACCACAAGTGACGGCGCGTATCCACGCCGTTCACGGCGTGGTATTGCGCCTGTTCAGCTTATAAAGAAACCGTGGCTTCTTCTTCCTCTTGCTCTTCGGCTTCCCTCTCTTCTC
>JBDGQL010000079.1:0-7043 GCA_042219105.1 Karumarchaeum halophilus (SeqCode) | reverse complement strand
TGCATCGGAGTGGTTCTCGGAGCACGGCTGAGAACGGCGTCTACTGCGTCACGGTAGAAGACAACCACACTCTGTTAGCGGGGCGAAACGGGAAATATCAATTTTCTCATAACTCTCTCTATGGCGTATTCGGGTGGGATCGCTTTCGCCTCTACGACAGAGAAATGAGTGCAGGCGTCACGTCCACGAACCGTGAGGTGATCGAGTTCACCGAACGGGCCGCGAACGAACTTAACAAAGAAGTTATATATGGGGACAGTGTTACCGGCGACCGTCCGGTGGTCGTTCGCGATTCCGGGGGTCGGGTCAGGATCGAGCCGATCGAGGAACTGTTCGAACGGGCCGAATCCGAGGTGGTGATCGCGGCCGACGGCGCACGCGCCGGGAGCGCGGATCTCCCGAAGGAGCGGCGAGCCCTCCCCGGATGGGACGCGCTCTCGATGAACGACGACGGGGACGCCGAGTGGCAACCCATCGAGGAGGTGGTTCGCCACGAGACGGACGAGCCGGTGGTCCGACTCCAGCATAAATTCGGCGAGTCGACGACGACCCGCGATCACAGCTACGTCGTTGAGGAGGACGGGGAGTTCGTCGAATCGCCCCCGGGAGACGTTGACGAACCGTTCCGGATTCCCGGAATCTCCGGGGTGGAGACAGTCGAGACGATCGACGTGTACGAGCTTCTGGAGGGCTACATGAGGGAGTACGAGGACGGACGGAGCGTCGGCGCGGAGAACGCGGTGACGAAATCGAAGCGCGTCCACGCCGACGAGAACTGGGTCTGGTTCGGGCACGAACACCACGGCGAGATTGATTCGACCGCTAAACTCACACGCGAGATCGATCTCACGGCCGAAGATGGTTCGTCGTTCATCCGCCTGCTCGCGGCGTACATCACCGAGGGGAGCGCGTCGACGGTCGAGACAACGGAGAGTCGGTTCGGCGCAAGCATCGCTGAATCCCGCCGGGAGTGGCTCGAAGGGCTCCAGAAAGACTACTACCGACTGTTCGAGAACACGACGGCCGGCATCGTCGCGAGTGACTCAGGAGGCGACCGGACCGTTTCGTACGGTGAGGACGGGGAACGCGAGGTCACCTACGACGACGGAACCCTGAAACTCCAGATGATGAACGAACTCGCGGCGGTGTTCTTCCGGGAGTTCGCCGGGCAGACCTCGCGGGGGAAGCGCATCCCGTCGTTCGTCTTCCACCTGCCGGGCGACCAGCAGGACCTGTTCCTCGACGTGCTTGTCGAGGGCGACGGCTCCCGGGAGTTCCCGCGGTACTCCGAGGCGTACGCCGAGCGCAATTTCGACTTCAAGACGACGAGCCGCGAACTCGCCGCCGGGCTCTCGACGCTCCTGACGCAACGTGGCAAGAAGCACTCCCTGAAGTACCGCGACGCGAAGGACTCCTACACGATCCGGACGGTCGATTACTACCGGGGCGGTCGTGATCCGGTTCTCGAAGAACGCGACCACGATGGGTACGTGTACGATTTGAGCGTCGCGGAAAACGAGAACTTCGTGGACGCCGTCGGAGGACTCGTCCTCCACAATACCGACTCCGTCATGCTCGAACTCGGCGGCGACACCCCGAAAGATGAGGCGATCGAGCGCTCCTTCGAGATTGAGGAGCACATCAACGACAGATACGACGAGTTCGCCCGCGAGGAGTTGAACGCCGCGACCCACCGCTTCCAGATCGAGTTCGAGAAGCTGTACCGGCGGTTTTTCCAGGCGGGCAAGAAGAAGCGCTACGCCGGCCACATCGTCTGGAAGGAGGGCAAGGACGTCGATGACATCGACATCACGGGCTTCGAGTACCAGCGTTCCGACATCGCGCCGGTCACGAAGGAGGTTCAACGGGAAGTGTTGGAGATGATCGTCACCGGCGAGAGCACGGAGACGGTGACGGAGTACGTCCATGATGTGATCGAGCGGTTCCAGGAGGGTGACGTCGACTTAGAGGAGATCGGGGTCCCCGGCGGGATCGGCAAGCGCCTGGACAACTACGAGACCGACACGGCCCAGGTACGGGGTGCAAAGTACGCGAACCTGCTTCTGGGGACGAACTTCGGCCGGGGATCGAAACCGAAGCGGCTGTATCTTGAGAAGGTCCACCCCGATTTCTGGAAGCGCTTCGAGGCGGAGAATCCCGACGTGACCGACGACCCGCTCTACCTGGATTTCAAGCGTGACCCGGACGTGATCTGCTTTCAGTACGCCGACCAGGTGCCCGAGGAGTTCCGGGTGGACTACGACGAAATGCTGGAGAAGACGCTCAAGGGTCCGATCGCCCGCGTGATCGAGGCGCTTGGCATGTCGTGGGACGAGGTGGCCTCGGGGCAGGAACAGACCGGCCTCGGAAGTTTCATGTGAGGGGTCGAAAACGATCGGAGGGCGGTCAGTTCAGCTGCCCGATCATCAGGTACCCAGTGTGGCCGACCCCCGTCGTCTGAGGGCGCGAGCCGCGGTCGTCGAAATCCATGCGGCGCTGGATGGTCTCTTTCGTCTCCGCGGAGAGTCCAGCCTCCTGGGCCGTCTGCTCGACCGTCCGGGCGTCCTCGACGAAGGGCGTGTAGACGGCCACGGAGGCGCCGGACGCGAGCAGATCCGGCGCACGCTCGACCACTGCGGGAGCGTCCGCCGTATCGAGGGTGATGGCGTCGAAGGCCTCGCCATCGGCCAGGGAATCGAGCGTCTCGGTCACGTCGCCGGTCCGCACGTCGACGTTCTCTGCGACATCCGCAAGCAACATGTTGTCCCGGGCGACCTTCGCGAACTCGGCGTTGGACTCGTAGGTCGTCACCACAGCACCGATCCGACCCAGGTACGCCGCCAGGACGCCAGTCCCGGTGCCGGCATCGAGAACGTGTTCGCCGGCGCTGATCCCGGTTTCGCCGAGCACGAGCCCGACATCACGGGGCATCATCGGCGCGCCGGTGCGCTCGAAGTGATGGAACAGGTCGGGGCCGCGGAGCGCCCGGACCGTGAACGCCTCGCCGAGGTGCGTCTCGAGGCGGTCGCCGGGTTCGACATCTTCGGGGACTGTCAGCACGCCCAGGTCAGTCTGGAGTTCCTCACCGGGCTTTAGGAGATACTCCCGATCGTCGCGAACAAGCAGGACCGTCACGTGCGGGCGAGACGGGGGCTCATTCCAGACGGGCGATCGCAGCCGCGAGGTCGCCGTCCTCCGTTTCGAGGGCCTCGCGGGCGTCCTCAGAACTGGCGCCCGTCCGCGTCGCGACGAG
Organism: Karumarchaeum halophilus (SeqCode); assembly: GCA_042219105.1. Classification (GTDB taxonomy): domain Archaea; phylum Halobacteriota; class Halobacteria; order Halobacteriales; family Hikarchaeaceae; genus CAYSJP01. The sequence goes on along the minus strand of JBDGQL010000079.1, from coordinate 3,790 downwards.
GTCGATGTCGTCCTGTGGGATCTCCGGGGCGCCGTCGTCGGCCTCCGCCTCGTCGAGTTCCGGATCCTCGTCCGTGCCCACCTGCCGGTCGGGATCGCCCACGACCATGTAGGTTGACTGTCCTCGAGCCTCCATCCTCGTGACGTCCGGGCCCTGAAAGACGAGCCGGTCGCCATCCGCGAGATCGATGATGACGCGGTCGGCGTCGAACTCGTCCATGTCGATCCCCATCTGTTCCATCGTTTGCTGCATCTTCGCCGGATCCATCCCGCCGCCTCCGAACATGACTGGAAACTCGGACGCCGCGGGCAAAAGGATAGCGGCTCGTGTCGCCGGGGCTCGATGCGTCCCGTTCCAGGGGTCGGCCCGAAGAGGCCGATGAACGGTTCCTGTGGCGGACCTCACTCCGGTAGTTCGAGCGCGACGATATTGCCAGTTGGGGAGTTTGGGCTGAACGCGATTGATCCCCCCGAGCGAGACACAAGTAACTGCACGAGCCACAGCCCGAGACCGCTTCCATGCTCCAACGGTGTTCGCTCCTCGTTTCCTAACAAAACGTCTCGTTCCATCTCGGGAATGCGCGGGCCAGTATCGGCTATCTCGATACGGACGCCCTCTGCAGTTCGGAGGATGGAGACGGTGACCTCGGGTGAGTCGGAGTCGTTGTGGACGATGGCGTTCGTGACGAGTTCTCTGATCGCCTGTTTGAACTTTTCGGTCGCCTGAACAGTCACGTCATCAGCACATTCGACAGCAATTGTCGCCTCGGGATACTCCGACTCAAGATTGTGAACGACCCTTCGAATATCCGGCCCGACAGTGAATTCTTCGGGGTGGGAGGGCTCCTGCAGTAATTCTACCATCGCCCGTTCCTTGTCTACGGTATCCATCAATTGCTCGCTCTTTTGTATCATCTGTTCGGCGGAACTGGCAATAGTGCTCGTGGTTCGGTCACGAATCATTTCGGCTCTTCCCCGAATGACGTTCATTTTATTGCGTAAATTGTGGCGCAGCACCCGATCGAGAAGCGCCAACTGCTGTTGGCGTTCCCTGCGCTCGGTAACGTTCCGGATATTGATGATGTACCCCTCGACAGCGGGATTGTCGAGTTGGTTGTTCCCGTGTGCCTCCATCCAGTGCCAGGACCCGTCGGCGTGGCGAGCGCGGTATTCCACGATCGGGGTGGCGTCCGAGTCGGCGACGCCGTGGTCGAATGTCTCGATGACGTCTGTACGGTCGTCGGGGTGGACGTACTCCCACGCCGTCTCGCCGACCATCTCCTCGGGATCGTATCCCAGGACACGCTCGACGGAGGGAGCCACGTACTGGTACACCCCGTCGGGATCGACGACTGTAATCAGATCTGTGGACTCCTCAACGAGGGCCTGGAAGCGGCGCTCGCGCCGCCGGCGGTCGGTGACATCCCGAAGAACTGACAGGTGCTGACCGGACACGATGTCGGTCGAGGCGGAGTACTCGACGAGTCGTTCGGTTTCATCCGGTCGGACAAGCGGGAACGTGTCGCGGTCTCGCTGTGACTGCTTGAACCCGTGCCACGCCGTCTCGATCTCGAACTCATCCGGAGCAAACTCCCCGATCGACCGACCCACCAGTTCCTCCTTCGGGAGACCGAACAACTCGGTTGCGCGTTCGTTCACGTCGATGTACTGCCCGTCGTCGTCAGCAATCACCATCGCGTCGAAGGCGTCATTGAAAATCGACCGGAATCGATCCCGCTCGGTCTGGAGTTGTCGTTTGCGTTCCTTGCGGTCAGTGATGTCGTGACCGGCTCCGCGGAGCTTCGTCACCTCTCCGTTTTCGACGACCGGAGTAATTGTCACGTCCAGAAGACGTTCGCCGCCGCCGTCCGGCTGGAGTCGCCACGTATCGTGCAGTTCCTCGCCCGTCTCGAACCCCCTGTCGAGTGTTTGCTGGATGTCTGTCCGATCATCCGAATGAAACAGTTCCAGCGCCGCCTCCAAGGCGATTTCGTGTTGGTCAGGGCGACCAATGAGTCGCCGGGTGCCAGCCGTCAGCAGGACAGTATTTGTCTCTCTGTCCAGTTCGAAGCCGCCGGTGTCACCGGCAAACTCCGTCAATCGCATCAGTTGTTCCTGTCTGTCGGCCCGGTTGGCCTCGCGTCGCGCCTGGACGGCGTTGCGGATCCGGTTGGCCAGGAGTTCGTACTGTTCGGTGCCGGGTCCCCTCTGGAAGTAGTCAGTGACACCGGCGGCGATGGCGTCGCTGGCGATTTCCTCGCTGCCTTTCCCGGTGAACAGAATGAACGGGAGATCGGGATGTGTGTCTCGGACCGCCTCCAGAAACTCCAGGCCATCCATGCCGGGCATGTTGTAATCCGAGACGACGCAGTCGGGCGGTCTATCGGTGATACGCTCCAGTCCCTTATCAGCACTGGTCACCGTCTCGACGGCGAACCGGTCGTTCTCACCTTCGAGATACGTTTTTGTCAACTCCGCAAACGATGGCTCGTCGTCGACGTGCAGGATGGTCGTAGAATCAGCCATGGTCTGTAATGGATACGAGGAGATTAATGTTTGTGGGTGGAGGACGCCCGGGAAGGGCCACGAAGACGGTCGCGATGGCAAACGGGGCGACCCGTATACGGGTCGACAGAACTGTTGATAGAATTAGCCTCCACCGTACCCGGCGAATATCTATCAGGACTTCTGTCGACCCGTATATACACCCGGACGTGACTCTGTTACGCGCCACGACACCAGATCAATGCGTTCGGCTCGTGATACCCTGGGTTTGTGATAAGGGTGTATACGGGTCGACAGAACTGTTGATAGAATTAGCCTCCACCGTACCCGGCGAATATCTATCAGGACTTCTGTCGACCCGTATACTGTCGGACAGAGACATTGATAATCGAACCCCCGGGACGGGGGGCCTTCGAATTATCAATACTTCTGTCCGACAGTATACCACAAGTGACGGCGCGTATCCACGCCGTGAACGGCGTGGTATTGCGCCTGTTCAGCCTATAATGACCGTTCTCACTGTGTACCGGTGATCGCAACCCCCGGTGGCGGCGATCACCGCCTAAGTGGTTCTTCAAGTCTCAAGTTATACACCCAGACACGATTAGATCAACAGACGGATCGCTTATTTCGGGTCAACACGATGCCTTGCTCCCAATCAAGAGAGAATCACGTTGACTGGTTCGTGTCTGGGTGTATATGAGTCCATTTTTCCAGAGAGGTGCGGAAAATCTCGTGTTTTGACAGAAATACTGTGCAACATGCAGAGGATTCACTCACCGCTCGCTTCGCTCGCGGTTCGTTCATCCTGACCGCCACGAAGGGGCGTGATCTACCACTCGCGCTCTGGCGGGCCGTCCGGCCCGCCGCCGCGCTCGCTCGTCATTCTGGGTGTACAGAGGGGCGCGTCAGCGACGCGCCCCGGACACATCGGAGGCTTTCTTCATGGATTGCGAGCGACCGGAGGGAGCGAGCAATTCGCGCGTTGTATCTTGCACGCCTCAAAATACACCCTCGATATTCGACAGATGCGAGAATGACTCAGAACTCACAACTCCAAGGTTGAAGAACCACTGAGTTCATATACACCCAGACGTGATTTGTGCAAGCCGTGCCGTCACAAACCCAGGGTATCACGAGCCGAACGTATTGATCTGGTGTCGTGGCGCGTAACAGAGTCACGTCCGGGTGTATATATGCATGCCACCGTATGGACACCCCCGCGAACGTGCATATACGGGTCGACAGAACTGTTGATAGAATTAGCCTCCACCGTACCCGGCGAA
>JBDGQL010000193.1:0-7081 GCA_042219105.1 Karumarchaeum halophilus (SeqCode) | reverse complement strand
AGACATTGATAATCGAACCCCCGGGACGGGGGGCCTTCGAATTATCAATACTTCCGTCCGACAGTATATGACGCTATGACTCCGACGCCCGGCCAGCCTGCGAACGCTTAAGTTGGCGGGCATCGTTTCCGCGAGCATGAGCGTTGACGGCGAGCCCGCTGAAATCACGTCCCTCGTGGGACACGACGTGTACTCGAACAACGGTGTCTACGTGGGAACGGTCGAGGACGTACAGCTCAACCTGGACAAGGAGGCGGTCACCGCCCTCGCGGTGACGGACGTTAACACGGACGTGTTCGGATCGTACGCGGACAACTCCAAGGGGGTTCTCGTCCCCTACCGATGGGTCAGGGCCGTCGGCGAGGTCATTCTCGTCAACGAGGTCGTCGAACGGATCGGCGACGACGAGGAGGAGGAGGACCTGGTGACCTGATAATGTCTGTTGTAGCTGTTTACCGGTGATCGCCACCCCCGGTGGCGGCGAGCACCGGTAAGAGACTACAACAGACATTATGACGACCGGACGCCTGCACCGGCACGTCACTATTGTTTGTCCATCACGCCAGCCACGCGTCGGTCACGTCGATCGTTCCTCTCGTCCCCTCCCAGTGGCGTTTGTACTCCAGTTCGATCCGGCGGTCCATGTGGGGTCCGTCGACGACGAGCGTCTCGAACTCTCCGCCCTCGCCGAGGAGGTGGACGCCGTACTCCTCGTTGAGGGCGCCGAGTTCGTCGAGCGCCTCGCGGTCGAGCGTCCGGCCGAGCCAGGATTCGTCGAGGCCGCGAGCGGCGACCCGAATGATCCGGATCTCGAAGCCGGCATCAAGCATCGCCTCGGCCAGGTCGCGGGGGTCCTCGCCCCAGAGGGGCGCGTAGAGATTGATTCCGAGGCGATCACACATCCCCCGGATGCGAGAGGTCTGGTACTCACTCTCGACCGCGCCGGCGGTGACGCCGGCCAGGCCGACCTCCGCGTCGAGGTCATCGACGGCGCGTTCGAGGGGTGCGAGTTCCCGGTCGCCCTGCGCTCCCGAGTCCGTCACCGCCTCGGCATCGAACGCCTCGGGATCGACCTCCACGAGCGGCAGACCGATGCTCTCGGCGGCCAGCCGCGCCAGCCGCGTCGCTGGAACGTGGTACATGTACGACTCCTCTCCGGGGTGGACGGTGACGAGGTAGGATACGTCTCGATCGGACGTCATGGCGCGGTACAGCGCCCACGAGGAGTCCTTGCCGCCCGAGAAAAGACTCGCCCAGGTTCCGGTCACGATGGAAGTATGCTGCTCCGGGAATAAACCTCCGTCCGTTCTCGATTCATCAGCCGGCTCTCCTGGCTGAGCGCCTGTGTCGGGGGTGACACTGACTTCGAACTCATCAAGGACCTCTTTGACCTCGAATCGAGCGTTTGAGTGCAGTAGTGTAACGAAGTCATCGTCGCTGTGCTTGATCGCACAAAACCGCTGGTAGCGCGTTATCTCCTGTTGATGGCCTGCCTGTTTGGTTATGAACGACGGACATCGCAGGCCGTCACTACTGGCTCCCCCGGTTTTAAATACTTAGAACGCGATAATGTACAACGGTGACGTACGAAGATCCACAAGACACTGACACCCAGGCAGACCCGGGGACGACCCCGTCCCTTTCCGGATTGGCGGACCGGGTCCAGCGGAGTCAGGATCGGGACAGCCACGCCTCCGAGGATTCCGTCCCGGTTGGATCGAACGGTGGGTCCGGCCCGGCCACCGCCAAGACGTACGAGGATTCCGAGTTCTTCTTTCCCGCAGCCAGCCCTTCCGACGGCGCCGTCCAGCCGGAAGAGACGCCGCCGGCAGTGACCGAGTCGATCGACGGGACGGCCCTCGACCGGGCGGACGAATCCGACGGCCGCCTCGGACCCGACGCGAAGACAGAGGCGATCATCGAACTGACCGGCGATGTCCAGAATCTCCTGTTGATACGACCGCCTCACAGTCCCGCCGATCACGAAATCTGTGCGAACCTCCTGATGCCACGAGACGATCCGCCCGAGCACCTGTTGCTGGTGACCTTCGAGAAGTCGCCGGACGAGCGACTCAATATCCTCCGGGGGCACCTCGGCACGTTACCCGACAGCATCGCGATGCTCAACGTCGGCGACGCGACGCGGTCGGGATCGACCGAGATCGTCACCACGACGGAAGACGAGGGAATCAGCGTCGATAACGTCAGCGACTCTACCGACGTCCAGCGGCTGTGCCTGACGATCAACAAGCACCTCTCGAGGTGGGACGGCGACGGAGAAACTGCGGTGTGTTTCAACTCACTGACTGCCCTCCTCGATGCCGTCGACTCCGAGACCGTCTTCCGGTTTCTCAACGTCCTTCTGGGCCGGGTCCGCTCCGGAGAGGTCCGCGCCCACTACCACATGGATCACGGCACTCACGACCACCAGACCCTGGAGACGTACAGGCCGCTGTTCGACGAACAGCTTCGGGTCGAAGAAGACGGCTCAGTCCAGATCGATCGCTGATCAGTCACCAGTCCAGGAGTCCGCCGTCCCCCCCATCGGAGTCCGAACCCCCGTCTTCAGCGTCGCTCGTTTCGATAGCCGTCTCCGTCTCGGTCACGAGCGTGTCGGTACCCATCCCGAACCAGGCGGTCGTGGGCTCGATGTCGACGAACTCCTCGCCACAGTCGGGGCAGTCGGCCGTCGGGAGAACCCCGATGTCGACCGAGGAGCCACAGTGTTCACACTCGCCCGACTGCACCCCGAGCTCGCTCGCGGTCTGCTTGAACTCGGCCAGTCGCTCCTGTTCTGCCTGGCTGTCCTTGATCGTCGTCCACTCCTGCAGAACCGAGCTGAGATTCCGGTCGATTTCGTCAGTCGTATCGATGAGATAGCCCAGTATCGTTTCGAGGTTCTCCAGTTCCACGTCCAGGCGTGACGTAATCGAGGACTGCCGTTGGCGGAGTTCCGCCTCAAGGCCGTCCATACGCTGGGTCAGGCTTCCGAGATCGGCCTCCACGTCCGCGTGCGATTCCTTCTGGGCGCGGAGTTCGTCTTCGAGGCGATCGAGACGCTCACGGAGTTCTTCGATGTCCTCGATCGTCGGCGCGTCCCCGTCATCCTCGGTCGTTGGGGCGTCCTCGTCATCTTCGACCGTCGGCGTATCCTCCTCGACTGCCGGGGCGTCCTTCTCACCCACATCCACGCCACTTGGCCCCGGGTCGATGTCGCCCGCGGCCGCGAGGCCGATATCTCCCTCCGTCTCGCTGAGCATCTCGTACACCTCCGTGAGCGTCCAGTACGACGATATGAGACGCCCTACGACCTCCTCGGGTGGAATCCCCTCTGCGGCAGCGATGGATTCCAACAACTCTTCGGACGGGCCATCGTCCGCTGGCAGCACACTATCTTCACCCGGCTCGTCAGACACTAGTCAGAATTTCGCCGCGAGCGGTAATGAATCCATCGGCGGCGAGTCACGGGACTGACAGGTATACTGTCGGACAGAGACATTGATAATCGAACCCCCAGGACGGGGGGCCTTCGAATTATCAATACGTCTGTCCGATAGTACAGCCCGGCGGGTGATCGGACGCCCGACCCCGTTGTGCGTTCGACCTTGAGATCTGGTATGAGTGCGCTTTTTTTAATGTGACATCACTGTTGGAGCGCCCCACGAAACATCTCCCGCAGGTATTCATACTGTCGGCTGTGACTCGATGGAGATATTCGACACCCCGGGGTGGCGAATTCCTCCACGAACCTACAGCCGACAGTATCAACTGTTCCATCAAAAATGGATTTTTTGATTTAGATGTACATTTACCCCGGACGTGATTTGCTTGAGCCATGCCGTCACAAACCCAGGGTATCACGAGCCGAACACATTGATTTGATGTCGTGGCGCTTAACAGAGTCACGTCCGGGTGTATTTGTCGTAGTGTTTTAATACTGTGACACTCTATGTTTGTGTAGAGATGCCTCCAAGCCGCCGATCGTCCCGCGCTTCCGGGCAGTCCGGACGCCGAGGGTTCCTGCTCAAACTCGGCGGCGGCATCGCGATCATCGCGGGAGGGGGGGCTTCGCTTGTGTCTTCAGAATCGTTCACCCTCGTAGGTGCTGACCGGAACGCGCCCATCGACGCGGCCGAAGAAGGTAACGGCATCGTCGGCGTCATCCGTCAGGAAACGGTGAAAAAGAACTCCCGCGATCCGCTGGTCGAGTTCGTAAACAATGGCAGCCAAGACATTGACGTCAGGGTCACGCTGCAAAACTGCGGCAACGGGACCCTGTACAACAACGACGGCAACTCGGGGTGCTCTGTCGTCGTCACCCTCCCGGTCGGCGTAGCCCAGTACGTCGACATCGAAGCGGACGTTCAGGGCACGATCCCCTACGACGTGAGCGCCACCGAGGTGGGAGGATCGGACTTCCGGCTTGTGACGAGCGGGACGATCGAGTCCCAACCCGGAAGGGTCAAGCGAGCGGTCCGGGTCCAGGCACCCAACAAGGATCAGGACTTCACTGCCAACCCGACACAGGGCAACAGCGGCAACAACTGGACTGTAAAAACGGTCGACGTCAGGGACGACGACAACGACAACGACCTTGCTAAGGTCAAATTCGAGGTGACCGTAACCGGACAGGGCGTCGTCGGATCGAAGACCGTGAGCAACCCCCCGAGTGACAGGTACCATCCGACGGGCAACCCCGCGGTCACGATCTATCCCGACGATCCGAACTACTGGATCCAGGGTGGCACACAGTACACGCTCACCGTTAAGGGAATCGACGCCGACGGGAACTTCGATACCGCCACCGTCGACGATACGCCCTCCCAGACCGGCGGATTCAACTGTCGAACGTTGACCGTGGGGAGCGATGGCACCGCCGAGCGGGTTAACGAGAACTGCGGCGGTTCAGCGACTGGCCCGGAGACGGAAAATGTGACTGAAAACGAAGACGAATCGGATGAGGGTAGCTACACGTACACCTACAAATACTGTTACATTTACGAGAGGGGGGACTACGAGTACATTTACCAGTACCGGTATGAGTGGGATCAGAACGCAAAGCAGAACCCCTCTCCCGAACCGGAACCCGTGCCACCCGCCTCGTGTAGTAATGCGGATCCCGACCCCGATCCGGATCCCGATCCGGACCCGCCGTAGTAAATGCCTGATTGATTTTCATCGAGTCACAGCCGACAGTATCACCCCTCGGCGTGGATCGTGATCGAGTTCAAAAGCGTGTCACCGCCGGACAGGTCCTGTACCGTGGTGTTTATTACGATCGTCACCTGGACGGTGCCGCCGACCGGAACGCTGACCGCGTTGCTCACTCCCCCCTCGATCGGGGATCCGCTGTCGTCCTCGAAGGTCACCAGGCTGGCGTTGGGCCCGTTTTTCGTGATGTACACGTCCGTCGTCTGGGTGCCCTGGTTCGTGATGTTGAACACCTTGCTCAGCGTCGTGTTCGCGTTCTGGTTGACGCCAGTCGCTTTTATATTGTCGAGAGAAATTTCAAGTTCCCCACTGGTTTGTTCGGCGTACGCTCCGTTCGGTCCGCTGTGTGGCGTGATCTCAAGCAACGCGTCGCTGTCATCGGAGACGTTGACACTCACTGTGCGCTCTGCGCTCACCGTGGTGAACGCACTCGACCCGACGAGGAAAAGCGCGACTCCGAACACCGTGAACACGACGAGCAGGCGGGTGCGGAATCGCATGGCTGAGTCTACCGGCTACGGATACCTATGTGATCCGGGGATATGTTTTTATCGGTTGTAGAACTATTCTGTCGCTTATTAGGGCCAGTTTTGACTCCCAAGCGCGCGTGTTCTCCCGATGACCCATCAGGGTTAACCGTCTGGATCGGGTGCACCCAGGTGAATCGATGTCCACGGACGACGGAGTCCGCACCCGGCTTCGCGAGGCGGTTCATCCGGTGGACCTGCTCGCCGTTCTCCTGGTCCCGGTCGTCCTGGTACTCGTGTTCACCCTCTCCACGCCGACCCGGGAATCGCTCGCGCTCTCCACGGACGCGCCGACGGTCGTTTCGGCGTACGCTGCTCACTTCGTCCACCTCGACTCCGGTCACCTCTCCGGAAACCTCGCGGTCTACGGGGTGGTCGTCCCGACCGTCTATCTGCTGGCTGCCCTCGGGGACCGTCGTCGGGCCTTCCTCGTCCCGTTTCTCGCGGTGTTGCTATCCTTTCCCTTTGCCCTGTCCGCGCTCCACCTCGTGCTCGACACGCCAGGACGGGTGCTCGGTTTCTCGGGAATCAACATGGCCTTCGTGGGGATGGTTCCCCTGTTCGAGACCATCTACCTCAGCCATCTCGACGGCGACGTTCGGCTAGATCACGCCCCGGCCCTGTTTTTCGCCGGCGCCGCCGTGATCGCGTTCCGACTCGTCCCGGCGGACCCGGCGCGGGTTGTGCTCACGGTCGGCGCCGGCGCCGTCGCGCTGACGTTTGCCGGATACGCCTGGCGGGAGATATCGAGCGAAACCATCGTCGAACTCGCCGGCCGATCCGTCGAGTTCGAACTCGTGGCCGGCGGGATAGTCGTGTTTTTTCTCGCAGTGAGCCTGGGCTTCCCGGAGAACCCGGCACGACCGGACGGCTTTGTCGGCGTGTACACCCATTTTCTCGGCTACGCGGCCGGATTCGTCCTGACGTACCTCGCTTTGCGTATCAATGACCCGACAGTTCGGGTGCCCCCGCCGCCGGACGATCAACCGGAGTAGCCGACTGTCACCCGGCCAGCGCCCCGAAAATCCGGAATATGCCAACACTCTTTTTATGCCGGATACAAGTTATGGCAATCATGTCCACCGTCGACCGCCCGAAGTACGTTCTCGTGGAGTACGGGGTGGTCATCGCTGTCGTGCTTGCCATCGCCGGCGTGGCAGCACTCGGTGGTGCCTGGATGAGTTCCCAGCCGTCCACGAGCACCGAGCAGGTCACGGTGTTCCGGGATGATATCTCGACGACGACCGACGAGAGCGCCGTCCTCACGGAGGACCTGCCACTGAAAGGTCTAAACGAGGGCGATACGTTGCGAAACCAGAATCGATATCTGCTCGGGCCAGCGC